>CAMVCQ010000005.1 GCA_947166015.1 uncultured Lachnospiraceae bacterium
TCATCCTCAGCATTTACAGACGGTAGAGACGGATCTGCATAACTTTCGTTATACTTGTGTCCGAAACCATCAAATCCCGCAAAATAAACCTCCTTGAGACCAAGACGATCCATCAGACGAAGTGCACAGATAGCCGGATTATCAAAGTATTTCCATCCTCTCTTTATAACGTGATTAAAGGATACTACACGCTCGTTCTCTATTTTACCACTTTTGTGGATATTTGACAAGACTATCTTGTCTGTTTGATCAAAGGTAGCCTTGTACGCCTCTTTGGTGTACTCATATCTGGCCTGATTCACAAAAAATATGTAATCATACATATATCCTTGAATCACGGCATTCACGCCGATTACAACCGGCTTTTCCTTTGCTATAAAAGCGTCTATCTCAGATTTTTTCTCAACAAGTGATTTACCGGGACACAACAACAACACTTTTCCATTAAGCTCATTTGCAAGCTGTTTCAAAGTCTCTTCATCATCCACAAGTCTACTCTGATTCTCCAGATATCTGGTTTCAAGCAGATCATAGTCATATTTCCTTCGTTCTTCCGGTTGCAAAGACTCAATAATGTTTCGCATATCCTGCGCATTTGTTCTGTGATTTTTCAATAGGTAGTCTATATTATTTACGTGGCATTGATACAGACCTGCTATGAAAAACTCTGTGGAGTATCCCCATTTATATTTCTCCTGAAACTCAACCATGTATTTATCTATAGCGTCCAAAACCGCATCCAGGTCATATCCTCCGTTGTGATGCCTGTTCAGATAGCTTACCACAAGCTCAGTAGTCGCATTTCCGGCGCCTCGTCCCATTCCGCACAGACTTGAATCAACCACGCAAGCCCTGTTATTCTCAGTCATTTTTTTTACAAAATGCGATGTCAAAGCAAATGAAAGCTGTTGATTATTATGCGAGTGGAAACCAATCATTATCGATGGATCAAGCTTTTCACATAGTATGTTGACGATTCTGTCTACATCCTCCTCATACATGGCTCCAAATGTATCCACTACCGAGAGTGATACAGGTTTGAACTCATTCATATACGCAACCAAGTCACACAACTCATCATCTGTATATGCAAGTGTATTTGCGGCTTGAAAATACACCTTGTAGCCTTTTTCACGGATCTTTTTTCCAACCTCTATTCCCTGTCGATGCTTTCCCCTGGGAAACACAACCCTTATAGCATCTATCGATTTGCCATCGAACTCAGGCAGTGTTCCATCTACATCATAACGATCCCAGTCTATCATCGTTACATATGTCACATCATCTTTTCGCTCGATCAGATATGGTTCGATATCCGACGGCACATGATAGTAACTCGAGCCCTCCTTATGCGGATCATCCTTTAGCCAACCGCATTCGATGATATCAGCGCCGGCGTCCTGAAGATTTTTGATAATTCCTTTGATCGCGGGTACACCAAAAGCGGAGCCATTGATATATGCTCCGTCTCGTAATGTGCAATCAAGTAGTTGTATCATATTACTATACATCTTCATCTCCTACATCGGTTTTCCGGAGCTCTCCTCCAGTGGTTCCACTATCATTTCTTCGAAGAATACATCTCTGTCAATAAATGGTGACTGATCCTCAATCGGCCTGAAACCAAATTTACGTTTTCCATACATAACAAGTGCGTTGTGGAGATCAAATTCATCCGGATCAGTGTTCACTTCACAAATTGCAGGCTTGTTATCACAAAACAGCACATCAAGCTTTTCGTCTATCTCTATCGGTTTATCTATCTTGATATACCTGATGCCAAAAGCTTCTGAAAGCTTCCCAAAATCCGGAAAATCAAGACCATTACTCGGATCAGTGCCCTTCGATTTTCCTCGAAAATGTGCCTTTTGTCCGTGCCTTACTCCTGAGTACCCAAAATTACAATTAATTATCAGCTTTATGTTAAAACCATTTCTGACAAATGTCTGTAATTCCTGCAGGTTCATCATTGCCGAGCCATCCCCTGTAATGGATACTATAGTTCCTTCAGGATCGGCGCAAGCTGCACCACATGCTCCCGGCATTACAAATCCCATTTCCCCCTGAGCATAAGCATGTATAAGCCTATCCCCTTTTTTCATATGCACATTGGATGATATAATCGCTCCTGTAAATCCGGCGTCTGCAAGCACTGTTGACTTCTCCGGCAGATGCTCCGTAAGTTTTTTTAGGAATTGCTTAAACACGATCATATCCGGAGTTTTGCTTTCATACTCATACCCGGACAGGACATTTTTCCAGTGAATACATCTATCTATCCATGCATCAAGTCCACAGCCAATACTGCTTATATCTTTTTCAATCACTGCCAAGGCTTTTCTCAAGAAATCTTTTGCATCCGCTTTGATGAACTTATCTATGCTTACACCTTCTTTTTGGTGCTCTATTTCATCTATATCAACAACTATTATTTGAGCTTCCCTAGCAAACTGCCCTTGCTCAGGTCCGGTGGTATCGATTGACAAACGATTTCCTATAGCGATCACAAGATCTGAGTTCTGTATGATAAAGTTGGCATGTCTGTTGGCACTGACAGAGCAAACAACACCCATATTGTAAGGATGATCACACTCTATCATATCAACCGAAAATCTGGTGAATAGCACTGGGATATGCGTCCATTCGACAAATCTCCTTAGTTCTTCCTCTGCGTGCGCACTCTGCACACCATGCCCTGCAAATATCACAGGTCTCTCAGCTTTTTTCAGTGCATCTATTACATAATCTACGTCGCCATCAGATACCAACGATTTACCAAGAGCCTGCACAAGAGCGCTACTTGCTTCGATTCTGTCCGGTTTGATCGGATCATTTCCCATATTTTGAGACAGAACACTTTTCTCTTCAGCATCAAGATAGCCAGTCAACGCATCCACATATTTTATATACTCATCATACCTTCTCAGTCCATCCTCGTCCACCATTGAGTTCTGGACAGGCAAAGGCACATCTATCCAAGTCGGTCCCTGTCGCCCTTCCTTCGCCATATAGATAGCCCTGTCAACCTCATAGGCGACATCTGCAGGGTCCGTAAGCATGACCGCAGACTTTGTTATCGGTTCTACAAGCTGTACTATATCTGCCTCCTGCACGCCTATCTGACGGAGTCTGACTCCTGTTTTTTTGAAATACTCATGTGTAGTCTGCTCAGGCGCCTGTTGTCCTGAAATAAAAATGCACGGGATACTATCCTGCCATGCATGAAGTAGTCCCGTCATTGTATTTGTCCCAGCGCAGCCTGTCGTAACAAGGCATGCTCCAAGGTTTTTCGTATGCTGCGAGTAAGCTATGGCAGCATACGCCGCAGCCTGCTCATGATGCGTAGATATGCTTGTGATCTCATTTGCCTCTTCAGCACGACGTACGGCATCCATCAGGTAGACACACTGCCCACCCGGCACATAAAAAAGGTGCTTCACACCTTCCTCGGCTATTCTCTTTATTATATAGTCTGCTACTCGTATCATATTTCCCTCTTTTTTCAAGGCATGGTCTGTGGGTCTTCTATCATTTCTTCGCCAATCATCGACTCAACTATTTTTATATACTCTTTGGCTATTATCATAGCTTGATCTATATCCTCTATCAACGAAACAAAGCTATCCTTGTATCGTGATTCTGTCTCCCACGAATACACTGTCGACGCAATACTTCTGAGTTCTTCCTGCAATGGAACCTGAATGTTATTTCGGTTTAAAATATTCAGATTTGCTCGAACATCATGGTTCTCTGCATATTGCAACCCGTTTAATTCAACCATTGCTTTTAGAGACATCTCTATAGCCTGCTGAAGATTATAACACACATCATCTCTGTATGCATCGTCTTCACCCATTTTTTTATAATTTGTTTCAGCGTTTTCCAGCTTAACCTTTGCTCTACTCAGTAGCTTACTCAAACTATTTGCACCCCCTCAAGGATTTTTTTATATATCCTATCAGTTTCTTCAATCCGATCAAACCACAATACATCGGCATTCCAATCGCAGATATTCTGTATCATCTCAGAAATATCATTTTTATTCTTTACATCCACACATTCATCCTTAAGTCTTACAAGTATATCTATATCACTCCCCTGATGACATCTGTCGGATACTGCGCTTCCAAACACCATGATACTAGATATTCGTTTGTCCGATTTAAATTCATTGTGTATATCCCTGACCTGGCGTTGTTTCGTAGGAAATACTCTCCTCATATCAACACCATCAACTTCATATATTGTCTTAAATATGGGAACTTTCCTCATAGGGCATCCCTCCAATCCTTTTTCCGCATTTATCTCCCTAAGCTCGTATCACCCTATCAGCCCTCCATCGACCCTAAGCACCTGCCCTGTCATAAACCTCGACATATCCGACGCCAAAAAAGTCACTGCTCCTGCGATCTCCTCGGGCTCTCCTTTTCGTTTCATTACATTCATTTCAAGAGCTATTCTTTCATCCTCTTCACTCATTGAGTTGCCCATATCCGTCGCAGTAAGTCCCGGTGCAACAGCATTTACCCTGATCCCGTAGGCTCCATACTCTCTTGCAAGTCGTTTGGTTGCGCCTATGATAGCAGCTTTAACGGCAGAGTACTCGAGGTTTGCCCCGGCATCGTACGCCGCTGATGAAGATATAAAAACAATGCTTCCTGATTTAGCCTTCATCATTCTTTTGGAAAGCATCTGTGTAAGTGTAAGTCCCGAAAAAAAGCTTACATCAAACATTTCTCTGACTGTTTGCATTTTTGTCATCGCAAAGCTTGCGAGTGGATTTGCTATGCCTATGTTGTTTACCAGTATATCTATCTGCAGCTTTGTTCCTGCGATCTCTTTTGCCGCTGCCTTGACCTGTTCCTCATCGGAAAAATCTGCATAAACTATGCCTATGTTCACGCCGTGATACTCAGAAAGGTTTTTGCAATACTCACTGAACTCCGGTCTTTCCTGTCTGATGACAGCAAAACAATTCGCCCCGTGACGAGCGAAATCCTCAAGTATAGCTTTTCCTATGCCTCGGTTACAGCCTGTGATGACAGCACGTTTCCCTTCAAGCAGTCGGTTCATTTGTCAATCTCCACGTCATATTTTTTCAGTATCTCAATCCCTTTGTCAAATGAACTCAGATCGATAATGTCGTCAGTGTCCATCATAATATCAAAAGCGTCCTCAAGCTCTGCTATCAGGGACATGTGTCCTACAGAATCCCACTCAGGGATGCTCTGATAAGTCAGGCCTTCGACGCCTTCTTTGTCAATTTCCAACGCTTCTGCAAAAGCGTTTATGTACTTTTCTCTGTTTGTCATGATCCGCATCCTCCTTGACTTGATGATTATACCATGTTTTTCGGTATTTTGCAATCCTTTGCCTGTGTTTTGTCATCCGATATGACAATTCCAACAAAAGATAAAATCGTCATTTCCTGTTATATATCGGAGGTTTGGTTCAGTTTCTTAACCCTTCTTGTCTTTTTTCACGCTATTTTCTTCTACACAGTTTTCACATAATTCCCACAATTAACGCAATTCCTTCTCAAAACTATGCATCCCATCAATCAGCGTTGAAAACACCTCGGCTCATCGCCTCTATCATATCATACCCGTCCCAGAAAAACGACAGATCCATCGTGTGTCCAACAGGTACTATCCGGTCAACGCCCTTCACACCTGCCTTTCGCACAATCTCACCAATCTCCGATGGTTCAACTCCCAGATATGCTATAGTCTGAGCTCTTTTTCCAAGCACAGGCGTTATGCTTTGTAGATCCGATGTCTCATATTCAAAAAAATACCCCCCAAGCATTTTGTAATCCATAAGCTTATCTGACAAAGCATCTACTTCTATGCGCATACATATCGGATTGTCATCTATCAATCTTATAGGAGTTATATCAGTTGACAGCTCGGCGAATTTTTCAAGCTTATCGACCGCAACAACCGGTTGGAGTTCATACTCCTCTTCAACTCTTTTTATTAGAAATCTCCAAAACCTCTCCTGCGAAGCACCGCCGTACCACACCACCATCCTCGGCGAGCTGCACGCATTCTGATCGGAATAATATGTATCCGTATAAAAATCCTTTGCTACCTGTTTTGCCTCTTCATCACTGAGTCCGGCGTAGTATGAAGCATCTATGATAGCTATCGAATGTCTATCCGCAAAAGTCATCTCTATTCCGCGAGGCGGCAGAGGACTTTGTCTGACTTCCCCTATAGTTCTGTCTCCACCCCATATGATACGCACATCTGATATACTACTCAGATAATCAGTGATTTCTTTGTCATGAGGATATCGGATTATACATATCCTATCACGGAACTCTATATACTTTTCATCCTCAAGAATTCTGTTAACCTCATTTGTTATTATTCTTACCTGGTCAAACTCTTTTTCTGACACCCTGATCACGCAGGCATTGCCGGCAAGCAAAGCCGAAGTCATAGAGACTGCAAAATTCACGGGAACGTTTGACGGAGCTATATGAAATGCCACTCCGCGCCCCATCCGAAATCTGCCCTCATAACGAACCTTTTCTTTCATAAGATGTGATTTTCTGATCCAGAATCCATACGACATCAGATCCACATAGCTTCTGTATTCCGCCTTTGACAAAAGAGCCCTCGACAACTCATTCAAAAAATCAACCGTCAGCTCATCAAAAGTTGGCCTTGTCGCAGTATCACCTATTTTTTCAAGTGTTTTTTTATTCCCTGTAAGGAATGTGATTTGTTCAAATATATCCATAATCATTTCCTGTCACTTTTCATTATTTCGCATAGTCCGTTGCATATGTGTCCGAGCACCCCCGTACCTCCGCTTTTTTTATCCGTCCAAGTATCTGCACATATTTACCTTTTCTGCCGCACGGACAATCATCCTCACCGAGCACTATCCCCTCATCTTCCGTCAGAAGCGAATGCCCCGGATACGAGTGTGGCAGCACAGAAACAACCTGAAGTATGCCCTTTTCTCCAATCTCACACTCTTCCCAAGTATCATATCGCCTGGGGATCACATCTGAAAAAATGCTCGCGTGCAGATGCCCACATTCACACTCTGCATATATACATCCTGTCTGCTCAACCATTCCGTAATGATCTATAAAATGCGTTATCCCGGTCACTTCTCCGACACGCTTTTTAAACTCTTCACGAGAGACTTTTTCTTCTTCTATTTTTTTCCACCCTCCACCGGTGAAAAGCCAGGCATTAGACAGATCATATTTCAGACCATGATTATTGTCTGATTTCAATCCGAAACAATGCCCTGTTTTTTCATTACTGTTCAGCTTATCTATCTTGTTTTTTTGCATCTCAAGTTGTTTATATAAATGCTCCCACACCATAAATGTAAAACCAAAAATAACAAACGGTTTGTCTCCGTATTTTTCCAAAAATTCTCCGAGAGCCTCTTCATTCAGGCTCATATCATCGTTTAGTACATAGACCATTTTTCTCGCCATAAATTGAAGCCCCATTATAGCAGCTCCCCTTGCGGAAAACATCGTTCTGTCCTTCATTACTTTTGGTGTATCGATGATCATCATAGGCAGTCTTTGTTTGCCCCAAAAATCATTCAAAATATGGATCATAGTTTTTTGCTGAAGCATCGCAGTTTCCTGATCTACAAATATTTTGGACACCTTTTGTCCGGATGTCCCCGAGGATGTCATCGTTTTGAAAACACTATCATCCGGTATGCTTTTGAGCTCTCTTTCCTTAAAAAGCCTAACAGGAAAAAACGGTATATCCTTATAGCTTTTCACCTTACTCTCATCATACCCGACTGCATTTAAAAAAGAAGCATACTCAGGACAATTCTCCCTGTGATGCTTTGTAAGCTCTATTAATTCCTTGGTTAGCTTTTGTTCTTTTTTTTCACGGTCCCATTCATATGGAGACACCTCAAAAAACTCGTCAATCAATCCAATTATTCTCCAATTCGTTTTTTAATTCAATAAACATACTATAGTATTTTTCTTTTGTTTCGCTTACTATTGTTTCGGCAACACCTTGCTTATACGCGTGTGCAACATTTTCACACATTCCGCCACCTTCCGAGCTATACCTTCCGCCGTAAGCCCCTGCATTTTCAGTACATATTCATAACTTCCGAGCTTATCCATATACTCATCAATCCCTATCCTGGTAAGCTTTGGTGCACCTTCAATCCCCGAAAGCACCTCCGCAACAGCTCCACCAAGACCGCCTCTGATACTATGCTCCTCAACCGTAAAAATGTTCCGAACGCGACCAACGGTCCCTGCCAAATATTCTTCATCAAAAGGTCGTATAGAGTGCACATCCACGACTTCCGCTTCTATACCCTGCTCTGACAAAGTTTTCGCTGCCTTGATCGACTCAGCAACCATCATTCCCGTAGCAAGAATAATTATTCTATTATTAATTATCGCACTATCCGAATCGCTTTGTTTTTCTGTTATTATTTCCGTATCCTCAGCTTTTACCTCTTCGTCACTGAATCTCCTAACAACGATGTTTTTACCCGGCTCCCACTCATAATCATTTTTATATACTACAGGGCAATTCACACTGCCTGTGAGTCTGATATACATAGGTCCCTCGTGGGTTGCAGCATACTCCACGACCTTCATCGCTTCCATCGCATCTGCCGGCGAATAAATCTCTATCCCCGGTATCGCACGAATGAAAGCCATATCCTCAGTCGCCCAATGAGAAATCCCTGACTTCGAAGCAACCACTCCTGCTGATGAGCCAATAAGCTTTACATCACATTTCAGATGTCCCAAATGCTGCCTCACATGCTCCAGCGCCCTAACTGCGATAAATGAAGCATATGTAGTCGCAAATACCCTGCGTCCTTCCATAGCCATTCCTGCAGCTATACCGATCATATTTTGCTCAGCTATACCAACATTCAAAAACTGCTCAGGATAGTCTCGGATATACCGTTCCATTCCTGAGAGCAGCGATAGATCAGCTGTAACAAGCCTTATATTTTCATTTCTACCGGCCAGTTCAGGCATCAATGTAGAAAAAATCGCACCGCGCTGTCCCAACATAGACCATGCTCTGGCGCTTGTTTTTTTAATCTCAACTACCATTCCTTCACTCCATAGCCCGCTTCATTCCCTCGACGATCCTCTCGTTTTCTTCTCTGCTTCGTATCGCGATCCTGATCAGGTCATCGCGGTTCACTTTGTTCGTCAGGTCTCTCACAAGCACATCCTGCTCACTCAGAAGCTTTTTCGCAAGATCAGATGCAGTGATGATGTTTGTATCGGTCTGCACCATCAGATAATTCGCCTGGCTCGGCATTGATCTGAGTCCGGGGATTTTGCTTATGCTGTCGATCAGGAAATCCCTTTCTTCCCTGAACCGCGCAAGCGCGCTCTCGTACTCACCTCTGTATTTTTCAAATATCTGCAGGAAATACTCCGCAAACGAGTTTATGTTCCAGATCGAGATATTGTTTTTCACCTTGCGGACAAGCATTTTGTTCTCTGATGCCAGAAGCCCAAGTCTAAGTCCCGGGATTCCGTAAGATTTTGACAAACTCTTCATCACGATCAGATTTGGATGTTCTGACAGGATTTCGTCGTGTAATAATGTCGGATCCTGCTCGTCGGAAAAATCAACAAAGCTTTCGTCTACCAGAAGTCTCACGCCCTTTTCCTCAAAATCAGATGCCAATTGGAGCACTTCTGCTTTTGGGATATAGTTTCCGGACGGATTGTCAGGGTTTATAAGAATGACCATACCGACATTTTTCACGGCATCCTCCAGGAAAAATTTCCTGATGTCCTCAGCCGTGTATCTGAAATCAGGTCCTTCCGCGTCGAAATATACACTCTTTTCTTTTGGATATCTGTTTGGATACTCCTCAAATGTCGGGCGGATAAATCCGATCGATCCATCCTCCTGCTCAAGCAACACCTTGATAAGCTCCGCCGCGCCGTTTCCGACTACGATCTTGTCAGCATTGACGCCGTAGTTTTTCTGTGCGAGCAGCGATATCACACGTTCGCCCGATGGGTACTGGGTGAGGAGCGTCCTGAAATTGTACTCCATTTCAGACATCATTCGCCCACTCGGGAAATACGGATTTACCAAATAACAAAAATCAAGAAGTCGAGGATATCTCCAGAAACCACCAAATCTCTGGGTCATCTGTGCGATCCTGTCATCGCCCTCCGCAAAAAGTCCCTCTGCGATATCGCGATCTTGGATGTCATCGATCTCGTACCATTTTTGATTATGCAGACACTTCGCTCGAATCCCCGTTTTTTCGAACACGGTTATGACACGGAGCACCTGCTCGTAGTATTCATTGTTTCCAAACACATCGATATACGCCTTCAAAAATGGCATGTATTGGTTTGTCGAAAAGTCCTTGCTGAATTTATATATATTTACGGTTTTGTAGTAATCCCCCGTCTGTGCATAGTCAAAATCCGATTTCGGAACAACAGCCGTGATACGGTCATCTGCCGCAAGCTTGACAACAGTCCCGTCCATCCAGCTCTCGAACCTGTCAACCAGCGCCAGATCCGGTCTCTCGTCAGCCACAAGCTCTGTCAGCACCGAGTCCTCCACGATCAGGTCCGACTCACAAAGGATTGTATCCTGATCTGTCATATACTCTCTCGCCAGGTAGAGTGAATAAATATTATTCGTAGAAGCATAGTCATTATTCTCAACAAAAACAACAGGAGTTTTCACAGGCAACCCCTGCACAAACTCCATCAATTTGTCGGCCTTGTATCCGACCACCATCACTATTCGCGACAGGTGAAGGCCGTCAAGCTGACCCAAAAGTCGCTCTATAAGTGAGACATTATTCACAGTGACCATACATTTTGTCTGGTCTTTGGTTAAGTCCTTCAAACGGCGTCCCATACCGGCCGCCAGGATAATAGCCTGCATACGCTCCCTCCACAACGAGTTTTAATCGTTTTTTCAGTTTTTCTTTATTCTTTTGCCCAACTTTTTTTTATTCTTTTATTGTTCTTTATTGTTTTTGCATGCTTTTATTGTTCTTTATTGTTTTCGCCAGCTTTTATTGTTTTTTATTGTTTTATCATATCATTTTGAGGTAATAAAGTCAAGAACGACCAAATCAAGCACATTTTTATTGAAAACTGCAACTTTTCCAACATTTTTTTTGCCAAAACTGCAACTTTTCCAACATTTTTCAATGGTGTTTTTGCAACTTTTCCAACATTACGCGAGCCTATTTTCCCATGTTTTGACCGTCTGTTCACGCAAAAACTCCTCAAGCGGTCTCAGCTCCTGTTTGCTGTCCCACGCCTCCAGCGCACGCATATATTCCTTCCTGTCCTCAATATGTATCACAACGACAGGATGATCGTGCATCAGGAAAAAATAATTCAATAGCAGGCGCCCCACCCTTCCATTACCATCTGCAAACGCGTGGATGTTTTCAAACTTCGCATGGAAAAATGCCCCCGCCGTCAAAGCCTTATCATTTTTCACATCAGATATGTCATCCAAGAGTTCATTGATCTCCTCCGGAACATCCTCTGCCAAAGCTCCGATTTCATATCTTCCGGTTACATATTCACCAATTTTATATTCACCCGGTCGTTCGCCTTTTTCGTATCGCCTTTCATCATAGGTGCCCTCTGTCAAAGCCCTATGGAATTCTTTGATCAATCTCTCATCAATGCAGTCTTTTCTGTCAAAAGAATTCAATAATTCATCCCAACCCCGCTTGGCATTTTTAAGCGCAAAAACAGTCTTTACATCACCGGTATACTTTATCACCCTGCCATGCTCAAATATCTCTCTTGTATCCTCAAACGTCACATCCGGCTCTTCAATCTTCGTCGTGTGATAAGCCAGATTTATAGCCATCCCATTTACGATTGCATCAAGATCCGCCGCTGAATTAACCTTCATCGCCTGCCAGTAGTTGATAACATCATCATATGAAACACTCATATTAATCTCCATTCCGGAGCGTAGCGACGGAGTGGCGACGAGAACATCCAGTTCTCGTCTGCCATCAGTGGCTATTTGTGACGCTCCGGCACAAATAGCCGTGTGAAAAATCAGCATATCAGTGTGATTTTTCACACTATTCCTCCAAATAAATCATTATTCTAAAGATTCACTGATTAAATACGCATTTCCCGCTACACCTTTAAGTCCTGTCCGTTAATCATCGAAAAGATTTCCTTTCCGTACTCCGTCACTTCAACTGTATCATCACTACTTATAACCTCTTCCAAAAATGCCCCGAGGTCGTCTTCCTCTGCTGTCTTTCCGGGCATCTCCCACAGAAATTGCTTTTCTGCCATTCTGCATTTGTGCATCGCGGTACCAGCATCACCATAGAAAGCGTCGATGTAGTCGACATCAAAACCATCTGCAACAACCTGAACTTCGCCAGAACCTGTCAACTCATCAACCCAAGCGTTATAAGCATCCAACACCTCCGGCATGCTTTTCAACACATCATCCGCATACTTATCTTTTTGAAAAATGACCCGAAGCTGTTTATTTGCCTTTTCAAATTCTCTTATAATTTCAAGTGCGTGTTTCATCTTGTCAAGCCCCGCCTGCCCCTCATCGTAGAGCATACTCGCGCTGATATAGAAAAGAATCGTCTTTTCAGTCTTTTTTTCAAGTATCGATTTTTGTTTTTTAGTTTTCAAATCAGTCAACGCCGAGCCGATGCCTTTTATTTTGGAATCAAAATCTATTATCCCATTTGCATCATCCTCGCCCCCGGCTATGAATCCATCCAGCATCTCCACATATACATCCTTCATCTGCTCGGACTGCACGATGACCTCATCCGCATAGATAAGCCCGGGATTTTTGATAAACACTCCCAGCGTGTACCGCCCTCTCTGATCCTCCGGAACAAGCTCTCTCAGAACAAAAGGCGGTATGAAAACCAGCTTATCCGTAATCTTACACAGGTTTGACGCATAGAAATACGGATGAACCGACACAACATCGCTATACTCATCATAGGGATTCTGAAAAATGATCACATCGGGATGCATAGCCTCAAAATCATATGCATCAAAAGCCGTCAACTCGACTTCTTCGGGCAATCCTTCCGTGTCAATCTCCCATTCCTCATCCTCCGGGATCATCCCGTAAGCGTCCTTATACTTAAACGGAACAGCGATCACAGTAACATTCACATTTTCATCAGCCATCGCTGCTTCCCATATCGTATGCAACGAGTTCCAGTTATCAGCCCTGTCGACAAGGAACACTATCTCTTTGTATTCTTCAAAATCATATTCACAAAGCTTCTCCAACACACTATCGTGTGAACGCAACCTATCTGTCAGCATTTTCACTTCGTCTGATTCAACACTTGTATCCACAGCATTTAGCTTTTCATATAGTTCAAAAACGCTCTCACAATACCCTTCAAGGATGTGCACCAGACTATCAACTTGCACCCCTGATGCTTTATTTACTTCATCATTACTTTTTTCTACATCATTCAAGTCGTTAATATGGACTTTTCTCACCTTGCGTTCGATCAATTCGCCCATATAAACAGCCAAGCTTTGGCACTGACCTAAAAGCTCAAGCACCTGACTTAATTCATTTTCAGTCACGGAATCTCCGCCTAACGTCCCAAATATAAACTCATGTGCCTCAATCAACAGTCCGACATTTTCATGAACAACATCCTTAACGGTTCTTTTCTCAAGTCTTTCCGCCTGCACTTTTTTATAATCGTCCCACGAAAACCTGTATTTCAAAAACTCAAAATCAAACTTTTCTTTGAGCTCATCTGATACCGCATCATACGACGGATATCTGTGATTATGATATATGTAAATCGGATTCATGAAATCACCGTATTGCGTCCTGAGCAATCCATCATAGCCACAGGGAACGGATACCGTTCCGGTCTCGAATTCCATATCAAAGCACTCTGCAAAGGTTTTTTCAGGCGAAAAAATGTTCCGACAGTTAACATATATTGCTGCGTTCGCAACCTTGTATTCCGTTTCGTTCCTTGAAAGCATTTTTTCGGAAACGCTTTTTAGATAACCATCCAAAATAAGCGTCGCTTGAGATTCGAGGTTTATTTCTTCTGATAGTTCGATTCTTTTCTCTGTTATATCTTCCAGTTCTTTGATCTTTTCCGTAACCGAAGGGCTTGTAATACCGGCACCACCCTCAAATTCTTTTCGTAATAATTCACACAAAAGAATCACTCTCAAATACTGAGTGTGCTCTTCCTCATCATTTGGAATCCTATCCAGGATAAAAATATCAATAAATGTACCAAGTGGAAATCCATGCCGTTTCTCCCAATCCTCCACTTCATACAGAAGTTTACTCTTATTTACCCATCTGCGCACAAAATTCCTGGTACCTGAAGACAAAAAATCCTCTATATGGTATTGTCCTTCTTTTTCTTCTCTCCCAACCAGCGACAGTAGCTTTTCATAATCCTCCCTTGGCATCTCGATATCCATGTCGTCATCCCAGGGCACAAATCCCCGGTTTCTAACGGCTCCAATCAAATTCCCCCAACTAAAGGTACACTGCAGACTGTTTTTTTTACAAAGCTCTTCGAGCTTTTCATAATCATCAAGGCACACCGCCCATCGTTTTTTCATCATCGATGGAATCAAAAATCCATCCCTGACTTCATCTAAAAAATAACTTTTGTCATACTGCATAATTCATCTCCGGTTCTCCATAGCGATATTACCACTCAAAAAACATTATTTTCATAATCAGTCTCCAACCTTTTCAATAACACAGCTATGCTTTTTTGTTTTGTCATTTTTATTATAACTAATCCCTACCAAAAGAACATCCGCACCATAGTTTTCAACAACATCACTATAAGACATCCTCTTGATCTGTTCTAACCCGCTCTGTTCTGATTCGTTGTATTTCAGCTCAACTATTAATGTCGGATAATTATTATTCTTTTTTGATAAAAATACTATATCTGCATATCCTGTCCCCGAGTCCAATTCTTCCATTTTTATATAATAATCCCTGTAAGTAAAAAACGCCAGTTTGATCACTGCCCTTAGTGCCTGTTCATCATTGTAATACTTCATAGAACTCTCACTCATATGAACTTTCTGAATAACATCAGCCACCGTATCAGAGTCCATCGAAACAATCGCCTCAATCAATCTGTCACTTTCTTTAATCCTTTTAATTGTTTCCTCATGAGTGACCTTACGGATCATATCGGCAAACTCAGAATATACCTCGTTGTTTGGTATACGCGCCGTATTATTCTCTGAATCATAAGTCAGATATCCCAGATGGATCAGAAGTGTCAACACATCATCCGCAGTCTCAAAAGAGATCATATCATTTTGAAACCCTTTGATATTCACAGGTATCTCCAGCCCCGCCAAAAGCATCTCTGCGGCTTTGCCCAGTCCATCGTAGTCAAGATTAATATAATCACGCAACCCGTTAACTGCCGATGTCCGTCTCCAATATGAATCAAACTCTCCGCTGTACGCAGCCTCCATAACCGAATTTGAATTATAAATAGAAATGGTTTTGCCCTTGCAATTAAGACTATAGCCATCATACCATTTTTTCATCTCATCGTATGAAACACTGTATTTCTCACATATCAGCTTTACATCATCTTCTGTGTATCCAATATAAGGTGCAAATTCCTGCGGGCTTAGCATAGTATACTCTTTAAAATCCGACAGTGGTGATTGTGAACCATCCTTTTTGATTGGCAAAATCCCGGTCATATAAACTCCGGCAAAAATCTGTTTTGTCAGCGGACCATTTTTAAACAATCCCCGAAGGAAATCCAAATACTCTTTCTGTGACTCCTGCGTTGACTTGGGCTCTCTGATAGGCGCATCCCATTCATCTATGATCGCAACAAATTGATCACCGTCTTTTTTTACAAACTCCATCAGCATATCCGGTAATGAAGCGTTTGCCGGAACCTCCACACCCAGGCGCTCACAAACAGACGACACCAAAAGCTCTCTTGTTCGAGGTACCAAATCCATCGGGTTTCGTATTTCAGACATAAAAACTGCCATATCCAGATACAACACATTGAATTTATTTAAATACTCCTTGTAACCGGGGTGTGAAGCGATTTTTAAATCCTCAAAAAGAAAGCTTGAATCGCAGCTTTTATCATAGTAAGCCGCCAGAAGATTTGCTGCAAATGTTTTTCCAAATCTTCGCGGTCTGCTAACACATGAAAGCCTTCTTTCCGTGCCTATTGTTTTATTCACAACTGCGATCAATCCGCTTTTGTCGATGTATTCACCTTTACGAATCTCAGCAAATTCACCATTTCCGGGATTTATATAAAACTCCATAGCTTCACTACCTCCCATTTTTTCAAGTATAACTGTTAAGTATCATTATACACCAATTGTCAAGAAATCACATGTCAAATTCAAAATAATCAATCTGGATTTAAAACCTCACATCACTATACCCAATAATTCAACATTCTACACTCTTCACTTCATTATCCTGGTATAAATCGCATTTCCGTACTCCGTCACTTCAACTGTTTCATCACAACTCATAACCTCCGATAAAAATGCCCCGAGGCTGTCTTCCTCTGCTGTCTTTCCCGGCGTCTCCCACAGAAACTGCTTTTCAGCCATTCTGCATTTGTGCATCGCTGTACCTGCATCACCGTAGAAAGCGTCGATGTAGTCGACATCAAAGTCATCCACAACAAGCCTTACATCAGATTCTTTTGACTCTTCATTCACCCATGCCTTGTAGCTGTCCAAAATCTCCGGCATAGTTTTCAACACATCATCCGCATACTTATCCTTTTGAAAAATGACCCGAAGCTGTTTATTTGCCTTTTCAAATTCTCTTATCATTTCAAGCGCGTGTTTCATCTTGTCAATTCCCGCCTGCCCCTCATCATAGAGCATACTCGCGCTGACATAGAAAAGCATTGTCTTTTCAGTCTTTTCATCAAGTATAGCTTTTTTCTTTCTTGTTTTTAAGTCAGTCAATGGTGAGCCGATGCCTTTTATTTTGGAATCAAAATCTATTATCCCATTTGCATCATCCTCGCCCCCGGCTATGAATCCATCCAGCATCTCCACATATACATCCTTCATCTGCTCGGACTGCACGATGACCTCATCCGCATAGATAAGCCCGGGATTTTTGATAAACACTCCCAGCGTGTACCGCCCTCTCTGATCCTCCGGAACAAGCTCTCTCAGAACAAAAGGCGGTATGAAAACCAGCTTATCCGTAATCTTACACAGGTTTGACGCATAGAAATACGGATGAACCGACACAACATCGCTATACTCATCATAGGGATTCTGAAAAATGATCACATCGGGATGCATAGTCTCAAAATCATAAGCATCAAAAGCCGTTAATTCGACTTCTTCGGGCAATCCTTCCGTGTCAATCTCCCATTCCTCATCCTCCGGTATCATCCCGTAAGCGTCCTTATACTTATACGGAACAGCGATCACAGTGACATTCACATTTTCATCAGCCATTGCTGCTTCCCATATCGTATGGAGTGAATTCCAATTATCAGCCCGGTCGACGAGAAACACTATTTCTTTGTATTCTTCAAACTCATACTCGCAAATCTTTTTCAACACACTGTCGTGTGAACGCAACTTATCTATCAGCATTTTCAATTCGTCTGTTCCATCATTTGCATCCATGGCACCCAGCTTTTCGTATAATTCAAAAACGCTCTCGCAATACCCTTCAAGGATGTGCACCAGGTTTTCTGCACAAATCCCTGATGCATTATTCACCTCATCAAAACCATCACCCTCGTCATGCGGAACAACCACATATGCCTTTCTAACCTTGCGCTCTATCAACTCACCCATATATACAGCCAAGCTCTGGCACTGCCCCAAAAGCTCAAGCACCTGGTTTAATGCATCCCCAGTCAGCGCTCCAGCTATATACTCGTGCGCCTCCAAAAGTAACCCTACATTGTCGCGCACAACATCCTTGACAGCAGCCTTTGCAAGCCTCTCGCCTTGCACCCTCGCATACTCTTCCTCGGAAAACCTGTACTTCAACAGTTCAAAATCATACTTTTCTTTCAGTTCATCGGCAAGTATATCATACGACGGATACCTGTGATTGTAGTATATGTATGCAGGATACATAAAGTCCCCATACGACCGCCTCAAAAGTCCGTCATACCCACACGGCACAGACACCTTCGTACCCTCGAATTCCATCTCAAAAACATTATCAAATGTCTTTTCATACGACCAGATCCTTTTTTCAGATTTGATATAAATGGCGACATTCGCAATCTTGTAAGCGTTATTATTATCAGAATCAGTTGTATTTTCTATACGAATTCCTTTCTCATCACCTGACTCTTTCACTGCTTTGAAAGTCACATTTTTCAAGTACTCATCCATTACCTTGAAAGCCTCTACGCCGTAGTTTTGTCCCTTTTCAAAACTGATCTTTTCTCCGGTCAGCTTTTCCAATTCTTTGATCTTCGAAACCACCTCAGGTGCAGATAGATTATCGCCGGATTCACTGATCTGCGTCCTCAATGATTCGCACAGAAAAATAACCCGCATATACTCATCATACGCTTGTTTATCCTCCGGGATCATATCAAGAATAAAAATGTCCAGCGCGTTACCAAATGGAAATCCATGTCTTTCGGGCCATTTCTCAGAGTCGTACAGTAGCGTACTTTTTTCCATCCATCTGCGGGCTGTATTGGTGTTTCCAACCGTAGTAAAATCATCTATATGGTACTGACCTTCTTTTTCCTCTTTTCCTACCAACGCAAGGAGCTTTTCAAAATCAACTCTCGGCATTTCGAGATCAAAATCATCGTCCCATGGCACAAACCCACCGTGACGCACTGCACCTATCAGATTCCCCCACCCCATCGTGCATTTGAGCCCATTGTCTCTACACACTTGGGTGAGCTTTTCATGATCATCAAGACACACAGCCCACTGTTTTTTCATCATTGAAGGGATCAAAAATCCTTCTCTGACCTCATCCAAAAAATACGACTTATCAAATTTCATTTCTTAATCTCCAGCCAAAGCTTTTCTATATCACAACAGTCTTTATCACAAGTATCATATTCACGGTCAGCTACAGCCTTTACAAACTCATCAAGGGTCCATTGTGACTCTCCCTCGCCCTCATCAGCCACCATTATATCATCAGTCCATTTTTTCTGTTCACAGTTATTATCAAAAACCATGCAATCCGAGAAGGACGGATTTTCAAGCAGAACAGGCTTCCCGTTCATACGACACTCATTCATCAGAACGCAGCCATCGCCATACATTCCGTCACAACTAAGTGCTAACTCTTCCTCGTTTTCATCGTTACAGATTGTTACATTTTTGTACTCTCCTAAAAGCAACTCATCATACGCTTTTTTTATTTCTTTTTTATAGCATAGTATCTCCTCAGCATACGGATCCGGACTCCAGATAACATCTATTTTTCCCTCGTAACCCTCAAGATACGACAATACTTTTTTCGCCTTATCTATACCTACCTGACCGTATTCATAAAGCATACTTGCGCCAAGCCTATAGAGGATTTGTTTGTAAACGCCGTTATGTTCATCAGGATTTACAATATCACCTGTAACATTATTGTCAAAACTCCCCTCAGGATCATCTATATTCTCTGTATTTTCTGTATTCACAGCTTTATCAAGTTTGCGTTTCGACGAGCCCAAATCGGCGACCACCACTTTTATATCATCTGCCCTTCGCGGTACAAATTCTTTTACAATCCCTTCAAAAACACCTTTTTCCGCTTCAGTTCGCACTATTATGCTATCTGCATAAACACCGCCGGGAGTTTTTAAAAATGTTCCGATCGTATACACCGACTGCGAAAAAGCAACCTTTTTTTCGTCCAATCTAAACGGCGGGATCAGCACAAGCTTTTTTGCATGCACAGCAATGTTTTTTATATAATAATACGGATGCAAAGACATTCCTTCCGCATACTCATCGTAGGGATATTGATACAAAACCACATCCGGTTTTTCAATCGAAAAATCATATGAATCAAATGGCATAGTCTCTATTCCTGGCGGGGTATCATCTACATCCTCAACGATCGAGTTTTTGTCGATCCGACCTTCAAAATTTTTATAGTACATAGGTACTTTTATCGCCGATACAACAGTATCATCATTAAGTGCGGCATTATACAATTCCAAATATGAATCAATATCTTTGTTTCTGCAATACAAAAAAACAACTTTTTTCTTGTCTTTCAGTCCAGATAGAGCCTGTCTCAGGTTATCTAAATGACGGTTTAGTTCTTCCGAGATCATATCTGCATTAATTTCTATTTCACCTTCAGAATCAAGCTTTTGAAAAATCCCAAACAAGCTCTCGCAATACTCCTCAAGCGTTCGAACAAATCCAAGTTCATCCTTGGCATTTTTTTCTATATCATTACCCGTTTCTATCGCAAGCTCCTGGCATTGTCCGATCAGACCTACAGCAGAGTTTATATCGCTTTTTACAAATTCAACTATTGCAGTATGCGCTTCTTCAAAAAGCTTTATAGTTTCTGACGCCTTATCTGCCGTGCTCGGTTTAGCAGTATTCTTTGCATCATTTTTAACTTTTATTACAACTTCTTCATCGCATTCATAGGAAGCAAGTCCGTATCCCGACAGTTTTTTTGCGTCTTTATCCATCGCTTCATAGAAGGGATAATTATGCACGCCTCCCGCCATCACAGGACGCATATAATTTCCAAAATATCTTCGCAAAATCCCATCATACCCTATAGGCACACTGATACTCTCGTCCTCAAACTTCACATCAATGTAGTGAGCATATAGTTCCTTCGGTGCTACAAAGCTTTTGTTTCTGTTATAGTAAGCAGGAATCCCGATATGATCGCTGTCTGATTTTGTAAACCTTGCCGTGTACTCATCCATCATTGCGAGAATTTTGATGAATAATGGTCCCTCTATATCCCTGTTTATCTTTACACCAAGTCGATGCTCCAAGGCCTTGATTTTATTTGCCATTTCAAGGTTTAATCCGACACTTCCATTCTCTTTTGCAAACTCTTTTGTCCTACCTGCCTCATAGATACTTTCCCAATACTCTTTTCCTTTTTCTCCATCTATAGGCATATACTCAAAAACAAAAATGTCAAGGATGCTGACAAAAGGAAAACCATAGCCTTCCTTCCATTTTTCAACCGGCTCGATAAGCGATCTTGAACTCATAAACCTGCGTGTCATGTTTTCGCTTTCATCAAAAATATAATCACTTATCCACTGCTCTGTTTCAGTATCGTCAGCCAGATAATCATACAGTTTATTGTATTCGTCATGAAGCATCTGCGTATCTACATCATCATCCCACGGGATAAATCCGCCATTTCTGATCGCACCGATAAGAGTCCCCCACATAGCCGAGACATGAATCCCTAATTTTTGGCATATCTCACAAAGCGCACGATAGTTTTGCAAGTCTTTTTTCCACGCGCGCTTCATTCGTCCGGGCACCAAAAATCCATCCCGGACCTCATCCAAAAAATATTCCCTGCTATACTCCATATTCCGTCTCCACATCAACCTTTTATCTCATTCCAGATAATTGCTCCGACTGTTTCCTTCGCAGCGCTTTCCTTTTCCTTCAAAGCCTTCTCCCTGGCTTCATCTGTAAACCTTACCATCTCATCAAGGAAGTTTTCGACGCTCCAATCACCTTCATTAGCTATAAGCTTTTCCGGATCCCACTTATTATCTGTAGCATTATTATTCGATATTTTAAGCGCCGGACTCTGCCAAAGAACAGGCTTTTTCATCCTATACGATTTAGTCATTACAACAGATCCGTCTCCATAGAATCCATCAGCGTCAAGCACAGCGCTTTCAATATCTCCGGATTCATCGACTGTCACATGGTCATCTGCCCTCAATTCCTCGACAAATCTTTTGTATCTTTCGTACAATCCCTTTTTCTTGTTTTTCAAAACCTTATGTATATTTTGATCTTCAAAATACCTGATATACATATCTGTTCCAAATCGCTCTTTTGCAAGCTCTATAAGATTTCTGCTTTTCTCAAGCATTTCGTTCCCGTACTGATACAATACGCTCACACTTATATGATACAAAAGCACGTATTTTTTTTCAGACTCCGGACGGACACAGGCACACTCAACATCCTGTGCCGGCACTCCTGCTCCCGATATTCTTGAATTCCAATCTACTTTATCGGTCATCTCTTTCAGTATCTCTGCAAATACATTTTTCATGTTTTCCGACTGTGCAAATATCACATCTGCATACGCCGGTCCCGGGTTTCTCAGATATCTTCCAAGCGTATATCTTGACCTCTGATCCTCGGGCGTGACCTCATCCACCGTAAATGCAGGTACAAAAACAAGCTTGTTTGTATACATCCGTATCCTTGCAGCATATAGATCAGGATGCACGGAATACACATCCCCGTACTCATCATAAGGCTCCTGAAAAATAACAACATCCGGTTTTTCAGTTTCAAAAGAATAATCATCAAAATCAGTCAGAGTAACCTCATCCGGAAAGCCCTCATTTTTGGTGATCATGTTTTCCTTGATCAGCTCGCCTTTGCCATCCTTCATAAAAAACGGAGTGACTATAACCGTCACTTTTTCGACCTTTTCATCAGCTTTTGCAGCCTTCCAAAGCGAATGCAGCGACTTCCAGCATTTCGCATCTAGAACCAAAAATACAACACTTTTTATCCCTGTTTTTTCGTATGTTTCCGACTGATCATCCATAAACCCAGATGAATCTTTTGAATTATTATCTGATCCTATGATATTCTCTTTTGAATTAACCTCATTTTCCTGAACATCGTCAAAACCGGAATTGCCATTATACTCGTTATTATTATCAATTATAATATCCGCCGCTTCAGGTATTTTTACCTCGTATTCTTTTAGGCCATTTATACCTTCTGCGTCCTGCTCTCCCGCACTTAGCTTCTGATAAACAAAATAAATCTTTTCACAATACTCCTCAAGGACACTTATTATATCTCCGCAATCAATCCCTCTGTCTTCTATAGTCTCTCCGAGACTTACTGCCAGATCCTGGCATCCCGCAAGGACACCCAGTGCTTCATCAAACCTCGATTCAGCGCAGGCATTCTCTATGATGGCATGAGCTTCCTTCAGAGCATTTACTACATCAGAAATGGTCGTTGAAATAGATACCATTTCTCCATCTTCAGCACCGTCGCCATTCTGACTATCTAAACCTTCTATGCTTTGCCCGACATCTGATGACACACCTTCGGAAAATAAGCTGTCATACTTGAACTCAGAAGTCTCCAGCCCGCGGTACTGCTTCAATAGTCCTTCTATCATCCTGTAATTCGGATAATCGTGAAGCGATCCGTCTTTAACAGGATATACATATCTCCCGTAAAAAGTCCTGATCAGATGATCGTAACCAATGGGAACCGTTACCGTTCCGAATTCATACGGCAGATCCACATACGTTTCAAAAACCCATTTTGGAAAGCAGCATTTGTGATTAAACATGAAATGCGGTACCGAAGAAACCTTTTCACAATTCCTTGCACTGTATCCTGAAAGGAAGTTCTCCATCACCTTCCATACCCAGTTTGTAAGCGCTCCGTCCCTGTCCGGAAGATATCTTGTTTTAAGCACTCTTTGCAGGAGGTCCAAGCTGTACGCAAATTCATCCTCATCCTCAGCATCAAGGTTTTTCCCTTGCTCAAGCATCTCGGCAAAGTCATGTACATGCTGGCATAGATCGATCACATCCGTGAAGTATTGAACATTTTTTTGCGAATCGGGGATATGGTCAAATATAAAAATGTCAACATTGTTTACATACTTAAACCCGTGGTCCTCATCCCACCTGTCCTCTGATTTAAGCGCATCATTTGCATCCATCCATTTGCGCACAAGGTTTCCGTTTTCCATCGAATTATAATCACGCAAATAATGATTTTCCGGCAGCTCTCCTTTGTCTGCCGTTTCTTTAAGTTTATTGTAATCCTCTCGAAAAACAATAGTATCTATATCATCATCCCAAGGTATGTTTCCACCGTGTCTGATAGCACCGATAAGGTTACCGAAAAAAACGTGGCATTTGCCTCCGTTTTTTCCCAATGTCTCTGACAACAGCAAATAGTTTTTGAAGCTGACTGCCCAGGACTTTTTGATCATAGATGGCACAAAAAAACCATCCCTTACCTCATCGAAAAAGTATTCCTCAGGAATCTCGTATTTCATTCCTACCTCCACGATTCTAAGCGACTTCACAACTGCGTTTCACAATTATCTCGACACTGACAATAAGGATTATCATTCAATACAAATCAAATCTTTCCCCCACTTTATCAGTCTCTATTTCAATAAAGCATCAACTATCCTAGCTGCATTACCTTCGGCTGGCTTAACCGGCTCGTATTTCACTGCCTCATCAAGGAAATTCTCCATCGTCCACTGCCTGTCTGTAACGATAGTCAGATCCGGCGTCCATTTCTTAGTCTCATAGCCGTCCATTTCGATCAATGGATGCGCCGGAGTTTCCCAAAGTACAGGCTTTCCGGCCTCTCTGATATGGTTCATCATCGCACATCCGTCACCATACATGAAGTCCGCTATGTTTTTGATGAGTGTATCATCCCAGCTCTCGTCAAGTATGCCCCAGCCTTCTTTTTCAAATTCGTCTCGATACGCTCTAAACGCTATCCAAGTGTCCTTCGCGTGGTTTTTGAGTATCTCTCTCGCATAAGGATCCATATACCACCACACTAGGATATCATCATTGTCTATCGCTTTTTTTACTTCGTTTTTCATTTTCTCAAGCGCAGGCTTTCCGTGGCTAAACAGTGCACTTCCACCCGGGAAAAATGCCATGATCTTCCTAAACGAACCATCCGGTTTTGTAAGCTTATCTATGATCTCAGGAGACACCTCATAGACCTCATCATATATATCAGGAGTTGTTTTCTGTCCTGATTTTTCATAGTAAACATCATTATCTTTGTCGTACAATAATGTCCTCGTCCTTGCCTTCCAGTCATAGAGAGCTGATCCCGCTCCTGAAACCTTGGTTGAAAAATCTATTATGTCCTGACTCTCAACAACAGCCTCTGCAGCCTGCTCATCTCCTGCCGCCATAAGCTCGAGCCTTTTTTGAGCAGTTAATTCTTTGCACATAAAATCATCAAGATTATCAGCATAAGCTGCCGCCATCGTGTCAGACTGAGCAACGATCATATCACTGTACAGCGCTCCGGGATTTCGCAAAAAGCTCGACAAGCTCACCCACAACTTATCTCTGCCGACTGCCTCTTTTGTTACAAAAGGCGGGATCAATACCATTTTTTCCGTATGTAGATATAGGTTTGATGAAAAGTAATACGGATGCATATATATCGATTCATTGTAATCATCATATGGCCACTGATCAACTATCACATCCGGATGCCTGTTCTCAAAGTCGTATTTATCATAGTCGGTAAAAATAATCCCCTCCGGATATCCTTCGGTTTCTATTATCATTTCATTTTTATCTACTGTTCCGTCGTATTTTCTTTCATAATACGGAACTCTGATAACTACGACATTGGTATCTTTTCTTTTTGATAATTCCTCATATATCGTATGAAGCGATTGCCAATTCTTTGCTCTGTAGCATAGCAAAACAACTTCTTTTTTATCAACTGTTTTATTTGAAATATCAGAGAAGATTTCCTCGTATTTTATCATACGCTCACACGCGTCAACAAGTTTATTCACCGACACTTCTGCTCCTGAAAGAGCACCGTCTGCAAGCTGGTAGAGCTCATAGATATCGCCGCAATACTTCTCAAATTCTTTTACTATATCCTCTCCGCCAACAGCATCCGTTTCGACTCTTTCTCCTACCGAAACAGCTAAATCCTGACATTGCCCGAGTACATCAAGTAGAGTTTCATCAACATCTCCGTTAGCGCACTTGCTCTGTATAAATCTGTGTGCATCTCCAAAAAGCTCTATACTGTTTTTCACCTGTGTCGAAACAGAAATCTTTGCTTTCCTTCCGTCAACAATAGCACGGTATGCATTTTTATCATATCTGAATTTATGGTACTCGATATTTGCTTTTTTTCTCATCTGTTCTTCCATAGAATCGTAAACAGGATACCCGTGCACGCCTCCCATAAGAGTAGGGCACATGTAATCCCCATATGACATCCTAAGGATCTGATCATATGAAATCGGAAGCGGAATAGTACCGTGGTCAAACGGCAGGTTTACACTTCCGGCAAAAAGAGATTTATCGTACTGAAATCCCTCAATATTTATCATGTATGCTATTATGGTAAGCAGGTTTCCCTGACCTTGTTTATACCTGGAACAAAACTCATCCATAGCTTTGTAAAGCTTAACAAACAATGGATTGTCGCTATCTTCAAGCTCTATACCTGTGGATTTGGAAAGCCTTCTGATGTTTTCCATCAACTGAGCTTCGTCGATTATCTCGTTCTCGTCAAGCCCATCCGTTCCGTTTCTTTTCTGTTCAGCCAAAAGCTTTGCCTGCCCGCTCAGGGTAGCATAGCTTTCAACAACCATATAATGAGCTTTTCTTTCCTCTTCATCCCTTGGCAGCGTATCAAGAATAAAAATATCAATCGGATTGTATAACGCAAAGCCATAGTTATCCTTGCGGTCTTCCGGTTTACGGATTATCGACTTTGTATCGACCCAAGTCCTGACCATATTTTCGTTTTGATTATATTCATAATCGCTTATCCAATACTCCTTTGGCAGTTCTCCCTTTTTCCCTCTGTAGTATAGCTTATTGAACATCTCTCTAAACATGAGCGAATCAAAATCATCATCCCAGGGAATAAAGCCGGAATTCCTGACACATCCGAGCATAGTTCCCCACATGCCAAACGCATCATACCCTTCTTTTCTGCATTCTGAGTCAAGTTCAGTGAAGTTTTTGTAACTGACTGCCCACCATTTTTGCATCAAACTTGGAACAAAAAAACCATCTATAATCTTGTCAAAAAACAATCGATTCTCATTTGTTTTGTTTGTCAATTCACTCATATTAGAATCATTTCTCCTATCCTACGTTTTCTCCGATCAGAGCTTCAAAAGTAACTGTTCATTGGTAACTGTCAAAACACCATATCAAACATATTTTTCAACTGTATCTCATACGAAAACTGCCTTGCTTTTTCCTTTCCTCGTCTTGCTATCTCTTTTCTCTCATCCTCGTGCGTCAGATAATAAGTCGCTTTAGCATACGCGTCCTCCAGACTGTCGTAAACCACACACTCGACGCCCGGCTCGAAGTTTTCTACAAGCTCAGGTTGATAGTTTGACAGCAAAAATCCTCCCGCACCCATGATGTCAAGCGCTCGTAGAGGTATTCCCTCGGCGATTCTTTTGAAGGAAATATTTAAGTTGATCTTTGACGCTCTGTAAACCTTGTAATTTTCATCAAAACCGCTTATTATACCGCGCTGTGACACCTTGTCAAGTCTTGGCTCCGGTTTATCGGAGTAAAGCGCAACATTGTGATCCTGTGAAAGAATGAACAAAAGCGACAGTCTCTCACGCCTTGTGATCTCCTTGCATATGATCGACTGCAAACTCTGGTGAAACAGCAGATCATACTTCGGATTCCCTTCAAGAGTTTCACTTATCTTTTCGCACATCAAGCCCTCTGTCATCACATCAAGCAGATACGCTCCATACATTTTGGACTGGGCCTCCAGTACAGAATCAACCATTCCCTTTTCGTATTCAGTCAGCCTATCGTAGAATCCGGCAAAAGTCGATGGATACAGCTTCCCAACAAACGATATATCCGCTCCGTATGCCTCTGCATCATCAGGGTTCATACCAATCGTATCAATCCTGTCCACATCCACAGCCAAAGGCATATGAAAAATGTTCCCTATGCCCCTCGCTTCAAGCTCTCCGACTGTCCTCCTGTCAAAAGTGAAAATCCTGTTTGTCGGAAGTCTCAACAGGTTTTCATCCTCACCCGTGCCAAACGGACAATCATATACCCAGGCGATATATGGTATCCCTTTTTTGTTTGCGCACTTGGCGATCACACCTCTGAAGTTGATAGAGAACACCCCATCATAATCACCCTTGTCAAGGGCCTCCATAAATTGTTTTTCGAATTCAGGATTATCTCTGTCTAAGCTTTCATAATCTTCATAAAAGAATTTGTCATACTCTATACCCATTCTTTTGAATGCACTCTCGGTATCCTGGCGCATATAGGATTTCCACTCATAGAGCATAAGCTTGATCTTTTTGTTTGATGAAGGACAAATGTATTGTTCAGTTAACTTATCTCTATTCACTCTGTCCATCCTCTCTACTATATCCTTTGCTATCTTTTCACCGTTGCTTTTGCTGCTGTTCTTGATCAGTTCTTCTTTGTTTTCATTGTTTTCATTGTTTTCTTTATTATCTTTATTATTTCTCTTGTCATTGACATCGACACTTTCTATACTTACTCTGTCGTTTTCGTATCCATTCACATATCGTATCGCTTCCTCTATGTAGTTTTCCAGGCTCCAAACACCTTCGCTTTCAACCGTCATTTCTTTTTGCCATTTTTTATACTCATATCCGGCCTTTGACCTGATATCCACTCCGGTTTCTTCCATAAGTGCAGGCTTTCCTATCATCCTGCATTTGCTCATCACAATACCGCCGTCGCCGTATATACAGATTGCATTTTTTACAGCTTCATCCTCTTGGTCGGATTCATATACAATTCCGTTACTATTCCGGATCTGATCTACCAAAGACAAGTACTTTTCATATCTGTCATTATAGTCATTTTCAAGAATTTCTTTTGCGTATTTATCCTTGATCATCGATACTTTGCAGTTACTGTATTTATCTGAAAGATAGTTTATCACATCTTCAGTTTTATCGAGAACTTCGGGATTTGAAAGTATCCTGCTTCCGCTCACAAAGAGAAGTATTTCATCATTATGCTCCATGACCTTACTCTTTATATCATCAACAGGACTTCCGAGCGCTACTATTTTCCCGGAAAAATCAAGGTGCTTTTTCACTGCTTCACTGCACTCTGCCAATGCCGCATCATCCACCTCGCCCGCAAGCTCACCAAGTATCTCCTCATACACATTTTTCATCTGCTCGGACTGCACATATACCCTGTCAGCATGTATAAGTCCCGGCGTGCGCAGATATCTTTTGAACATTTTTCTTGATCCTACATCGGTATCTGCTATCTCATCAAGCTTAAACGGTGGGATAAATATCAGATTATCCGTGTACCTGAGAAGGTTATCCGTCTGGAAAAACTGATGCAGTACAAAAGCATCACTGTACTCATCATACGGACTTGTAAAAATAATCGCATCGGGATGCCATGCTCCCACATCAAACTCATTAAATGCAACTATATCAACCTCGTCGGGATAACCGTTCTCAAGCTGCATATCATCTCCTATCACAGCCGTATCAAACCCTCTGTAAAAATACGGAACAGGGATCACCGAAACCTCAACATCGTCCATATCTATAAAGCTTTTCCACACGCTGTGAAGTGCCTCCCAGCAGTCCACACTGTACGGAAGTATGGAAATCTCAATCTTGTCTCCTGCTTTTTTGTGAGGTCTTTGCGACATTATATTTTCAAGTTTATTTATGTCAATATGATACTTAAACAATTCAACATCAAAATACTCTTTTAGGTCAGCCTCATGAGATTCAAAGCATGGGTAATCATGCCCCAAATACTGATGAAGCGGCCTCATATAATTTCCATAAAATTCACGCAATATGCGGTCATATCCCACAGGTACCTTCACAGTCCCCTCTTCGAATTTCATATCGATCTGCTTCTCATAGCACTCCTTTGGGAATATAAACCTGCCGTATTTGATATAATAAGGCGTACAAAGAAAAGAGTCGGAATTATTTTCATCAAACCTTCTGCAATACTCCTCAGCCATCAAAAGAAAACGGATATACTCGGGTTTATCAGAGTATTTGTCCGGAGTTATCCCTGTTAAGTCTTTTATATTTTTTATGATCGATTTTAGTTTGTTATCATCTGCAAGGACACTTTCATCTATCTCTATATCGTTTTTCTTGTCCTCACGCATCTGATACATGGTTTTTAAATATGCGAGGTTTTTGAGAATCTCAAGATACAATACTCTATCTTCTCCATCCTCCGGAACACGATCAAGAATGTAAAGATCGATATTATTATCATACGGATATCCATGATTATCGGGCCATTTTTTCTGATCTATGATCCTGGTTTTGGCAATGTGAAGCTTCCTGACTTCGTTATCTCCTCCATCAATTACATAGTCATGGATTTTCATTTCACCGCGAAGCTCATCCTTATCGGATTTATCCTTTATCGGATCATATACGGAACGAAAAATATCTATATCCAGATCATCATCCCAGGGAATAAAGCCCTCACTTCTAACAGCACCGATCAGACTTCCAAACGCCACGGTACACTTAGCTCTATCATCCGGAATTTCGCTCAAAAGATACTCATAAGTATCCTGACAAACAGCCCATACGCGTTTCATCATGCTTGGCACAAAAAAGCCGTCGCGGACTTCATCCATATAGTATGAATATGAGTTTTTATCCATGTTTCACCTCATCATTATTGATGTGATAATATTCAATAATTATTTCATAATCCGGGCAAACCTGAGAATAACCCTGCAAACATCAAAGCATAATCAGTAAGTCCCGGATTCATCTGCTCTTTTATAGGCTTAGACAAATGTGACATATAATTTGTTTTTGACATCCTTTGAAGCATCGCAAATCGCGAGAAAAATTCATCTCTGTCAGTCAATGCCTCATCATCCCACAAAGGCGGCACCGTAAGCGATATTATCACCTTGACTCCAAACTCAAAAAGCATCTTTTCATTTGCATCATCAAATAACAGATCAAAGCAAAATGTCACGAAAAGATTTGCTATATATCTACGATAAAACCTCGCATCCTTCTGATTTGTTTTTGAAACAAACCTTTCAAATTGTTCCTTTATCTGCTCTCCTCTGTTTGGTACAGACGAAGAGTATTTTTCTGTTGATGGAAACATCTCTGTATAGACTTTGAAATCAGTCAGATTTAGAAAGTCAAGATATGCAACAGAAATAAGCTTTATTCTTTCCCACGCAAGACCATACAACATATCCGCCGGGATCTCACCGATAGCCCTGTTGTATGAGTTCGAAACAGAAGGGATAGACTCGATTACCTTTTGATACTTTTCCATATCTACATCCACAAACGGTTTTGATGCTTCTATACATATATGCATAACCGTTATCAATGCATTCCAAAGAGGGATGCTTTCATCCTGAATCGTATCCGTGCACCAAGCGACAAGCTGAGCAAAATCAACAACGGTAGAGTTTTCGTTTAAGTCTTTTTTGTCCTTGGCTTCTATGATCAGATTTAGATCAGTCTCTCTATCATATAGGATTCGCAATACCTCTTCGCATTCATTTGATAGATATCTGAATTCATTGTTCCCGTATACTTCCACATTATACCTGGGGAATCTAGTACAAGTTTTGCTGAGTTTATCCTCTCCGTAACGACAAAAAATGTCGCATAATCCGTCTTCTCTTTGGGCAGGGCATTTTTCACCTTTTTTCAGAGCAAACTTACTGCTTCCGTCCTCAAGAAAATCAAGACGGGAGTTTATCATTTTTCCAAATTCATCATCTAATGATCTATAGTATTCAGTGGTTTTCGGATCGATAGTTATAGCCCATCCCTGGCAGCAGTTTCTCCTGCAGTCTCCGCCTATGCAACTAAACTCATCATATATGTCAGCATGAATATCCATATTTTCCCTCGTTTCCTGTATTTATATTACACATACATAATCCGTCCTTGAGGCTCAGGTATTTCCCCGCCATCACTTTCAGCAACCTCAATCCATTCACTGATAACTCTTTCCGCATTAGCAAGTGCCTCTTTTATAATACCATAATAAATCATTTGATTCAACAAAAAAAAGTCGAAAGAGAGGCACCATCATGGTGCCTCTCACTGAAAATCTATATCTGTTTAGCGGCTCATCATCCGAGTAGTGACATAACTCCCTGTGTAGCCTGATTAGCCTGAGCAAGCATTGATGTTGCTGCCTGCTGGAGAATGTTCTCTTTCGAGAATCTCGTCATCTCCTCAGCCATATCAGTATCACGGATGCGGCTCTCTGCTGCCTGCAGGTTCTCTGCTGCGTTGTCATCGTTCTTGATTGTGTACTCAAGACGGTTCTGCTGTGCACCAAGCCTAGCTCTCTGAGCCGATACCTTGCCAAGAATGGAGTCAATCTTAGTGATCTGCTTAGATATCTCACTTCCTTTTGTAACGGAAGTAACGTCTACTTTCGACATCTTTACTTCGCTTATCGAGATGAGGATGTGCTGATTCTCATTTGCTCCTACCTGCAGATACTGGCTCTTGTAGCTACCATTGAGAAGCTTTTTCTTGTTGAACTCTGTAACAGAGTTAACACGGTTAAACTCCTCTGTAAGCTGATCCAACTCTTCCTGAATCTTCTGGAAGTCTGAATCTGATCCGCTCTTAAGTACTGCTGAGTTTGAAGCCTGAACTACAAGCTCACGAGCTCTCTGAAGAATCTGTGTCTGTGTATCCATAGCTCCCTCAGCTGTCTGTATAACTGAGATACCGTCCTGTGCGTTGTCAGATGCTCTTGTAAGACCTCTTACCTGAGCTCTCATCTTCTCTGAAATTGCAAGTCCTGCTGCATCATCTGCTGCTTTATTTACTCTGTATCCGCTTGAAAGCTTTTCTGTTGCTTTTGCCACATTGTTTGTAACGATTCCTAACTGTCTGTTAGCGTTCATAGATGTGATATTGTGCTGTACTACCATAATGATTACCTCTCTTTTCTTTCTCTCACTATCCTTGTGAGTTGAATGATTTATTTGGTTGTTATTCTATAATTCTTTACCGGTATTAGAAGCATTCCCTTGCTCCTTACACCATATATATCGGAGAGGTTTTCAAATACTTAACCCCAAAATCGAATTTTTTTCATAAAAAGCCTTGACAATACGAAAAAAGGCGTTCTATGAACATTTCAAGAACCGCATTTTTCTATTATTTCGATAAATCTATCTATTTGTTTTTTAAAACAACATCTATTAGGAGAGCATCTCATGAATATGTTTCTGCACCAGACTGTCAAGGAAATCCGTCCTTTCTTTTGGAAGATTGAATCTCTCATGTAGCTTCATAGGTACATTTTTTGTCCTTATTCATAAGATAGTATTCATTCAAGTGTCAACACAAAGAAGACCGCCTCTTTCGAGACGGTCTCCTGTACGTAACATCTTCGCTTTGATAACAATTATCCAAGCAGTGACAGAACGCCCTGTGTAGACTGGTTTGCCTGAGCGAGCATCGATGTTGCTGCCTGCTGAAGGATGTTCTCTTTCGAGAATCTTGTCATCTCCTCAGCCATATCAGTATCACGGATGCGGCTCTCTGCTGCCTGCAGGTTCTCTGCTGCGTTGTCATCGTTCTTGATTGTGTACTCAAGACGGTTCTGCTGAGCACCAAGTTTAGCTCTCTGAGCTGAAACTTTTCCGAGGATGGAGTCAATCTTTGTGATCTCTTTGGAGATTTCACTTCCTTTTCCTCCGGTAACAGTGATAGTTGACATCTTAATCTCTGAAATAGAGATGTTGATGTGCTGTGCCTCGTTAGCTCCAACCTGGAGATACTGGCTCTTGTAGGTACCATTGAGAAGCTTTTTCTTGTTGAACTCTGTAACAGAGTTAACACGGTTGAACTCCTCTGTAAGCTGATTCAACTCTTCCTGAATCTTCTGGAAGTCTGAATCTGATCCGCTCTTAAGTACTGCTGAGTTTGAAGCCTGAACTACAAGCTCACGAGCTCTCTGAAGGATCTGTGTCTGAACATCCATAGCACCTTCAGCAGTCTGTATAACAGAGATACCGTCCTGTGCGTTGTCAGATGCTCTTGTAAGACCTCTAACCTGAGCTCTCATCTTCTCGGAAATCGCAAGACCTGCTGCATCATCAGCTGCCTTGTTTACGCGATAACCTGAAGCAAGTTTCTCTGTAGCTTTTGCTACATTGTTTCCTACGATGCCAAGCTGTCTGTTGGCGTTCATTGATGTGATGTTGTGCTGTACTACCATAATAATACCTCCTTGTATTTTCCTGCAAATCCTTTTGCAGGGTGCTTTTGTTTGACACCATATATATCGGTGCCATGTTTACTTTACTTAACCCTATTTTACAATTTTTTTTGATTTTTTTCAAGTTTTTTTTTGAAACTTTTCGAAAACCAGCGAAAAATCGTACTTTACGGGGTTTAGTTCATTTTGTTTCATTTACAAAATATGAGTCACCGGGCTTATGATACCCATTCATATTCTGAAGATACGTCATAGCTGTCTGCTGACTTCTATTTGACTCGCGAAGCTTTTGCCTCTCGGTTGTCAGATACTTTTGGAACCTATCGTTGTTCTTTTTCTCTATCACCTGGATCTTGGTTCCCAGATCTGTCACATCACCGATAAGCTTTTTCATTATTTTTATGTCATCGGCATATGCACCCGGATCAGACTTAAACTCCGCTTCCATCTTTCCAAAAAGGTTGTCAAAGCCGTCATCTATTTTGTTCAGCTCATCTATACCTTTGCCCTTTTCGTCCAAGAGCGCTTCAAATCTGTCCACATCCATCTCTTCAGATGACAAGAGAGCTTCCTGCTCCTCTGTCTGAGCGAGTAACTTTTTCAGGATCTCTTTTTTCTTTTTCAAAGAATCCGTCATCATACCTGCATATATGAGTTTTTCGTTCGGTCCTGTCATATTTAGCCCCCGTGACGAGCACTTGTGCGAGTTATCGCCCGCGTGCCTCCAACATGCTTGTCGTATCAAAGGATATTTGTTGTCGTCGCAAATATCCGCTTATTATATAATTATTTTTGAGTTTTTGCAAGCTTCATAACCTGCTTCCATGTATCTCTCATCTCTCTTATATACTTGAGTGCTTCATCAAGAGCTTCCATATCCTTGTGCATATTTGCTTCCACAAGCTTTCTGTATATGTAGTCATACACCCTCTCGAAGTCCTCCCACACAGGATACTTATGATCAAGCGTTATACGAAACTCTGTTATGATGTCCTGTGCCCTTTTTAAATTCATATGAGCTTTTTGCACATCACCTTTTTCGATAGCCATCTTTGCAAGATTGCAAAACTTGATAGCTCCTTCGTATAACATCAGAGTCAACTCCGCAGGTGTCGCAGTAAGTATTGCATTTCGCTGATAATCACTCATTCGATTTTGATTCATATAGTCAACCTCATTGTTTTAAGATTTTTATGATGGAATAATGATCTCTTGCAGCATCCGGCTTCATACCTTTTCGGTTTATCTATCAATATAATCCATCCGCCGCAAGGACGGATGGATTATATCTTTATCTATGGTGATAATCATCACATCATGACATTCCGAAAAGTCCCATTACCGAACTGCTCTGCTGCTGGAGTTTAGCCATTGCCGTCTCCATAGCTGCAAACTTTTTGTAATAAGCCGTTTCAATATCTGCCATTTTGTCATCCCAGGCTTTGAGATCTTTTTTGTATGACTCAAGTTCTTTGTCCATCTGTTTGTCATTGTAGAAGGTAAGAGCATTGCTGTACTCAGTACCCCTCATCTTGTCAAACATTGTCTTTCTGAGATTCTCGAAAATATTCGTCAAAGCCGTCACGGCTTCTTCAGGATTCTCAGTAAGAGCTTTTTTAAGCTTATCATTTTCTGCTGAGTATACATCATCATCCGGATCTCCATATATATGAAGTAGTCCGCCCTCACGATAGTTAGTTGACGTCATGATACCAAACGACGAAAGTGTATAGCTGTTTCCGTTAACTGTCGTCGATGTCATAAGCGCCGATCTCATAGATGATGTAATGCCTGCAAGAGTTGAATCTCTCCTGAGAAGGGAATCCTTGATCTTTTTCTCCCACTCCTCAACCTCATCATCAGACATAGCTCTTTTTTCCTCGGAAGTGAGCGGCTCATATCCCTTGGATGAATCAGCACTGTACAATTTCTGCATTTCTTTCATTACATCATTGTACTCTTTCAATGCCTTTTTGACACTGTCATAAACAGCATCTATGTCGTTGCTGACTGAGAAAGTTACAGGCTGGTTTTCCAAAGTTTTTGATGTCAGGCTGATATTGAGTCCATTTGCTCTAACTGTCGATGACGAAGATGTAAGCTCTGCTCCGTTAAGGATTATCTTGGAATCTTTTGCCGCTACAAGAGCCATCTTTGTATCAGGATCCGTATATGTTTCCTGATCGATAGTTTTTCCGTTTACCTTGTAGGAGACATTTCCATCACTGTCTTTGCCGGCCTCTACACTTTTCAGTCCCAAATAGCTGAGCGCCGTTCCATTTAATGCATTTCCGTCAGCATCGCTGTCTGTGATAGAAAACGCATTTGCCTCGCCTGTTTCCGCACTGCTGAAGAAAAACTTCTTTTGTGTGGTATCATAGTTTGCATTGATCCCAACGGATCTTGCGGTTTTCAAAAACGCATTAACATCTGTTGACTCACCAATCTCAAGTGTTGCTGATTTTGAACCGTTTGTGAAGGTGATCTTTTTGCCGACCATATCGTTGAGCTCGTCACCCTCGGTACCGATTTTTGCAAGCACCTGACTTGTAGATCCGATAGATGTCTTTCCACTTGTCAAAAACTGCGCGGAAGCTATCTGCTTAACTTCCATTGTGTAGTTTCCTACAACCGCACTTGTATCTGCTGTGATACTTGCCTTTGTATTGTCCGACAAAGTAGCCTTTTTCACATTGTAGGTTGAAGGAAGACGAAGCTTGCTGACCGAGCCGTTGTAGAGTGTAGTAAGTTTTTTGTTCAGATCACTCCAAGCTTCTTTTTTCCACTCAAGCTTAGTCTTTGCTCCGGTCATTTTTTTCTTTTTGAGGCTCTGAGCGCTCATAAGCTGTCCAACCAAAGCCTCTGTGTCCATACCGGTCGCAAGACCGCTAAGTCTCATAGGCATACGCTCACCTCCTTATCGTTTCTCGTCAACAAGGATACCTGCCATCTCCCACATCTTCTGAAGCATATCAAGAGACTTCTCCGGTGGGATCTCACGGATAACCTTATCTGTGTTTTTGTCGATAACCTTGATGGATACGCGATTGGTCTCCTTGTGATACGAGTACTCGCATCTGGTTTGCTCCATAGACCTGTTCGCTCTACTTGCAGCTTCCTTGATCGATGCCTCGGAAGCCATTCTCTCGCGCTCTTTTTTCCCGGGGTCCTCATTTTTGTCCTCACCGGCTTTTGCATCGCCTTTTGACGTCACAGCCTGTGCGGTCGCAGTTTTGACCCCATCAGTTGGCGCGAAACTCTCTCCCTCATAGGAATACTGCTGCGGCTGATAGCGCAGAGCCTCCTTGGTTGAGGAATCTGAGTTGACACTGTTGATTGCTTCTACATCCATATCTGACACCTCCATGTGTGGCATGCCCCCTCTGACCGACCTCCATGTCCGAGAGCACATAGTTAATAAAAAATACTATAGTCACGATGAAGCTTTGGTATCTGACCGCCGCTATCATTACCTCAAACGCACAATAGCGAAGCCGAATTCCATAGACTTCATCTTTTATATCGACATAAACAACAAATACTTAACCCTAAATCAAATTTTTTTCAAACTTTTTTCAAAAATTATCCGATCAGGCTCTCAAGCGCCTTTGGATCTTTGATATCCGCTGCCGTAGCATTGGCATCCTGTATCTGTTTGTATATCTCCTGACGGTAGATGGGGATTGACTTAGGAGCATTGATCCCAAGCTTTACCTGATCGCCCTTTACCTCAAGAACAGTTACCTCGACATTATCATTGATAATGATCGATTCATTTATTTTTCTTGCAAGTGCTAACATTTGTTTCCCTCCATTCCACCACTTCTTCAGTTCTCTTCCTTCTTTGACTTGAAGAGCTCATATACCATAAACTTAACCTCATAGTCATCGTTTTCCGCGATAAGCTGCGCGCCCTTGCGAGAATCTGCATTTATAATGATAGGCGCTTTTAGGTTTACGCTCATTTTTGTTATATCCTCAGGCACCGTCATCGTAAGCAATATCACGAGATTCTCCTCTGTAAGCTCACCGATGTTTGTCAAAAGCTCATCCTCAACGACGGGATTGTACTGTTCCTTCACAAGCCATGGTTTGATAACAGGCAAAGCAAGCGAAGGTTCGTCACAGCTCTGAAGCCATGAAATATTGTTGTCTTCTTTTTCCTCATCATAGAGAATAGTATACTTTTTGTACTGCTCCAATCCGATAAGTCCACGCTCCAGCGTGATTATCTTCTCTTCAGGAAGATCGATCTCACCAAAAAACTTTGTCTGTACCTTCATGTATTCCTCCGTTCCCGGGTGCAATAGCACCTCTTGTATTTATTTTTTCCAAAACATTATATCACATTTTTTTGCAAAAACCAACTATAAATTATATGAAATCAAGCAATGATTGTCCGAGGACTTTTGATGTCGCATTCAGCGTTGCCTGATAGAGAAGATTGCTCTCGGTGAAGTTGATATATGCCTCTCCGATATCTGCATCCTCGTTGTCTGATTTTGCCTGATTTGTATCGAGCTCGAGCTCATCAATTTTGTTTCTTGTCATCACCATACGGTTGTAGCGTGAACCGTGATCTGCCAGCGCGACATTTATCTTGTCCTTCGCGCCCTGTATAGTCGTTATCATAGCACCAAGCGACTTTACAAGTACTGATTTCTGCAGATCCATCTGCGTCTGAAGCTGGGTTTTGAGCTCAGTCAGGTTGGCGATCTTGTCACCATCAGTTCCCTCATCGAGATCGGCTATTCTTTTTTCAACCTCGCTCATCCTCGCTTCTATCACATCAAGCTCGTTGCAGGAATTTTTGATATCCTGTATGCTTCTGCCCACTATGGTTCCGACAGCCTTGTAGCCTTCGGTGTTTACCTGTATAGTCTGACTGAAGTTGATCTGATACTGTATGTTTTGATCACGTGGGGTGAAGTTGTTGAATAATTCACCATCCTCCAGGTTGTCAGGGTTTTTGTTGTATACCCATGATTTACCGTTAGATGTATCCTCAGCCTCGCACACGAAATAATGCTCCGGGCGGATTTCATTTTTTTCAAATGTTTTTTTCTGATACGATACAGACAGATCCGAGCCTCCGCGGATAGTATCATATATGCTGTCGCCGAATACGAGCTCTCCTGTCTCCGGTACCAGATATACTTCGTTTTCATCCGGCTTGAGGTGGTCATTGTACTTCTCATCACTTGCTACTTTTTTGATAGTGACCTTCTTTACAAATTCAACTCCGTTTTTATCCTTGAAAGTGATAAACGGTCCGTTGATAGATGTTGCGCTTCCGGTAGAGCCATCACCCTCCTTGGTTTGTACCGCAGGATTAAACGTCGTCGTCATCGAAGCATCTTTATCTACTATATCCTGATACGATATAAGTATCCTGTTTGTATTCAAAAACTTTGATGCCTCGTTTGCGTACTCCTGAGCAGTCTTTGTATCACCGATCTCGGCTCTTCCGTATACATAATCATACTGTCTGATGTCCTTGACCTCAAGCTGCTCGTGGATCGTATACAGGACATTATCCTGAGATTTATCAAAAAGCATCGGTGTGTCAGTACGAAATCCCGTAAAAATGTACCTTCCGGCGTAATCAGCATTCATATCCTGCTCATATATATACTGCGCATACTGATCGAGCTGTTTTGTTATGTCAGCACGGTCTTTGGCATTAACTGTTCCTGTCGCCGCCTGGTTGACATACTGAACCATGTTGTCAAGAACGGCATCAACATCCTTGATCGCAGTTTCCGTCGCATCCATCCAGGATGTCGCATCGTCGATATTTCTCTGGAACTGCTCGATCTCAACCAGGGTTGTACGGTACTTGAGCGCCCTTACTGCTATAGTAGGGTCATCTGACGGTCTCTGTATCTTTTTTTGCGTATTGTACTGCTGCAGATATTTATCGTATGATACTTTGTTCTTCTGCATATTCAGCATCGAGTTTGTACGCATCATTCCGTTTGTAACTCTCATAGACTGTATCCTCCTCGCCGTATTGCGAAATATTATACTGCAGTTCCGTTGATCAGCTTGTCAAGTACCTCATTCATAACCGACAATACTTTGTACTGATTCATCAGCATCTGCTGGAACACCATCAGGTCCTCGGCCTCTTCATCCTCATCAACTCCCGACACGGACTGCCTGTTCTGATCTATCGAAAGAAGCAGATTTTCCTGACTTTTTGATAGTCTCTCAGCTCTGGATGCCTCAACGCCCATCGATGAAGCAAGTGCCTGGATAAATGAGTCAGGCGCACCGTGAAGGAACATTGATGAGTCATCTTTAAGCTCAGACAGCTTTTGAACATTTTCCCAGTTGTCGTTACCGACAGAGGTTACATTTCCGAACTCATCCTTGATAACTGCTTTCGCTGCAAGCTTCTTTCCGTCAGCTATCATCGCATCCGAAACATTGAAGTTTGCTGCAGTCATATAATAATACGTTCCCTTATTCGGATCTCCGATAGCATCTGTATTAAAAAGCTTTGCATCTTCATTCATCACATAATCTCTACCCTGTGTAGGTGTTTTTGCCGTGAAGAAATCAATTCCGAATTCATTGTACAGATCATGTCCGCTGTTTTGTATCCTGTTGAATTCTTTTGAAAATGTCCTGACAAACTCGTTTAGCTGAGCAAAGTAATACGGTATACCTCTGGTAGGAACCTCCTCGCCAACCGCTATTGTAGCACCGGAGTTAAAAGCATTTTCTATATTTTTGTCATTTTGGATGTCTACTCCCGGCGGCATAACGAATGTATACTGCGGCTCATCGCCCGGATTCGTTGGTTGTTGAAAAGAAAACGACTCGTATTTATATGTAACTCCGTTTATGACTATTTCACCATCATGCGTCGGGATATTCAGAAGGCATTCATCGTCAATGAAATTTGCTGTCTTGTCATCCCCGGCCGGACTAATTGTTATCGAGTTAGCGGTTCTATCCGCTATTTTTCCTTCAAGCGTTGTAGAATTGTTTCCGTCTCTCATCTCAAACAGCGCCTGAAGCTTACCGCCAAGGCTTCTTGAATGCTCGAGGAAATCAGTTCCGTCAGCCCATGAAAGCATATATAAGCCTTTCATATCACAAATATTTGTATAGGTGTCTTTTTGTGTATAAACGATTTCGTTTACATTGTAACCATCAACCAACGTATTGCCATTAAGGTATATGTAAAACTGTGTATCCACAGCGAGCTCTTCGGTTTGGCGGCCACTTTGCTTTTCTATGGTTCCTTTTTTCTCAAGTGTCTCAACCTTTGCATACTGAGAGAGCTCATCAACCAAAAGGCTTCTCTGGTCACGCAGATCATTTGCCATGTTTCCGTAGGACTCTATCACATTGATCTGTCTGTTCAGTGAGGTTATTTTCTTCGCAATGGCATTTATCTGATCAACCGTTGTTTTGATCTCAACATTTGCCTCGTCCTGCAGCTGCTGAAGGTTTTTGCCCATGTTTTTGACATACTCAGCCATTGTCTGAGCCCTTGTGATAGCTTCTGTCCTGATCGTGAGGTTGTTGGGATTTCCCACCAGATTCGAAAGACTTGAATAAAAATCATCGAACGCATCCATTATCCTGGATTTATCATCGCTGGTCACTGTTCCGCAGATGAGATCCTGAAGACTGTTCAGATAGTATTTGTCTGTTTCGTATTTGCTGAAGGCTGACTGTGTCGCGATGAATTTATTGTCATAATACTCGTTTCTCTCGCGTGTCACATCCACCACTCCGACGCCGAAGCCCTGCACTGTTGCTGAGCTTTTGTTCGCAACGAGTGCCTCGTAGTTGGCTGTCTGTCGGCTGTAGCCTTTGGTTTCGATGTTTGCTATATTGTGCGCAGTAGTCTGGATCGCTGCGTTGTAGGTCATCATTCCTGTTTTTGAAATCTCCATAGAACCAAATGTTGATGGCATAGGCGATTCCTCCTTTTCATAACTTATATCATAGTTATCGGCTGTTTTTGGTGTGTTCAACACCCCTAATCGGGGATTTATCACAAAAATGATAATATAGTAGCAATAATTGCAATGAGTTTGAGTGTGAAAAATCCAACGCAACTCTATGGAACCGCTTTCCTCTGAACTAACTGCTAACTACGACTAAGAGCGTGAGATATTCACGGCACGATTTGTTCTTATCTCACGCTCTAAGTCTTCGTAAGCAGTGGATTTCATCGGGCGGTCCCGAATCGTTGCTTATGGAAGTTTCACACTCAAACTCCCATCCAATGATCAGTCGCCATAATAATCATTTTCAAGTAACTGATATCGATTTTGTGTTAACTGCTTTTGTACGAGGTCAGCTAGTTAACCAAAATCGATTTAGATACTTCTAAATAATCATTTTTATGTATGATTGTCCCGATGGGAGCTTGGTTGAAAACAACCAAAGAAAACACCGATGATCGGTGTTTTCTGTTATGTGTAAAGGTTCCATCAGCCGCCCAGGCGGGTGATGAGGTGCTCGAGCATCTCGTCTACAACGGTTATGTAGCGGGATGATGCATCGTAGCAGCGCTGGAATTTGATCAGGTCTGAGAGCTCTTCGTCAGAGGATACTCCCATCACGTCCTGGCGCTCATCGTCGATCGAGTGCACCGTCAGTTCCTGATTGTCAACGATACCGTTCCAGACATTGGCTACCGTTGCTATATTGCCGATGATTCCGGCGTAATAATGCGTAACATCGTACTCTGTCTGTGAATTCGGATCAAGTGTTCCAAGTGTATTGTCAAAGTTTTTGATCACCTGAAGCACTGCCTCATTTGAGTAGCCTCCTGCCTGAGGGCTTTTCTCATTAAACATCGTAGGTATTTTTGACGCATCTTTTTCCACTTCAGGATTTATCATCAACTGCCCTGTTGTGTACAGACTCTTTGACCAGTTTTCCTTCTGATCCTCCCAGATATCTTTCTCAGCTGCTGTCATATCAGCTTCTTTTTTGGTGACGCGCTCGCCGTTTACAAGCCATGTTTTGTAGACCACATCCGTACCACCCTCATGTCTTGTCTCAGCCGTCGGTGCTTCGGTAACTTCGTCATTGTATATCCAGACGGGGTATTCGTTTCCGTCTGTACCGATATATGTTCTGTCTGTTTTTACAAATCTATCCATACCGCGGCGCTTAAATATCTCCTCGCCGGCGGTTCCATCCTTGTCATCTCCTATATATGCGTGCTCATAATCAAATATCTTCACAGGATTCCCGGCTGCGTCGACAATATCATTATTGTATTTGTCTTTCATCGGTGTTCCTTCAGCCGTTCCATCCGAAGTCGCATACATCACGGGACTCAATGTATCATTTATCATAGTCACGATGCCATGCACGAGTGTGTCTATCTGCACCTGCATAGTCATAACTATCGAAGGATCAATGTATGAATTGTAATCCTCCAGTCTCTGATTGTAATCTCTTGAAGCGATATTGTATGCCTGTATAGCTTTATCTTGAGTTTCGTATTTACTTCCGACTTGTGCGGCGAAATCAGCGAGGACAGGCTTGTCTCCGACATTGTTGTCAGTGTACTTCGCAGCATGGCCGCCTCTTGCTACCATAAGTCCACGGAGGCTTCCTATATCTGTTCTTTTTGTCGAGTCATATACAAGTGTGTCGTCTGCGAAAAAGTCTCCGCCGTTTTCCCACTTGACCTTGAGAAGCATCGAACCTGCATTTCTGTTTCTCGGGTCATCAACCGGGTACAGCTGCCCGTTTTCATCGTACTTTCCGATAGGCACAGTAGTGAGTCTGTACTGATTTGTCGTATCGAGAAGGAACTGTCCCTGAGTGTAAATGGTTATAGTTCCGTCTTTTTCTTCGTTTGTCTCAAAATCAATGATCTTGCTCAGGTCATCGAGAAGCTTGTTTCTCTGATCGCGGTAATCGTTTGCTGATTCACCGGTAGCTTCGTATTTTTGTATTTTTTTGTTTAATTCTTTGATGTTGTATACGATATCATTTATCTGCTCAACTTCCTGTTTGATCTCCGTATCAAGAGATGTCTGGTAGTTGTCAAGTTCGTCTTTTAGTACCTTTGCTCTTTCCACAAACTGAGTCGCGATAGATACAACCTGATCCTTGTATACGATATTACTCGGATCGGCAGCAAGTGAAGAGATAGCCTCTTTGAGTTCGGTTATCGCAGTCTGGAACTGCTCACCGTTCAGCTCTCCGACCATATCCTCTATCTCGATGGCTGTCTCTCTGTTTTTGTCGTAGAACCCGAGCCTTCCGCTCTGCATACGGTACTGATAATCGAGAAATTCATTTCTGATCTGGCGTGTCTGCTGGATAACGGTTCCTTTTCCGGTCATCATCACATTGTCATGCATACCCATTGACTTAACATAAAAAGCATCCGAAAGCAGCACCTGCTGTCTTACATAACCTTTTGTCTGTGCATTTGCAAGGTTATGTGACGTCGTGTTCAGCGACGTCTGAGCTGAGTGCAACCCGGATACTCCGGTATAAAAGCTTGTCATCAGGTTTGCCATACCGCATCCTCCAAAAAAGAAAACACATCAAGTGTATCAACGCAATTTCTCGCGCTTACACCTCCATGTGTTTTCGCAAGTTCACAATCTATTGTGTAGCGTCAAATCTCGGTCGGGTCGGTGCCATTCCATCCACTTCGGATGCATTGCTACCGTAATTGCTGCTTCCCGATGAAACCTGAGCGCTTCTCATCACATTCATATTGAACTCAACCATTTTCATGGATTCTTCCAAGAGTTCTTTGTTTTGTTCATTTACATCACGCAGTCTTCCGACTGTTTTTTTCAGGCTGTCGTGGATTTTCTGAAGCTTGTCTCTGTCCTTTGGCTGTTTTTTCAGCGAATCCTCTATCTCGTCAAGAGTGATGGTTTTTGGATTTTTGCCAAGCACTGTTGCGATGTTTACAGTGATCTCCTCGCGCTTAGCCTCAAGAGCCGTCGTTTTGTCCACCATCTCACGTTCTGAATCCGTGATCGCCTGCATCTTTTTCAGGTTATTCTCAACGATAGCTCTCGTCTTGTCCTCCTCGATCGGGATCAGCTCCGCATAGAGCTTTTCCTCCGCGATCAATGTCGCCATCAGTTCTTCCATCAAACTGGCCACAGGATTTCCTCCTTCAATTCACAACACAATCTCCGGCTTCCCGGCAGTCACATTTTTTATAAAAATGTCCCGATGTGACTTAGCCGAGAAGCTGAGCTGCCATTTTCTCTGCAACAGCGCTGAGAGGAACATTGTAGGTGCCGTTTTCAAGCTGTGCTTTGATCTCTTTTACCCTGTCCTCGCGCACCGGCTCTGTACCCTTGGCTGCCTGCTTAGCTACCTGATAAGCATTTCCAAAGTCAGAAATCTCAAGTGCGTCTTTTGTCTGTCCTGTCTGTGCTGCATACGGAGACCTTCTGGCATTTTTCGGTCCATAGACCTGATTCGTGTAAACCATAGAATCAATTCTCATAATCCTTACCTCCGTTCTATCACAAAAGTGCGATTTTTCGCCACTTTTGTCTGGTCTTGGTGATACACATGGGCATATCTTTCCGATGTGTTCACTATATTTATCGGACAAACTTACGCTAAGTTAACCCCTAAAGTTGTTTTTTTTGATAATTTTTTTCCTCTGATTTCAGGATAACTGCATTCATTCGTTCAACGTTACGCTTATCCTCTGCATAACCGTATTGCGATTGAAAAATGTCAAGCTCTCGCCGTTCACATGATCAGAAGCTTAGTTTTTGCTGCTCACTTGCGCCGGGTTTCAAGTCTGCTTTCTGTCCCTTGGCGCCTCTGCGGCGGTTGCGCACACGCCTTGCCGAAAGTTCCTTGCCCTTGTAAGTAAATGTCTCTGCCATCTGATCCACCGCAGTCGCAAACTCTACGCTGTCGTCTATTGCCATCGATATCGCCTTCACTCCGCGGCTGGTCTTTTTGAACTCATTTACCTCGCCGACAGGGAAGCCCAAGGACAGACCTTTTTCCGTGAGAAGTATGACTTTTTTCGTGCCGGCGAGCACCTCTGATCCACTCAGCGTCTCAACAGCCACTATCCTGTCCTCGTCTCCGTCAAGCTTCGTTGCGGCTATTTTTGTTCTTCCTGTTTCAAACTCCGCACCCGAAACAAGCTTGATGTAACCGCTCTTGGTCACAAACATCAGCATTGACTCAAATAATTCCTCAAATCCTATATACAGGATTCCGTTTTCGTCATTATCCATTTTGCACAGGTTGTGAATGAGCGTTCCTTTGTCACGCGGCTTGCAACGTGGGATTTTGTCCATTTTTACCTGGTACATATTTCCCATGTCCGTAAAAATGCATATTTTGTCGGTATTCTCGACATGCAGGGTACGGACATACTCCTCAAGCTGCTCCGGTGTCTGCCTTGAGTAAGCAGACGCGTCGATGCACTTCGTGTAGCCGAACCTGTCAAAAAGCACATAGAGGTCCTCTATCACTACCTTTTCCACATACGCATCTGCCTGCGTCTCGGTAAGCTCTGTTTTTCTCTCGACCGCGTATGTTTTTTTGTAATCCCTGAGCCGTCCTTTGATGACCTTGAAAAGCTCTTTTTCGTCCTCAAGTATATGCTTGTAATTTGTTATTTTTTCATTCAAGTCGTCGTTTTCATCGCGAAGCTTTTGGATCTCGAGACCGATGAGCCTTGAAAGAGGCATCGCAAGGATAGCCGTCGCCTGAGCTTCCGTGAAAAACAGTGTCTTCGCCTGCTCCTCCGAGCCCGGGTTTTTGAACCTGATCTCATCAGTCACTCCATCGATCAGGCAGGCTTTGGCCTGTTTGACGGAGCTTGATCCGCGAAGTATCTCGATGATGAGGTCGATCACATCAACCGCCCTTATGAGGCCTTCCACAACCTCGAGCCTTTTGATCGCTTTGTCGAGCAAAAATGTAAACTCTCTGGTATACAGCTGCTTTTGGAACGCCACAAATGCTTCGATCATTGATTTGAGATTGAAAACCTCAGGCTGACCTCCCTCGCCGTCAACGCCGGGCCTTATGGCGAGAAGGTTTACTCCGTATGTATCCTCAAGCTGTGATTTTTTGTACAATCCATTTAAGAGGTTGTCCACATCACGGTCTTTTTTGACCTCTATGACAATCCTTATTCCTTCTTTTGATGATTCGTCTCTGACATCGGCGATCTCATCGAAGGTTTTGTTTTTCATCAGGTCCGCTATGGAAGCGACCAGTTTTTCCTTGTTTCCGGAGATTGTATATGGTATCTCGGTGACAACAATGTTTGTTTTGCCGTACTCGCCTTTTTCTATCTCTGTTTTTGCGCGAACCCTTATTTTTCCTTCGCCGTTTTTGTATATCTCGGGAAGCTCAGAGGAGTTGATGATCATACCTCCTGTCGGAAAATCAGGTCCGGGACATATCTCTAACAGCTTGTCTATCGATATACCGGGTCTGTCGATGACCGCTATCACAGCATCTATCACTTCTCCTACATTGTGAGGCGGGATATTTGTCGCCATACCAACCGCTATACCGGTGGTTCCGTTTATCAGAAGGTTTGGAAGCTGCGCCGGAAGCACCGTAGGCTCTGACTCGGTATCGTCGAAGTTCGGCATAAAATCAACCAAGCCTTTTTCGAGATTTCCGAGCATGGACATAGCCGCAGGCGAGAGCTTCGCCTCGGTGTATCGCATCGCAGCCGCAGAATCCCCGTCTATCGATCCGAAGTTTCCATGTCCGTCAACAAGCGGCGCATTGAGCGTATAGTCCTCTGTCATATGCACTAGCGCATCGTATATCGAGCTGTCTCCGTGCGGATGGTATTTACCCATCGTATCACCGACGATACGGGCACTTTTTCTGTATGGAGAATCAGGCGTCAGCCCAAGCTGGTTCATAGCGTAGAGTATCCTTCTTTGAACCGGCTTCAATCCGTCTCTGACATCCGGAAGTGCCCTGGCTACGATAACGCTGACCGCATAATCTCTGTAGCTTGCCTTCATCTCCTCCGCAAAATCAAGCTGTATGATATTATCTTCTGTTTTCTTTGACATATAAACCATCCATTTCTAAAACAAATAACTCATCAAATATCTACCGTGGCGTACTTGGCCTCTTCCATGATGAATTCTCTTCTCGGGGGGACATTTGAACCCATCAGTATATCGGTTATCTCGTCAGCCTCTACCGTATCCGATATGGAAACCTGCGCGAGTATCCTCTGCTCCGGATCGAGAGTAGTCTCCCACAGCTGCTCATCATCCATCTCTCCAAGACCTTTGTATCTCTGCAATTCGGCTATTTTTATGCCTTTTTTTCTGAATTTTTCAAGTTCGAAATCATTGAAAAGGTATTCGTTTACGCGTTTATTTTTCTTTTTTGTCGGGTCATCATACGACACTCTGTAAAGCGGCGGCAACCCTCTGTAGACCTTGCCCTGGTAGATAAGCTCAGGCATAAACCTGTAGAAAAATGTCAAAAGCAACGTACTTATGTGCGCTCCGTCGACATCCGCATCGGTCAGGATTATGATCTTGTCGTATTTGAGCTTTGAGATGTCAAACTCATCTCCGATACCGCAACCAAATGCCGATATCATGGTTTTGATCTCGTTGTTTACAAGTATTTTTTCAAGTGGGGCTTTTTCGACATTCAGGATCTTTCCTCTGAGGGGAAGCACCGCCTGCGTCCTTCTGTTTCGGGCTGTTTTGACCGTACCACCGGCCGAATCACCCTCGACTATGTATATCTCGCACTCCTCGGCTTTTTTTGACGAGCAGGCAGCGAGCTTGCTTTTTGTATCCGCGTCGTTTAGCTGTTTTAGGATATTTCTTCTCGCCTTGTCTCCGGCTGTTCTCGCCTTAAATGACTTGTGGATATTTTCAAGAATGCGTCTGAGTACCTCGACATTTTTGTCAAAGTACAGCTGCGCCTCAACATCCATCACTTCCTCTACAGCTGTTTTTGCGTCTGTGTTTCCGAGTTTGTTTTTCGTTTGTGACTCAAACTGAGGATCCGGATGCTTGATGGAAACTATCGCAACAATGCCGTTTCTGATATCCTTGCCGTCGAAGTTGTCATCCTTTCCTTTTAGGAATCCAAGCTCTCTGGCGTAGTTATTCATGATCCTTGTAAGAGCTGTTTTAAATCCGGTCACGAGTGTTCCGCCGTCTGCGAGATTGATCCTGTTGCAGTATGAGTTTATCTGCTCGGAGTACTCCGATGTGTACTGAAAAGCCACCTCGACCTCGATATCTCCTGACTTTCCTTCTATATAGATGACATCCTGATGAAGTTTCGGGACATCGCGGTTTATATACTTGATATAGCTGACTATACCCTCTTCTTCGTAGAATTCCATAGTCTGAGACGTTCTCTCGTCCGTAAATGTGATCTTCAGACCTTTGTTCAGATATGCGATCTCTTTGAGCTTTTTGACTATGAGATCCGTCTTGAATTCAACCGTCTCAAATATCTCATCATCCGGGTAAAATGTAACCTTTGTCCCGGTCTTGTTTTTTGCACAATTTCCTATCTCTGGGAGAACATTGCCCTTACCGAGCTTAGTTACGGGCTTGCCGCCATCCTTGTATTCGTCCTTGTAGATTTTTCCATCGCGCTTGACCTCTACCGTAAGGCTTTTGGAAAGAGCGTTTACCACAGATGCTCCGACACCGTGAAGACCTCCGGACACCTTGTAGACATTGCTCTGAAATTTTCCGCCCGCGTGAAGCACAGTGTAGACCACTCGCACCGTGGGTATTTTTTGCGTCGGATGCAGATCCACCGGAACTCCTCGTCCGTTGTCCTCGATAGTAACTCCGCCGTCTTTTCTGACAGTCACCTTCAGATGATCGCAAAATCCCGCCAGATGCTCGTCGATACCATTGTCGAGGATCTCCCATATCATATGATGCAATCCGCGCTTTCCGGTACTTCCTATATACATACCCGGTCTTTTGCGAACCGCCTCAAGTCCCTCGAGAACGACTATATCCTTGCCGCTGTAGCTCATAACCTTTCCTCTTTTCGTTGTTTTGCCTTCTCTCAAACACGATAGTTAACATCGCCCTATCGAAATTGATTCAGAAAAATGTCCATACATGCAACCCATATGTTGTGGAAATCATTTTTGCACATACATTATCTATTCTAAATCATATCGACACTTTCGTCAAGGGCATTTTTCAGCCGTCATACATCTGCGCACACAGTGCTTCAATAGTTGTCGTTGTATCTTGACAAGACCGCCCCGTTACTGTTATAATCTCAAATTGCAAAAACTTGTGTATCGGAGGATATGTTTAATGGAGAAAAAACCGTTTATCACAAAAGAAAAAGCTATGGAGATCGAGAAGGAGTTTCCTACTCCCTTCCATATATATGATGAAAAAGGAATCCGCGAAAACGCCCGCGCTATGATGAAAGCGTTTTCCTGGAACAAAGGCTTTCGCGAGTATTTCGCGGTAAAAGCCACACCAAACCCTTTTATTATGAAAATCCTCAAAGAAGAAGGCTGCGGAGTCGACTGCTCATCCTACACGGAGCTTATGCTTTCGGAGGCTGTCGGATTCAAAGGCGAGGACATCATGTTCTCATCTAACGTCACTCCGAAACAGGACTACAAAAAAGCTTTTGAGCTTGGTGCCTACATAAATCTCGATGATCTGACTCATGTTGAGTTTTTAAATGAATTAACCGGAATTCCCGAGACCATCTGCTGCAGATTCAACCCGGGTGGGAAGTTCGAGCTTGGAACTCATGTTATGGATAACCCCGGTGATGCAAAATACGGCATGTCCAAGGATCAGATGATCGAAGCGTTCAAAAAGCTGAAAGGTCTTGGGGCAAAAAAATTCGGTATTCATTCATTTTTGGCAAGCAACACCGTAAGTAACGAATACTATCCTACTCTTGCGGGAATCCTTTTTGAACTTGCTATAGAGATTCGCGATGCAACCGGAGTTGAGATCGATTTCATCAACCTCTCCGGCGGTGTCGGCATCCCGTATCATCCCGATCAGACTGCAAACGACATAGCTGTGATAGGCGAGGGTGTCCACAAAAAATTCGACGAATTGATGGTACCTGCAGGACTCGGTGATGTAAAGATTTTCACAGAGCTCGGAAGATTTATGCTCGGACCATACGGACAGCTCGTGACCAAGTGTATCCACCAAAAGCATATATATAAAGAATACATCGGCTGCGATGCCTGCGCGGTTGATCTGATGCGCCCCGCTATGTATGGTGCATATCACCACATCGAGGTTCTCGGCAAGGAGGACGCACCGAAAGATCACGTGTACGATGTAACAGGATCACTTTGTGAGAATAATGATAAATTTGCCATAGACAGAAACCTTCCTGAAATCGAGGTCGGCGACCACCTTGTTATATTTGATACGGGAGCTCACGGATACTCGATGGGTTATAATTACAACGGAAGGCTTAAGTCCGCTGAGCTTTTGCTCCGGGAAGACGGCAGTGTCGAGATGATCAGGCGCGCAGAGACTCCGAGAGACTACTTTGCTACACTTGATTTTTCGAGATACTATGACAAGATCAAATTTGATAATTAACACAATGCTAATAAAAAAACAGACGTTTCTGATGAAGCGTCTGTTTTTTTGTTCGAATTGCGAATGCACGCTTGCTTGCAAGATCAAAGCGAGAAGAACGGACATTCCGAATGGTTTGGTTACCCGTGAATAGTAACGTCCTTATACTGTTGAAACCTATGCTGCTTCTTATCTTGATATCTGCTGTTCAAGCCATTCAACCAGTTTATCCATGCCCTCCCCCGTTTTTGCTGAGATCGGGATCACAGGGATTCCCGGATGACGAAGCTCAACATTATTCTTGAAAGCTTCCATATCAAAATCAAAATAAGGCAGTACATCTGTCTTGTTTACGATCACCACATCTGCAACCTGAAACATCAGCGGGTATTTGAGAGGTTTATCATCTCCCTCCGGCACTGAAACTATGCAAGCGTTTTTCGTTGCGCCGGTGTCGAATTCAGCAGGGCATACCAGATTTCCGACATTTTCAAGCACGACCAGGTCAAGTCCGTCTGTCCCGAGAGCATCAAGCCCCTGCTCAGTCATTGTTGCATCGAGGTGACACATTCCTCCTGTGTGCAACTGGATAGATTTTGCTCCGGTTTCAGCTATCTTTATCGCATCTACATCAGAGTCTATGTCCGCCTCCATAACTCCTATGGAGTACTTATCCTTCATAAGGTTTATGGTTTTTACAAGAGTTGTTGTTTTTCCTGCTCCGGGAGAGCTCATAAGGTTAAGCAAAAACACTCCTTTTTCCTTCAGCTTGTCTCTGGTCTTGTTTGCCATTTCATCGTTGTCGTCCAGGACATTTTGTTTTAAGTCTACGATTTCTATTCTACTCATACTGTACCTCCTTGATAAATATAAAAATTATATTGTAAATAGCAATAATATACTTTATAAATGAATTCCTTTTTTAATTTTCACAAGACTGTCCGAGATCAATCTATCTTTATCTGATACTATACTGTTTTGTTCCTGATCGGTCAGTCTACCTCTATCTCGACGTTTTCAAGAACAACCTCTCTTCCGGCAATCACTCGCCCCGCGCCGTCTCCGCAATACGGACACAGGTATTTGTTCTCCCTTGTCGGGTTGTATGTTTTTTTGCAGCCGGAGCACTCCGTAGTCACGGGCACCATCGTGGTTTTAAGCTCCGACCCCTCAAGTATCGTACCTTTTGTCACCTTCGGATAATACCGATGCAGGTACTCGGGCAGAACTCCGGTCATCTCGCCGACACTTAACGATATACTAATCACTTTCGAGGCATTTTTCTCCTCGGCCGCCTGTATCGCTTTTTCGGCGAACCTGACTACATAGCTCATCTCGTGCATAACTGTTTTTCCTCATTCTTAATAACACGATACTTCGACAAACCGTTACCAAGGGCCTCCCGTCATTCATCGCTATTTCTGTTGTTTCTATACAAATCAAAATCCCCCGCGCCCGGCAGGCACGAAGGATTTATGATCAATTTACATAATCACTACATAACGAATCTGCATTTATCCCAAATGCCTGATAACGGATCTAACCCCTATCACAACCACGATAAACTCGCGATCATCAATTGTTTACGACATCAAGCATTGAGTTGATACTCTTCAAAACATCGTCCGTATCGCTTGCAACTATTTCGGAGTTTGAAACGATATCGTCCAGGCTGTCATTTACCATCTGTACAGTATCGTTAACTTCGTTTTGTGAAAGCTCGATGGTGCTTATGCTGCTGTTGATCGTCTGGACTGAAGCAGTAAGCTCCTGAGCTGAAGCGCCGAGGTTTGAGCTGACCTCAGAATAATACCTCGCATCTCGGTCATAGCTCTCAGCCATATTTTGCAGATTGTCATAGTCCGGCATAACCTTCTCATCAAGGAATTTAAGGATGTTGTTGCTCTCTCCTGAAAGCTGCTCAACACTTGATATAACCTTTCCTGTCAGGTCGTTTACCTTGTCGATCTCATCACTTGTACTCTGTGAAAGCGATCCGATCTCACTTGCGACAACCGCAAAGCCTTTTCCTGCTTCTCCGGCCCTTGCAGCCTCTATGCTGGCGTTAAGCGCGAGCAGGTTTGTCTGATTTGCGATAGCCTGTATAGACTGTGACACTCCGACGATCTCTTTGATGATCTTTGCACTCTCGATAGCCGCCTCCAGCTTTGCATGACTCTCTTTTGTAAGCGCCATAGTTTCATTTTTGTTTTTGATGATGTCAGGAACCTTCGCTCCGACTTCTTCACGGATATCATGGGCTTTTTCAGCCATATCCTGAGCCTCGCTTGCAAGCTTCTCAACAGCAACAGACACCTCATCACAGGTTGCACTGATATCGTTGATACTTTTTGTCTGTGAGTTTACATTTGTTGCGGTTTCTCTCATTGCAGTTCCGATATCGTTGATATTGTTGGTCATACTTGCGATCTTGCCCTGAGCGTCACTCATTTTTTCAGCTATTGACGCTGATTCTTCTTTTGTTTGATTTATCGTGATCAGGAATTGCTCCTTCATGACACCGATCAGCGAATCGATCCTTGAAACCTCATCCATTTTTACATATCTTGACTTATCTTCGATGAGATTATCCATTACGAAGTTTTCCATGCTCTCCATCGGGCGGAGCATTTTTTTGACAAGCATAAGCATAAGTATAATGACCAATGCCACGGATACGGCAGCTATAACAATACTGATCGTAAAAATGATCCACACGGAGCCAACAACCGTGCTTCTCGGTGAAACGACACCAAATACCCAGCCACAGCATTCAACCGTACCGGTCGCAAAGAAGCAGCTTTTTCCGTCATAATCCGATGCCTCGATAACCTCGTTGCCCGGATTTTCCAAAACCTTTGTGATAGCCGGCAAAACCTCAGCAGCCGATGTGGCCTTGTCCTCACCCGGCATATACTCTTCATTTGGATGGATGACATAGTTTCCGGAGCTGTCTACGAGATATCCATATTGGTTTTCACCGCTTGAAGCGGCATTTACGGTCTCAGTGATGGTATCAAGCGTATAATCCGCACCTACAACCGCATACAGTTGATCCTTGATATATATAGGAGTTGCGACCGTCACACACATTCCACCGATAAGGACATCCATATATGGGTCGGTAACTATAGTTTCTTTTGCTTCCTGGGCTGATTTGTACCAGCCTCTTTCGGTCGGATCATACCCCTCGGGAGGTTCTGCATTTGGATCTAACTGTACAAATTCTTTTTTTGATGTACCGATGTAGATATTGAGCAGCTGATTTCGTCCTGTTCCAAACTGGATAAGTGCGTTCTGGAGCTGATCTCTGGTAGGATTGTCCCCTCCCGCCGCAAGAACAGCCGATCTCACGCCCTCTGTCATAGTCCTCTCATTGGTAAGCCATCTGTTGATCTGCTCTGCATACTGAGATGACTTTGCCTGAAATCCTTCCTCTGCAGATTTGATAAGGTTTGAACGGGTTATAACAAGTGATACAGACAACAATAGCACCATTGAAACCACTACTATCAGGATCACGACTGACGTTAACCGTCCACGAATAGTTTTAAGCATCTTGCCCCTCCTGTGTTTATTATATTGAAATACACCTTCTGCCTTAATTGTTTTGCAAACAAAAACTATTTTATCATATTTTTATTTTCAAAACAAGAAAAAAATGTCGGTCAGCCTATTTTTTCTTTTCCACCCATATACGGTCTGAGCGCCTCGGGAATGCGAACACTCAAATCCTCGTTAAGGTTGTTCTCAAGGAAGGCTATGAGCATCCTCGGCGGTGCAACCACGGTGTTGTTGAGTGTGTGTGCAAAGTACTTTCCGTCCTTTCCTTTGACACGTATCCCAAGCCTTCTCGCCTGTGCGTCCGAAAGGTTTGAGCAGCTTCCCACCTCGAAGTATTTCTTCTGACGGGGAGACCAGGCTTCAACGTCAACTGATTTGATCTTCAGATCGGCCAAGTCACCTGAGCAGCACTCAAGAGTTCTCACCGGTATATCAAGCGATCTGAAAAGATCAACCGTGTTCTGCCAGAGCTTGTCAAACCACATAGGGCTCTCCTCAGGCTTGCAGACAACTATCATCTCCTGCTTTTCAAACTGATGGATACGGTATACGCCTCTCTCTTCTATTCCATGAGCACCTTTTTCTTTTCTAAAGCACGGAGAATAGCTGGTGAGAGTCTTTGGAAGCTCCTCCTCGTCAAGGAGCTTGTTGATGAATTTTCCGATCATCGAGTGCTCACTCGTTCCTATCAGATAGAGATCCTCGCCCTCGATCTTGTACATCATCGCGTCCATTTCTTCAAATGACATAACTCCCGTCACCACATTTGAGCGGATCATAAACGGCGGCACACAGTATGTAAATCCTCTGTCGATCATAAAATCTCTGGCATAGCTTATAACAGCAGAGTGCAGCCTTGCTATATCACCCATAAGGTAATAAAACCCGTTTCCGGCTACATCTCTGGCCGCATCAAGGTCAATACCGTTGTGTTTTTCCATGATCTCCGTATGATACGGTATCTCAAAATCAGGAACCACAGGCTCACCGAATCTCTCAACCTCAACATTTTCAGAGTCGTCTTTTCCTATCGGAACACTCTTATCTATGATATTTGGGATGACCATCATCCTTTTTTTGAGTTCCTCAGCAAGCTCTCTCTCCTGCTCCTCTAACTTTTTCAGATCCTCGGCCTTGGCAGCCACCTCAGCCTTCACGGCCTCAGCCTCTTCTTTTTTGCCCTGAGCCATCAGCGCACCGATCTGCTTGGATTTAGCATTGCGCTCACTTCTGATATTGTCGGCCTCTCCCTGAACCTCACGCCTTTTTTTGTCAATGTCGATAGCCTCGTCTACAAGCGGGAGTTTGTGCTCCTGAAACTTGTTTTTGATGTTTTCTTTAACGATTTCGGGATTCTCCCTGACAAATTTGATATCAAGCATTTGCTCTATTATTCCTCCATTCCGGAGCGTAGCGACGGAGTGGCGACACGAATATCCAATTCGTGTCTGCCATCAGGGGCTATTTGTGACGCTCCGGCACAAATAGCCGTGCGAAAAATCGGCATTTCAATGCGATTTTTCACACTACCTCCAAAAAATAAAATCATCAAGCTATATCCTACCACAAAATCACCTTTTTGTAAATAACTATTGACAAGGATTTGCGACTGTGTTATGATGAAACTCCCTCGAGGAAAACGCAATATGATGTGCACCTCTCTTGGGACGAGCGCATTATGTTGTCTGATTTCTTATTCGTGGTATGTATAGGATGCCGCGGATATCCGGTCGTTTGACCGATTTCATTTTATTATTTTTCGTACGCCATGCATATAATTTTTCATTCGGGTCATTTTTTCCGAGCTTTATTTGTATACTCAAAAATGCCCCGACAGAGCTCAACAGGCGCAAAAGCGCCGGAAATGGAGGATTTTATGCATTCATTATGTAAACATTTTTTTGAAAAAAAATCAAGGTCAAAGCTTCTGGCCGTGATACTTATGATCACATTTTGTCTTGGAACACTGCCTTTGTCAGGCTTTACAGCTCCAAAAACCGCGAAAGCATCGGAAACGGATGAGGTTGTCATAACAGCACAGGATATGGAGGATTTCCAGGCCTTCGGAAGATCAAATGTACGCGATAATGACGGCGTACCTACAGTGTACAAGATGTCTTTTTGGTATGATAAGCTTTTCCCCGCAAATGTCAATGACCCTGACTCAGGGCGTGAGGTAAGGTACACAAACGACCTGATAGAGACTATGCGATTCTCAATGAAATTCGGAAACAAAGCATATATCGGGATAAACCTTTCAGGTGCTCACGCAGACCTCCCTGCGACCACCGCGGCATATAAGTTTGCCTCTGGCTCAACAGTGCTTTTC
>CAMVCQ010000006.1 GCA_947166015.1 uncultured Lachnospiraceae bacterium
CCGAATTTGCTATGATGATAGTGTATCGACTTGTCAAAGCGGAGGTATCGTGATTGGGATAAGCGCCATCATATCCAGGCAGAACAGGGCCTGTAAAAAAATGACTCAGGAAGAACAATAATGATAAAACTGATAGCTGCAGTAGCAGCAAACAATGTTATAGGAAAAGACGGTACCATCCCGTGGGACCTGCCCGAGGACAGACATATGTTCAAAGAGCTTACCATGGGTAGCACGCTTATCATGGGGCGCAGGACTTACGAGTCTATAGGCCGTCCGCTTCCCGGAAGGAAAACGATCGTTGTGACGACCAAAGGTATCGTGATTCCGGAAATGTATATGGATCTGTTCAGCGTCGTTCCGTCCCTGGATGAAGCGTTTGAGATAGTCGGCGAGGGCGATGCGTTTTTGTGCGGTGGCGCACGCATCTATAAGGAAGGTCTGTCAAGAGCGGAGATCCTGTATATCACCAAGGTTGAAATGTCGGTCGAGGGCGATACATTTTTCCCGGAGGGATATGAAAAGGAATTCAGCCTCATCGCCAGGCAGAGGCTGAGCGCAAACTGCTCACTACTGACATACTGCAGGATATGATATAAACCAGACTATTCACGGGTGACCGGACCATTTATCTAAAACTGTCGGGTTACTATTCACGGGTAACCAAACCATTCGGAATGTCCGTTCTTCTCGCTTTGATCTTGCAAGCAAGCTTGCAGATTCAAAGCCTCGTAGAACTCTATCGTGTCTTTCAGACACACATTCCTCATGTGCTTTGGTTACCGTACACGGTTTGTATGTAATGTATATGCACACTTTAGAGCAAGCTCTAAGTGTACATATACATTACATACACCCGTGAATAGTAACAACTGTCTGCAAAATATGCCTGGTTTTGCTTGCGTTATTCGAAAAATTGTGATAGAATTAAGCATGTCTCGACTTCAATCGAAGTCGAAAAGTCGAAAAGTCGAAAAGACAGCAGTTATTAACTAGTATTACAGAAAGACAGCAGGTGACATTATGAGTAATTATCAAAACACAGTTTCATCAAAAACAGATGTCGAGAATATGTCTGAAGACGAGCTTAGAGCGCTGGCCGGCAAGTCGGAGCGTACGATGGCCAATTTGTTCAGCACGATAGCACTTACGGGATTGAGTGCATTTATAATTCTGACGTATGTTATCATTCTCACTCAGGGGCTGATTCCGGTTGTGGTCGGCGTGATCACATTGCTCCTACTCATTATTCCGGTGGTTTTATGCTGGGTAGCGTATACCAAGGACAAAAATTCTCCGCTTATCAAACCATTCATAGCTACAGGATTTACGATTCCGTACACATTTATCCTGTTCACATCGGAAACGGATACGGTTTTTTTGTACATTATTCCTATCCTTGTCATCATTATCCTTTTCAGTGATGTCAAAATGTCGATCATTTTTTCAGTTGGTAGTGCGGTGGAAAACCTCATATATATGATATACAGGTTTGCATCAGGAAAGATTTCCGGACCTCAGGAAGTGACCGGTCTTCCGATGCGAACGGTTTTGATGTTTTTTGTAGCCGCAACGCTCATTATGGTTTCGATCGGAACAAGAAAATACGAAAAAATCCGCGCTTCCAGACTTATTTTGGAGCAGGGAAAGATCAAACATCTTCTCGATGAGATTCTCAATGTATCCGGCAGGGTAACAGAAACGGTTTCAGGTATGGTTGGCGAGATGGATAAGCTCCAGGGATCGGTTGATCAGACGCTTGACAACATGAATGATGTCGCGAGCGGCACGGGAGAGTCAGCTGATGCGGTGCAAAATCAGCTGAAAAAAACCGAGGAGATCCAGAGGCATATCACAGATGTAACGGAAGCGTCCAAAGATATCACAGACTATGTGGGTGCTACAGCGAGTGCTGTTGATGAGGGACAAAAACACATCCAGGAGATGACGGCTCTGACCGGTCAGATTGATCAGGCAGGAAATGATGTGGCAGATGCACTGAAAAGCTTCCATGCAACGACTTCACAGATGAATACTATCACGGATATGATCAATAATGTCGCCGATCAGACAGCACTTCTCTCACTTAACGCGAGCATAGAGGCAGCCAGAGCAGGCACGGCAGGTAAAGGCTTTGCGGTTGTGGCAAGTGAGATTTCAGCGCTCGCAGGTCAGACTTCAGAAGCGACAAATGATATAAACAAACTTATAGGCGATGTTATATCACAGCTTGGCACTATGACTACAAATATCGAGTACCTTCTTGAAAAAGGCAATGAAGAAAGCCAGTGTGCGGCTGAGACATCAGGAAGCTTTGATCAGATTTCATCAAGCGTTGATGAGATCAGAAGCAGAGCTGAACAGATGAATAATGCGATCAGAAATCTTGCCAGGGCAAATGAAGAAATAGTAAACAGCATACAGACAATTTCTTCGATTACAGAAGAGGTTACTGCACACGCAAATACCACATACTCCATCAGCGAGCAAAACAGAGACATTGTCACAAACATCAATTCAATGTTTAACGAGCTCAATGCTGATGCTGACGAGCTTGTCGGATATAGTAACCGCGATTTATGATCTTTTAAGCTTTTATCTTTTTCGTTTTAGTATAATCAGAATAAACATTTTTGCCTGAGACTTTTTTCACTGATCTGAGTCTCAGGTAAATTGTTTTTTTGGAGTATTTTTTCCTGTTGATCTTGTAGGATTCTTTGCTTGTGGTTGTGAGCTTTTTCCATTTTTTGTTCTTTTGTTTTAAGTAAACCTGCGTTTTTGCGTTCTTTGCTTTTTTCCATGTGATGGTTATTTTTTTATTACTTTTTTTGTACTTGACCTGTGATGGTTTTTTCACAACCGTTTTGGTTGGAGCAGGCGGAGTATCGCCGGGGATGTCTGATTTTGTTCCGATGGCAAAAATCGTCCCGCTGTCATTTGAGTAGTAGAGCGTACCGTCAGGACCTGCGACCACTTTTGAAATGCAGTAGTTTTGGTCGGATTCATCCGGTGTAAAAAGCGAGTTTATGGAGCTGTTCGGGTTACATTCCGTGGCATACAGCGAGCCGGTTTTTTCGTTTGCTGCAAAAAACAGCATATCTATGTTTTCTCCCTTTGAATCAGCGGTTTTCATAGACAATAATTTGGATTTGATCTCTCCTTTTATCGATGTTTGGGAATACTGAATTGAACCAAAATCATCAGAGTTATCATCGACAAAAACCAAATATCCATTTCCATTTGCATAAGCACCAAAGATAAAAGTTGAATTATCAACAATCGGAGTACAGGTACAGTTTATTTTTGCTCTGTTTTCGATTTCAGGGAAAAGATCATATTTTTGGGCGATATTAAATGCGTGTTCTAAATCAGTATCGGAGGTATCGTCGTATTGTATCCTGTATACCGTACCGCCTTTATTGATGGCATATATACAATTACAATCCTTTGCTTCCGCTTTTGACAATCCACAGCGAAAAAGCTTTGAATCCGGTATGGGCTTTGGATCCTCCTGTTCTTCATCTTCTTGTTCGGCTTCCTCTTCTGTTTGGATTTTAATGATTCTTCCGCGATAATTATTAAAACCCAATTTGTCATAGTTTGTATTTAAACAGTATAGATATCCGTCCTCGGAGGTGAAAAAAATATAGTTATCTGTAAATACCGGTTCTGTCCAATAGAAACCTGCCGTATCACCTACATTGCCATCTATTGTGTAATTGGGCATGCTGGGACCACCTAAGTAATTCGTCCCGTTGATACACCATTGTACTAAACCATCTGCAGCGCTCACACAAAAATAATACCCCTCAGATCTTCTTGTCGGATCTGAGCTGATGCTTTTCCAGGTTCCGGCATACAGGTATCCGTCGTGATAGGCGAGTCTTCCGAGTGTTTGATGATCATCTATTACGAACTCAAAACAGCCGTCATTGGATACCCACTCGATTTTTTGATCGTTTATATCAACGCATTTTATCACACCCTCCGTCAAAGGGATATAGAGATGGTTTTCTACGAGTATGGGATCACAAATAGAATCCATCCTTCGACCGAGATCCAGTTCCCAAACAGTTTTACCTGTGGCAGGATCAAGTGCGTATAGTGCGTCCTTGTTTACTATGTACACTGCGTCCTCAGTAACGACCGGAGTCGAGATCATAGAAGTTCCCATGAAGTACGGATCAGAAAACTTCGCTTTCCACAACAACGCCGAATCCTCAGAACTTACAGGTGTGGCTGCGGCTGATTGTTTGACTTCGAAAGTGAGACCAAGTAGCATACATATACAAAGAATGATTGACAGGGCTTGTTTTTTTGCCATGATTTCAAAACCTCCTGAACTGTTCAAAAGTACGAATGTTTTATGTAAAAATGATTTCCAAATGCAACAAAGCATAAGCATTTCAACTCAAAATAATGCATCTACAATTATAACAATTAGATCAAATCCCGTCAACCCAGGAAATATCTGATGTTCTTTTTGTAGATGCTTTCACGTTATTATTTACGGGTAATCAAAAAACACCGTAAGCATTTGTAGGGATCGCGTAAATGATCACAACGCTGCAGAATGTGTGGAAATAAACAATACTTCTTGATTTTCCATATGTATTAATGTAGAATATCTGTACTGCACTATAAATCAAACAAGAACGGAATGATAAACATGGAAAAAGGAATCAGAAAGTTTATAGGGGACAAAAAGTTTTACAAGCACCTTTTGGCTATAGCTGTTCCCATCATGCTCCAAAACGCGATCACGAATTTTGTGAGCCTTTTGGACAATATCATGGTCGGGCAGATCGGTACCGAAGAGATGTCCGGAGTGGCTATAGTAAACCAGATGCACTTTGTTTTCATACTTGCAATTTTTGGGGGAATGTCAGGCGTCGGGATATTTACGGCGCAGTACTTTGGGCAGCGCGACGATGACGGGATCAGACATACTTTTCGATACAAGCTGTGGCTGGGGGCATTTATCACTGCCATATCCATAACAGTATTTATGGTTTTGGGAAACAGCATTATCGGGGCATTTTTAAACAGTGATACTTCGGCGGGAAATACCGCAGAGGCGCTTAACCATGGGATGGATTATCTGAAAATAATCATATTGGGGATGCCTGCGATAGCAATTTCGTTTGCGTACACGGGCACTATGAGAGACTGCGGGCACACCGTGATGCCGATGGTATCGGGGAGTATCGCTGTCCTTACGAATCTCGTACTTGACTATGTGCTGATCTTTGGGAAATTCGGACTTCCCGAGATGGGTGTAGAGGGCGCGGCGGCCGCAACCGTTATCGCAAGGTATCTGGAGGCGGCGATAAATGTGATCTGGTGTCATACCCACACAAAGGTCTACACCTACGCAAAAGGACTCTACAGGACACTGCTTGTCCCGAAAAAAATGGTCAAAGAGTTTTTGTTAAAAGGGCTTCCGATCCTGATAAACGAGACACTTTGGTCGTCGGGCATGGCGATGCTGGTGCAGTGCTACTCCATGCGCGGAATGGAGGTCGTCGCGGCGGGTAATATCTCAAATACTATCAACAATCTTTTGAATGTAGTGTTTGTTTCGATGGGAGATGCCGTGGCGATCATAGTAGGCCAGCTGCTCGGCGCAGGGGATATGAAGGAAGCCAAGTCGACCGACAACAAAATTATAGCGTTTGCGTTTGCGTCCGGTTTTCTGGTGGCGGGAGGACTTGTAGTCGCGTCATTTTTCTTCCCGCAGATCTACAACACCTCGCCGACGGTCAAATCGCTGGCAGCGAAGCTTATGCTTATCCAGGCAGTATTTACACCGCAGATAGCACTTTTACATACGACATACTTTACCCTGCGCTCGGGAGGAAAAACAGTGATAACGTTTGTGTTTGACAGCGGCGCACTATGGCTTTTGTCGATACCGACAGGGTTTATCTTGTCGAGATTTACGGGAATTGATGTGCTGTGGATAGTGCTTGCGGTAAACCTCATAGATACGCTGAAAACGCTGTTTGGGCTGTACCTCGTCAGGAAAAACAGTTGGATGCAGACGATCACGGTATAGCGGATATGCATTGTTTTGAAAAAATGTGGATAAATCGATCTACATGTGGTAAAATCAAAGTTAAGTGTCAAAAAAATATGTTTTCAGTATGAATATCGGGAAGAATAGTGTGAAAAATCACACTGATATGCTGATTTTTCACACGGCTATTTGTGCCGGAGCGTCACAAATAGCCACTGATGGCAGACGAGAACTGGATGTTCTCGTCGCCACTCCGTCGCTACGCTCCGGAATGGAGATAACTATGGACAAAAAATCACAATGGAAATGGAGATAGTCTTTGAGTAAAAATGAAAAATAATGTAGAATTAAGCATCGTCATGCCGTGTCTGAATGAGGAAAAAACAGTCGGACACTGCGTAGACGAAGCGAGAGCATTTATAGAAAACAATGATCTTACCGCCGAGATAATAGTTGTAGACAATGCGAGTACCGATGCTTCCGTAAGTGTAGCAACAGCTCATGGCGCTACTGTGATACGCGAGGACAGGCCGGGATACGGCAGAGCCATCCGCAGAGGTCTGCGCGCTGCAAAAGGAAATGTCATCATTATATGTGATTGTGATATGACATACGACCTGTACAACCTTGAGAGTATATATGAGCCTCTGAAAAAAGGTTCCTGCGATGTGATGATGGGCTGCAGAAAAACCACGGAACCGGGTGCGGCAAGCTTTACTCACCGCATAGGTGCAGGAGTCCTCTCGGCACTCGGAAGAATGCGATATCATGTAAATGTCAAAGACTTCCACTGCGGACTTCGTGGTCTGACATCCGAGGCAAACCAAAAGCTTAGGCTTAGGACAAAAGGAATGGAGTTTGCCACCGAGATGATAGCGGAGGCATCCAGGAACTCACTTACCATCGGTCAGACAGAGGTACCTTTGAAAAAATGCCCCTACGGACGCGAATCCAAACTGCGTACGATCCGCGACGGCCTCAGACACCTGTTGTATATAGCTTTTTGTTGACTATTGAAGAGCATTCCTTACTGCCATTTTTCTGTCTCAAAATAATGATCGATCGCCGAAACGATATCTGCCTGTTTCATACTTTTCAAAAGATAGCCCTGTGGTTTCAGACTCATCACCTTCATCACGGTTTCTTCGTCTGCTTTTCCGGTGAGAAATATGACCGGGATCTCCGCCGAATCCGGCTCGCTCCGCAGCATCTCTAGTGTTTTTGTGCCGTCCGTGATCGGCATATCATAGTCCATCAGGATCAGGTCCGGACGGTGTCCCTTGATGTATTTGATCGCCTGCATACCTGATTTGACGATAGTTACCTGGTATTCGTCCATCAGCCATTTTTTGATCATTTTTAAAAATGTTATGTCGTCGTCTACCACCAATATTCTTTTGGCACTGCGACGTCTTCTCGCTTCTTCGGCTTCATTGCTCTCTACAAGCAGATTGTTATCCATCAGTCAAAAGCCTCCTGTTAATCGTTTTTATCATCAGATGCTTTTCGTTTTTCTATGCAATAACACCGGATCACTCGTTGTTTTCCTCGGGAATGCTGTCGCGCATCCTGTACTCAGTATCCTCGTCTATCATTTGTATCATTATGTCTGCGAATTGCGGGTCAAACTGTGTGCCCTTGCCTTTTTCTATCTCGCCGCGCACAACCTCCTGTGACAGAGACCTTCTGTAGCTGCGGTTACTCGTCATGGCGTCATAGGCATCCGCCACTGCGATCATCCTTGACTCCTCGGGGATATCTTCGCCGGAAAGCCCGTCCGGATAACCTTTTCCGTCATATCTCTCGTGATGCCATCTCGCGCCGTCTGCGAGCCGGGGCATTTTTTTTATGTTTGACAGGATCCTTGCACCCACAGACGGATGTGTTTTGATCAATGCAAACTCTTCATCCGTAAGCCTTGCGGGTTTGTTTATCACGCTGTCAGGGATACCGATCTTGCCGACATCGTGGAGAAGTCCCATCATAAATACGGCGTCCTGCTTTTCCTCATTGTAGCCGTACCTTTTTGCTATTTCTTTTGAGTACTCCGCCACGCGGACCGAGTGCCCGTTTGTGTAGGTATCCTTGGCATCTATCGCTGTCGCGAGCGACTCCACGACCTGGATGAAAAGCTCCTCGTACTCCATAGTCTTTTTTTCGACTTCATCTGCGAGGTTTCTCTGCAGGCGCACAAGCTCCACAGCCCGCTTGACACGAAGCACAAGGATGTTTGCAACAAATGGTTTCCTGATGTAGTCCATCGCACCGCTTGCCAAGCCTTTTGCCTCGGCCGCTTCATCCTCGTTTGCCGTCAGAAATATGACCGGGATCTCGCTTCCTTTTTCCTCTCTGCTTCGGAGCTTTTCAAGCACCTCAAATCCGTCCATCTCGGGCATACGGATATCGAGAAGTATCAGATCCGGGGCTTCGTTCTCACTGACATAATCAAGCAGCTGCGCTCCGCTTTTGAGCACGACTGCCTTCATATCGGCTTCAGTAAGAATGGTCCACGCTCTTTTCAATACTATAGAATCATCATCGACTACCACTATACGAGGTTGCATATATTTTCTCCCTTGCAAATACGAAAATGCGTCATCTTCATATTATCTTAATTACGCTTTATTGTCAACAAAAAAATGCTTGTTTATGCCTTCTGTTCGTGGTATACTTGAGTTGTTTCAAACGTACGAAAAACAACTACAGGCAGGGTTGTGTCACAGACCTGCACGCGACCTGAGGGAAGCGTTCGATGTGGAGGGATAATGAATAATAACAAAAATAACAGTGAAAATACCAGCGGGAAATCCGTGTCGTCGCACACTACGGTCGGTAGTGATGAGGTCATGTCAGAGATCGATATCCCGGGTATCAACAATCAAAAAGGCATTGAAAACGCCGGGAATCCGGCACTTTTTAGAGAGCTTTTGGGTGATGTGTACAAGCTGATCGATGATAAATGTGATTCTATCCGCGCAAATCTCGAATCCGGCAACATCAAAAGCTATACGACAGAGGTTCATGCGTTGAAAACGACCTGTCGCATGATAGGTGCGATGGAGCTTGCGGAGAATTTTTACACTCTTGAGAAGCTTGGTTCCGATAATGATGTTCCAAAGATCAAAGAGTGCACGCCGAGCGTGCTTGCAGAGTTCTCGGCACTTAAGCCCTACCTGCAGCCTTACGCTGCGGTCAAGGCCGCGCCCGACAAAAAATTCGACAAAAATGAAGTTATGGATGTCCTTGATAACCTTGAATCAGCGATCAGGGATTTTGACCTGACTTCCGCGGAGGCGTGCGCCGACACACTTTCTTCTTATGTTTTTGACGAGGAAGCGGCGACGAAGATTAAAAAGCTATGTTATCTGGTGGCAAACCTCGACTACGAAGAGGCGGGTGAGCTGATACAAGCGGTGCGCGAAATGCTGTAAATGATATGCAAAACGCTGTAACCCGGGCGTGATCACCAAAGAACCATCTTTAGCCCTATGGCTATCAGTATCACACCGCCCAAAACAGACGCTTTTCCGGCGAGCTTCATGCCAAGCTTTTTTCCTATGATAAGTCCTGCCATAGATATCAAAAATGTCACGACAGCTATGATAAGTCCGCAGATAAGTGCCGATACAAGTGTGTATGATGCGATAGTAAACCCGACCGACAGAGCATCTATGGATGTTGCGATCCCCTGAACAATCAGCGTTCCATGCCCCAGTTCATTATCGGGCAGCTCTGTGTCGTTCCAGGTTTTTATACCTTCGATGAGCATTTTTGTCCCGATAAATCCCAACAGGCACAGTGCGACCCACGGGATGTACGCCTGGATAGATGAAAACGCTTCCATAAGCGTATGCACCAAAACCCATCCTATCATCGGCATCAGATACTGAAATCCCGCAAATACGCCTGCTATCTTTATCCTTTTTGCATTTTTCATACGGGGCTCTTTTAATCCGTTTGCAAGCGACACCGAAAACGCGTCCATCGCAAGACCGACTCCCAGAAAAACACCGTTTATGACAAAGCGTACAGTTCCCATCAACAACCCCTTTATTTATCAGTATCACCCGTTACACGCACTCTCTGTGCGTTTTTTTCTCAAACAGTCACATTATACTATCATGTCTTGTATAATTCAAGCGATTATTTTATGTGATTATTCTTTGCAGGTTTTTGAAAAAAGTGCGGATAGTTCCGGTTGAAAACAAAGTTTGATTGTAGTATAATTTATGATTAGTTGGTATATAGAAATAATGGATCAGATACGAGGAGAAAAAAATGTGGCAAGTGATTTTGATTCCGTTTTTGGGCACTTCGCTCGGCGCGGCGTGCGTATTTTTCTTTAAAAATGCCATCGGCGAACGGATGCAAAAAGCTCTTTCGGGCTTTGCTTCGGGAGTGATGGTTGCCGCTTCATTTTTCAGTCTTTTGTTGCCGGCTATCGAGCAGTCGGCGGATATGGGAAAGCTGGGGTTTATCCCGGCGACGGTTGGATTTTTGATCGGTATGCTTTTTTTGCTCCTGCTCGACATAGTGATCCCTCATATGCACCTCGACAACAGCGAGGAGGGACCTCAAACAGGCATGAAAAAGACGACAAAGCTCGTACTTGCAGTGACTCTTCACAACATCCCCGAGGGAATGGCCGTCGGAGTTGTTTGCGCGGGCTGGATATATGGAAATGAACAGATTTCTTTCATGGGAGCACTGGCTCTTGCTATAGGTATCGCGATACAGAACTTCCCTGAGGGAGCCATCGTTTCCGTGCCGCTGCTTGCGGAGGGTGTTCCGAAGGGGCGGACATTTTTATATGGTGTCCTCTCAGGTATCGTCGAGCCGCTCGGCGCGGTTTTGGTGATAGTCTCGGCAGGTTTTTTGGTCCCGCTGATGCCCTATCTGCTCAGCTTTGCAGCGGGCGCGATGATATATGTGGTCGTCGAGGAGCTGATCCCCGAGATGTCAGAGGGTAAGCACTCAAATATAGGAACTATGTGCTTTGCGCTGGGATTTGTTACGATGATGGCGCTCGATGTGGGTCTGGGTTAAAATATGATATGTATCGGGGTGGCATTTGTCACCCTTCTGTCACAACAAATGCCGTTCTATCGTACTTTGGTGGATTTGTCAAGTGTTTTTTTATTGACACTCACATATGAAACCCACATATGCCGTCCATCATGGGATCTTGAATGAGGGTAAATTAAGCTGTACCGCCATCTAAAGTGTGGAGTCTTCCAACTGTTTTGCTGTCATTTTTTTCACGTTTTCATACTTAATAAAAGCGGATAATATGCCAATATGATAAAAGCCGCTGATTTCTCAACGGCTTTAAATGTTGCTTTAAAAGAAATCTTTGTCGGGCGTGCCTACTCCCGAATCTCTTTGTAGCCTTACGGCGTGTGGCGACACGAAGTTTCCACCTCAAAGACATTCTTCTATTATCATATTAACACTATTCACCTCGTTTGTAAAGGATTTTTTTATTTCGAAGATACTTGTTCCATGTTCGCTCACTTATTTTCAAAAAGGTTATCACTGAATTTTTCCATTCACTATCATTATTTGATGTTGAAAGCCTTATAACAAGCTGAAATCTTTCATTTCCTTCGGTTATTTCCTTTAACAAAATAGCTGAATCCGGATAATTATCCTCTATGATATAATCCGGATCCTCAATGATAGAAGTTATATGTTGAGAATAGTTTTCATAATCGTTTGGATGTCTTAATTTAATGTGTTCTATGCGTTCTTCCGTTATTATTACTTCTTTAGTAATAATATCTTTGGACACACATTTATATATATCCAAATCAATATGACCTACTACTAACACGGCTTCCTCCAGATATTTGTTTTAATATGCCCATTTTACTACATAATAATCCAGTATTCAAGACTTTTTACAACCCCCAACGCCTTACTTCGTCAGGCTCTACGCTACCTTAATACTCCCAATAGTCGGCACTATACCAAATGTCAACTCTCACAGATACATCAACACCACTGCCCATCCGGATGTTTCTTTTCCCTTGCTAAGCTGCCCTATCGGAATACCTATAGCCAAATAAACCAAGGTTTTCTTCATTCTCCGACTCTCCATAAGCTTTACATAGCAAAATAATTAGTAAGAACTGCTCCTACTTTCATAAATATACTTGACGAACGTTGATGGCTCTTTCCTAAACCCGTTCGACTTTTCTTTTTTCGAGCATAGTGTAACATATCATGATCTATTTGTAAAGATATCAGGGGTGCCTCAGATGAATGATTTTTCGTGCTTTATTGCACTGATGCAATGTGTGCGAAAAGTCGGGGTTGTGAGGGAAGAAAAATATTGGATTTTTGCAAAACATGAGTATAATCAGTTGTTGAAAAGGCGTGATTAACAGTCGGAGAAAGCTTCAAAATCCAAAAAAAGCGGGGAACTATCTATCCCACAGGTGATCTGCATTCTTCTCATAGTGGTCGGGATAACTGGTCTTAAGCTATTGGCCAAAGAATAGGTTAGGATTACTCTCCTCTTTACATTATCCTTCCCTCAGGGGTTATCTCTTTTATTCTCAGTATTTCTGTAATGTATATGAAGTCTCAGTTCCCTCGTAATAGTCTATCATCGTGATGTATAAACGATTTCCGTCTTTATGTGCCTTAATACCAGTCCATCCATCTTCATCATACTCTGCATACGAATAACCTTTAGTGAAAGTACAGAAATACTGGTCTCCTACACCGCCCTCGCTATCCATAGAAGCAATAGTGACTCCCTTGCTGTTTGCATCAATAACATCAAATTCTGCTTCACTATCTGTTGCAAAATAGGATCCAAGCCAACTCTGAGGTGTTACACCATTCTCTTTATCCGCGATAAGTTGGATGTTTGCTTTTTCATACTTGTTAAGCTCCTTCTCAGAAAACTTCGATATCTTTATCTCAGGCGTATACCATGCCTTTTTTTTAAAAAACTTATTCAGTGATTTATCCTTGAAAATACAACCATGTCTAGCAAAAATCTCATTTCGAGCTAGTCTTAGTTCGCTCTTTGATAATCCTTTCAGATCCTTTTCTTTTAAATACTTTGAATCGCTATCGTCAATAATATATGTATAATCCGGTTCTGGTGTGGGTTCAGGAGTAGCTGTTGGTTCGGGAGTAGAAGTTGGCTCCTCAACCATATCATCCTTTTTATCATTCTCTTCCTTGAGTTTTTCAAGTTCCTCATTAACACTTTGATCAGCTGTAATGGTTTCAGAACTACTTGGTGAAAAATCAATAAAAAGACCTACAAGAAGAAGCCCCACTCCGATCAGGAATGCAATCAACCCTATCGGTATGATTCCTTTATATGTTGCGGTTTTTCCTGTCGCAAGTTTAGGCACGGCATGGTTAGGATCATATGCTTTTGCAATTACTTCCATAACACATATGCCATCATGAACCCAGTCAATCTGTTTTGAGAACTTTATACTTCGTATCCAGTTTATGAACCGAAAAAAATGAAAAAACTTGAAATAATCCTGATTCAGTTCACTAATATATGAACGATCACTATACACCTTGTTTCCAAGCCATGTGATCTTGTGATCACCCAAACGTCCTTTTACGAATACTTCATCATTATTTATATATGCTGGACAGTATTTCCCCTGCTCTGTATTATTATAAGTATTGACGAAATCCTGCTTGTTGTCTGTTATTGCAAGCTCATACCCAGCCTCGCTCCAGTATACAAGGTCTCTCAGTTTTTTTCTTAATAGTATTGCAGTAATATCACACAATAAGCATGCTATAAGGATTACAATTAGGCCAACTATTACTAAAGTTTCCATTCTATGAGCCCTCCTTAACAGTATACTCTAACTGGTTTATTCTTTTTCCTCATCCGTTTTCGTAATTGTCATACCATAATCTTTTGCTAGACTCTTTATATCTCTATCATATTTATCATACAGATTATCGACTTCGTTTCTCAATACTTTATTATTATTGCTAAACTTAGCATCAAAGAAGTCTATCCCTAAGATTTTATCCGGGTCTTCATTATTTACCCATTTATTATACTCTGAATCATACGACTCCATAATTTTACAATAATCAGTAGCAATATCAATAAGGATTTGATTTACTGATTTAATCTTATCATCTTTTAGGAGTTTCTGGATCCTTTCTGCTTCAGACTCTAAGTCCTCAGCTAATTGTTTTGTTTCAACAAGATGATTATAATACGTTTGATCTTCGGCATTTACTTCAAGACTTTGAAATAAATTGTATTTATCAATAAACGCAGACTCCTTTTCAAAGAAGGGTTTCCTGTATTCATTGAAATAGTTAACTAATTCATCTGTCTTATCATCTGAAGTTGCCGAAACGGTCGTTGTTGTGACTGTTTCAGTCTGTGTCTGATTGCTCTCGTCGCTACTATTCTTCCCTTTAAACCAAGGAATCACCACCCAAATGATGACCGCTACTATGCCGGCTAAAACAAGAATAGTTGTAACTAGTGTTTTGAATCCTTCCCAAGCTCCAGCTACTGCTTTTTCTCGAGTTTCGTAGCGATCATAATTAACATCTTTACGATCTTCATCCGTAATCTCACTATTAATTGCCCTAAATGGATTTCCTGTATCCGTTCTGTTTTCGATATTCTCTTTTGAAACTACATTATACTGTGCTTTTTCATCGTGCAATAGTATATTTTTTGTTCCACAAAACGGACAATACTCTACTGAATCGCTTATCTCTTTTCCGCATTTCGAACAAAACATTATGATCGTCTCCTTTACTAATGACTTATGGATTATCTATATTTGGTTGTAATTGTTTTTGACCATTTTCCAAACAATTTCTTTCCATTTTTCCCCTTTTTATATGCTCTAATTTTAACTTTTGTATATGCGTCATACCATTTGGGATCCGATGCATACCCTGCAATTTTCATGGTTTTGCTTGTTGATTTTGTATCCCAATAGTACCATCCAGATTCTGCTTCAGACAGAATATATGTTTTTGCCTTAAGATATAACTGCACACGATATCCATCTGCACCTTTAACTTTTTTCCATGATATTTTATTCCAGATGTATTTGTTTCCCCATTTCTTTTGGGTTTTTGTTTTTTTGGCTTTAATCCCTTTTACCTGTCCTGGTTTTTCTAATGGCTTTTCAACAGTTACCGAGATTGATTTTTTTACATCGCCAGATGTAACATAAATAGTTGCGTTACCTTCAGAGATCCCTTTAATTTTCCCATCCTCTACAGTGGCAACAGATTCGTCTGAAGAACTCCATATTACAGCAAACGAAGAATCATCTGGAACGACTTCCGCTTCTACATTTGCAGTTTCACCTAGTTTAATTGTCAAAGATTTTTTGCTTAACTTAATCTTTTCTGTAGGAGTAGCAACCACAACGGTATAATCCTTAACTACACCATTATCAGCAGTGGCTGTTATTGTGGCCACACCATTTCGTATCAACTTGAACCTATAACCAATCAGATCTCCATCTTCATAGTCGTCATAGTTACCTACCGGTGCCACAATTTGCTCGTTATTACTAACACAAGTAAGAGATGATCGTTTACTTGAAATTCTTATTCCCGAGTCAGGAGAACCCACAAAATCGTAGATATCCGGATCAATCACACAGCTTTCATTTCGGGACACTTCTACATCATATTGAACAGATTTGTCACCGATTTGAATCTTTACTACTTGCTTTCCTTCAGCGTATGGATGATATCCCAAAACTGCATCTCTGGGGACTTCTATCGTTTTCTTTCCAGCTTTTTCATACTCTACTATAACTCTTGCGTCAGAAACATCTAATGCTTCGCCTTGTTGATAAGATGTTTTTGTGGGCATTTTGTCCCAAGTTATTCCAAGCACTCTATCTGCTCGGTTGCCTTTCAACTGGGGAAACTGAAATGACGAGTTTGTATCTATTACCCAACTATATTCAAAGTCGAAGTCTTTAAATGTTCCTTCCATAGACATAGTAAACGGTGTAATACATGTACAGCCTCGTACTTTATCTTGTGCGTCCGCGTTGTTGTTCAGGAAATAACAATTATTACCTCCAAACTCGTCATTTCCAATAACACTTCCAAGATTTATTCCTGATTTTTTAGTTACAGATCCCACATTTATACACCTAACTAGGCATCCTTCGTAAGGACCGGAACCAGATCCTGCAATACCCCCAACCATTACATCTCCATCATCATATCCCTCATAAGAAACCGATGCATTATTGACACAATTCGTCAAAGAACTATACCCATGAGCGGTTCCAACAATGCCTCCCATATTAATTGATCCAGGAAACTTGTTTGATAGTTTTATATTTCCATCCACATAAATGTCTTGAATATGATTGTCTTTACCACAGCTCGGAGTAAGGGCTCCCATTTCCAATGTATAACGTATGCTCCAATTCCCAATACCATCGTTTTCTGAACTATCATAACCAAGAGGCACATAGTTTACATCAATGTTTACGTTAGTTAACGAAAGGTTATATATAGATGCCTCAGTGCCTAATTGTGAGAACAACGCAGCGCAAGGACTGTCGCCCGAATGCTTTTCCGTAATATCTCCATACATCGTTAAATGGTCAATCCGGTGTCCATTCCCATCTAATTCTCCAGCAAAATAATCAAATGGTGTCCATCCATGACCTGTGTCTGCAGTTCCACCGCGCGAATATGGGGACAAATCTATGTCAGCCATCAATCGATATTTGCCATCAGAATTAGCGCCCATCTGCATAAAATCATTTAATGTATATATCTCTGTATACTCCGACTTTGCATTTGCTTCCTTTTCTGAGTTGAAACTGCATACTCCTAAAGAAAGCGCAAACACTAATACAATGGAACCAAGCCGTTTCATCTTTTTCATTCTAGACACCTCCATTCTAAAAAAACAAGAATCCAAACGCTTATTATGCGTATAGTCTTCCAGTTTCCGTTTCTAAATTATCCATTTCTACCCTTCCGAAAAAGTGTGCTTTATCGGAAAGAATCCGAGTGACAAATCTTTTAAGACTTCGAAACTCTGAAATTCGTAGAGATTTCGGGATTTTTATTGACTTTTGACTATGATGGTGGTATAGTGAAATTGTTTTCATAAGAAGCAACAGAAATCCGATAAAGCACACCTTTTCGGATTTCTTTAGTCTTCCGGCAAGGTGGCTTTTCCGTATTTCTTAGCCTTGTCAAAAAATGTGCTTTTTGCCATACCACACTCCTCAGCGGCCTGTTCTATCGTTAATTCCTTACGTTTCCAACGCTGATATATTTCATGAAAGTTATCTGGTAAAGGCTCCGGTGCTCGTCCGAAGCGAACCCCACGAGCCTTTGCTGCAGCAATTCCCTCCGCCTGTCGTTGACGAATAGTCGTTCTCTCGTTCTCCGCAACGAAGGAAAGTACTTGGAGAAAGATATCCGATACAAGCGTACCGATTAGGTTCTTGTCACGCCGGGTATCCAGTATCGGCATATCAATCACAACGATATCTACTTTTTTGACTTTTGTGATGACACGCCACTGTTCGAGGATCTCGTCGTAGTTCCGACCAAGACGATCTATACTTTTGATATAGATAACATCCCCCTCTTTTATCCGCTTCATCAATCGTTTGTACTGTGGCCGATTAAAGTCCTTTCCCGATTGCTTGTCGACATAGACATTCTCTTCTGGTACATCCATCTCTTCCAGTGCAATCATCTGTCGATCTTCATTCTGACATTGAGTGGATACTCTCACATATCCGTAAACTGTTGAGCTCATAGGCGTCCCTCCTATAATAGTATTTCTCATTATTATAGAAAAAACGTCCACATCAAAACTACAGACTCAGAGCAAAAAAAAACCCTCTCGGGTGTCATCTCATGTCTTCGTCAATTCACCTATCAAATTCACTTCGTGAATTTGCCCATGTGTTTCTATATTTTAATCCATCACCTGTGATGGGAGATCGAAAACGAACCTGCAAGCAGGTTCGCTGAAAAAACGCCTAATGGCGTTTTTACCCCGGTGGGTTCGGATTATGACCATTGCGGGTGATGGGAAGTCGAACAAGGTGAATTGTCTTCGTCAATTCACCTATCAAATTCACTTCGTGAATTTGCCCATGTGGGGGCGATTCGTGACCATCACCTGTTGAAAGCAAAAAGGACATCCTGAAGGATGTCCTTTTCGTTTTCAGCGGGTGATGGGAATCGAACCCACGTGTTCAGCTTGGAAGGCTGACATTCTACCATTGAACTACACCCGCGTGTCTTTTTGCGATGTTTCGCTGACAACAAAGGCTATTTTACAGTACGAGTTTTGTTTTGTCAAGTGTTTTTTGTGTTTTTTGGGTGTTTTTTTATTCGTCGTTGGTTTCTTTTATAGATAATGATTATTTCTGCGAGTATTTATCAAGCAGCGATGACTTGATATCGTAGAGCTTATCCGACAGATCCACAAATACTTTCTGCGGATTGACAAGTCGTCTGCTCTCGTCCCAAAGTGTCTCGAGCTCTTTTTTGCAGAATTTCTGCAGGTCCATAACAGACGGTGACTCATACAGGCACTGGCCGTTTTTGAATATAGGTATGAGGATCTCTTTCATTGTGTATGTGCCGCCCTCGAGTCTGGTTTTGTTCCAGGTTGCGTCCGGATCAAAAAGCATCAGATCCTCAGAGGTGTCGAATTCCTCGCCTGCGAGGGCTATCAGGTCAGCCCTTATCTTTCCGGTTTCTTTGTCATATATTCTGAATACGGTTTTATTGCCAGGGTTTGTGACTTTGATCGGGTTCTCCGATAGCTTGATCCTTGGATCCCAGCCATCGTTTGTCTCTGATTTTGCGTATGCCTCGTTCTCTACAGCAGATAGCTTGTAAACGCCGCCGAATGCAGGCGTGTTTTTCGAAGTGATCAGGTTTGTACCTACGCCCCAGGAGTCTATTTTTGCACCCTGAGCCAGAAGTGAATCGATCAGGTACTCATCAAGGTCTGATGAAGCACATATCTTCGCATCCGTAAATCCTGCCTCATCAAGCATTTTTCTCGCCTTTTTCGATAGGTAAGCGAGGTCTCCCGAGTCAAGTCTGATGCCGTATGCCTTCGGCATAGCATTTTTGTCTCGGAGCTCCTGAAATACTTTTATCGCATTTGGAACACCGGAGCGCAGCGTGTCGTAGGTGTCCACGAGAAGTGTCGTGTTTCCGGGGTAGAGGGAGGCGTATTTCCTAAATGCCGTGATCTCATCCGGGAAGCTCATTATCCAGCTGTGAGCGTGAGTTCCCAGAGCGGGGATGCCGTACTTTTTCGCACAGATGACATTACTTGTGCCGACGCAACCGCCAATTACAGCGGCTCTCGCACCGAGCGTACCGGCGTCAGGACCCTGCGCGCGTCTCAGCCCGAACTCCATCACAGCGCCGCCTTTTGCCGCATAGCATACTCTGGCAGCCTTCGTCGCGATCAGTGATTGATGGTTGATCAGGTTGAGGATTGCTGTCTCCACAAGCTGCGCCTCCATGATCGGCGCAACAACCTTCAGGAGCGGCTCCCTCGGGAATATCACAGACCCCTCCGGGATCGCATATATATCACCCGTGAAATGAAAGCTTGCGAGATAATCCAGGAAATCTTCGTCAAAATCCCCAAGACTTCTCAGATAATCTATATCCTCGTAGTCGAAATGAAGCTTTTTGATATAGTCAATTACATTTTCCAGCCCCGCACATATAGCGAACCCGCTGTCATCGGGATTCTGTCTGTAAAAAACATCGAAAACAACGCGCTCGTAGAGGTTATTTTTGTAGTACCCCTGCATCATTGTGAGCTCGTAGTAGTCAGTAAGTAGTGTCAGATTTCTGTTATCCATATCGCATTGTCCTTTCATAAAAAATGTTCCGAATGATTTCTATAAACACACATTATAACACAATGATCCGACCCCCGCAAGTGTTTTGAGAGTTCGGACGGAGTATTTTTATACTTTTGAAAAATGCCCCGTAGGATTCCGGCATTCTTTCATTGAAAAAAACGAGTATATGTGATAGAATTGATTTGCGTTTGATATTAAACATTAATGGTATAAGCGAGTTACCTTGGAACAATTCACAGTTGAAGTATTGAAGTGATAGAGAAAAAAACGATTCGGCATAGGTAGGTGACGCCCAATGATAAAAGGATTATTCAAGTATATCGCCGTTTTTTTTATCGCGCTTGCGGTGTTTTTGTGTTTTCGCGTTGTGTCTGAGTTTATCAGCAAGGATGCGATGAGGGAGCATATGCTGTCATCGGCGGACAAAATGTGCGAAAACTCGGTCGGTGTCGAGCTTATGAAAGGCGTGCCCGGAAGCCAGCTTGACAGGTATGCCGACTCGGTCTGGCTAAATATAGCGTGGCACTCCGACGCAAAAAACCCGTTTTCCTCAGCGATGTGGTCATCGTACTATATCCTCAGGAAATCCTACGAAACAGACGGGGCAAATCGCGACCTGCGAGACACGGTAAACGACGACAGAGAAAAAAACATCGAGTATCTCAGGTATTGGCACGGGCCGGTGACGATCATACGATTTTTCCACCTGTTCACTGATGTAGGTGGCATGTACACGGTAAATATCGTGCTGATCTCGCTGCTGTACGTGGGGCTATTGATCCTTATGTGGAAAAAAAGCCTTCTGAAGGAAGCGATATGTCTGGTTGTGAGCCTGCTTATGGTCGGGATAGTTTTCGTGCCGTTTTGTCTTGAGTTCGTCTGGAATTTCTACATAGTCGGTATAGTGTCGATCCTCACGGTCGTGTGGGGAACGAAGGCCAGGTACAAACGCCTGTTCACGACATTTTTGGTGACCGGGATGGCGACGAATTTTTTTGATTTTTTGACAACGGAGATCCTCACACTGCTTGTCCCGCTGCTTTTGCTGCTCGCCATCCGCAGTAAAAATGCCCCGACAGACGAGAAGCTTTCACCGCTTAAGATATCCCTGAAATCAGGTATCCTTTGGGCTGTAGGGTACTGCGGGATGTGGGTTATGAAATGGGTGGTGGCGTCCGTGATCCTTGGAACCAACGCAATGCCGTATGTCACAGGGCATATATCCCAGAGGATCGGAACCTCGACCATATCCGTCGGCAATCCGATCAAGGCATTGGTGTCAAACGCGATAACTATTCTTCCTGTGGGGATCGGCGATCTTTGGGCTATACTCACGCTCGTGGCGATCATCATACTTATCTGTTTCATCATAGTTTACAAAAAGAAGAGCATCAAAAAAGAGTACATAATCCTGTACGGGATCATAGCGTTGATACCGTACATCAGATACCTTGTTATGAACGATCACTCCACGGTCTGCTTTACATTTACATACAGATCACAGATGGCAACGGTCCTTGCGATAGGGCTTATCACGCTGGAGATGGTCTGCGATAACACACCGAAAAAAGACCGAAAAAAAAGGAAAAATTGAAAAAAATAGTAAAACTATCAAAAAAATGGGCCAATACTATTGCATGTTCAATTAAGAAATGATATAATAATCAGCAATTCAGGTTCTGACGGGTTTCATCATCCGCGAGAATGACGAAAACGCGTCGAGATATATTGAGAATTGTTCAAAGCGGGCATTTTTCAGACACACTGCATAAGGAAGGAAGATTAGAATGAGCAAGGAAGAAAGAAGAAGGAAAAGAACGAGATTTCTGAGTCTTATCCTGGCTGTTGTACTTGTAGTCGGCAGTATCTCAGTGGTAGGTTCATCAAAATCAGGAAAAGCCGAGGGAGTCGGCGGCGATGCGAACCTGTCATTGTACGATGCCGCAGGGATAAGCTACTATGCCAGAGGAAGCCACCAGACTGTTGTTTACTACAATCTGTACTCCATCAAGGAATTCCCGCAAACGGGTTATTTCAAAAAAGGCTCTACGACGGAGGAAGTAAAAGCAGCCCTTCCAAAGACTGTTACGCTTGTCCTCAATGCTGCAGGAACATATACAAGAACAGCAGGTATCAACTGGACTCCGATAGCAGAGGAGTCAACAGATGAAAAGATGTTGTTTGCCGGAAAGGTTGTACTTCCGTATGATGTAAATAATCCAAACAATGTATTGATTGATTATGACTACACGGCCATTCTTACCGACAAAACGATCATATCGAATGCACAGGTTTCTCTTAAGGGAGGAAAGACGGGCAATCCAAACGAATTCGAGTACCAAGCTAAACAGATCTGTCCTGAAGTGGAAAGCCTCAAGCTCGGTAACGAGATCATCGATCCCAAAAACTACACCGTTACCTATGGAGAGAACTTTGAGGTCGGCAAAGGAAACGGAACGGTCATAATTGAAGCAAAGGAAGATTCAGAGTACGCAGGGTTCATTTTGGTGACGTTTGATATCGTCAGGGCAAGTCAGCTGAAAGCACTGTACGGATCGAGAAACAGCTTTACATACAATCCCAAAAAGGCAAAAGATGAAGGGTATTCTTTCAATCTGTTCCTAAATGAGATTCCATCAGATGTTTCATATACTGTGTCCGGTTCTCAGGATTCAAATGCCCTGCAGAAAATATCTGTAGATACAACAGGAAAGGTTACTATTCCAACAGGAATTGCTGATGGAGAGTACACCATCAGCGTGAAAGCTACAAAAAGCGCGCATTTTCAAAATCCGCAGACAACATTTGTGATCAGGGTTGGAGTTGCACCTGCAGACAACGGTTACAAAGAGACTGTCCCGGAGAATCAGGGAGAGGTCAAGTATGATTTAGGCGTTGAGGAATTCTATATTGTCAAGGCAGATGGAACAGAGGAAAAATGCGATATTAAAGACGGGATTTATTATGATTATTATGACAGAGATACTGTGGTAGATGATCCATATAAAATCTGTTTCGGGGACGATGAAAAAAACAGCGAGTTTATCATCAGAAAAACAAATGATACTTATCAAGAAATGGTATTCTGTGGATGGTATACAGATAAAGAATACAAGACAAAATCCACAAAAGATATCTTGGAAAACAATGCAAAAACCACATTGTATGCATGCTGGAAACTGCCAAATAGTATAAAGCTTGAAAAGACCTCGTACAAGAAAAATTATAAAGTAAATGTTTCATTTAGGCTCAATGCAAAAGCGTATACAAAGATAAAATATACCAGCTCAGATAAAAAAGTATGCAAGGTTGATTCTAAAGGAAAAGTGACCATCCTTTCACCGGGAAAAGCATATATTACTGTTAAAGCCACTGCAACTGATGAATTCGACTCATCCAAAAAGAAGGTTACTGTGAATGTAGTAGTAGCCCCGACCAGTATCATAAGCATAGTTAAGACAAATATAGGAGCCAAAGTGACTTGTAAGCAAGTGAAAACCGTTGCAGATATTACAGGATATGAATTCCAACGATGTTCGAGCCCAAAATTTAAAATTGGAGTAGTAGATAGAAAACCATCCGCGAAAAGGAATTATATCAATTATTCCAATACGTCTGGAAAAAAATATTATTACAGAGTGCGTAGTTATGTGGTTAGAAACGGTAAGCACTACTCAGAATGGAGTGCAACAAAAGCTTCAAATCACTGATTTAAAAAAGAACAAAAAAAGAGGCAGTCATTGTTGGCTGCCTCTTTCAGTTTTTGCAGGGGATGTGCATGACCGGTGATATGCGTGATCATATTTCAAGCGCTCTGTCAACTATTGCATCAATGTTATAGTATTTGTATTCAGCGAGTCGACCGAGAAGAGTAAGCGCCGGGATCTCGTCGGCCAAAGCTTTGTATTTTTCGTAGAGAGCGTCGTTCTCAGGGTTGTTGATCGCATAGTACGGGATCTCGCCTTTTGCGCCTGTGTATGCAAACGGGTATTCCCTGATGATCGTTGTACCTGATCTGTCATCCTCGCCGGTCATTGCTTTGAACTCCGTTATCCTGGTGAAATCCTCGCTTACCGTGTAGTTTACCACAGCGTGACTCTGAAACCTGTCTTTGTCAAGATGTTCAAATCTAAACTCAAGTGATCTGTACGGAAGGTGCCCGAATCTGTAATCAAAAAGCTCATCGATAGCTCCGGTAAAAATGATACGACCGTCAAATGGGACGAAATCCGCTGTTTCGGCGGTTCCGGTCGATGCATTTATATCAGAAACAGCGTTACCGGTTGAGTCTGAAGCAGTCATAGTCTCAACAAAGCTATCAAGATCATTTCTGATCGATACTTTGACATCAGCGTCCGGATCTATCCTCAACACATCCGACGAGTCAGTGTTTGCGATGAAAGAGATGTTTTCGTGTGCGAGCATTTTTTCAAAAAGAGGCGTGTACCCGTTTTTTGGCATACCCTGATATGTGTCTTGAAAATACCTGTTATCGCGCGATATCACCACAGGGACGCGGCCCGATACCGCCGGATCTATCTCCTCCGGAGACTTGCCCCACTGCTTCATGGTGTATTTCAAAAAAATGTTCTCATAGACATAATTAGCTATTTTTTTCAAGCCCTCATCGTCAGCCTCACGAAGCTTGAGGATGGGAACCCGCGCGCCCTCGCCGAATCTGTCTGTCAAAAGCTTTTCGAGCCCGACTGCTTCATCAGGAAAAACCATCTCAAGAGTGTTTAGGTTAAACGGCACAGGGATCTCCTCGCCGTAGACATTGGCGACAACCTCATGTGAATAATCATACCACTCGGTAAAACGCGACAAAAAGTCATATACCCGCTTTATGTTTGTGTGAAAAATGTGCGGCCCGTACTTGTGGACCGTGATCCCGTACTCGTCTTTTTCATCGTAGCAGTTTCCGCCGACTCCCTCGCGACGGTCGAGAACAAGGACTTTTTTCCCGGCTTCTGCCAGACGCCTTGCAGCGGTCGCACCCGCCGGACCGGCACCTATTATGATTGCATCGTAAGTCATATTATCCTCCATGACGAGCACTTGTGCGAGTCACCGCATGCGTGCTTGAAGCACGCATGTCGGATCAAAGGTTATTTGTGCTCGTCGCAAATAACCGTGTGAAAAATCAGCATATCAATGTGATTTTTCACACTTTTCCTCTTTTCATAGTTTTGTCATATACTACATTTATTATAATACTACAATTTTTATCGTTTGACAAGGCAGTTGAAAAATACACGAAAATATGCTAAAATTCTATGTAATTAGGTTCGTACGGGGCATTTTTACAGGTTTTTTTCAACACAAGAGCGTGAAAGCTATTATGGGAGGTAAGACCATGCGAAACAAGACAAAAAGAGTAGTTGCATTTATCATCGCGGGCATTTTTGCTATTTCTTCCGCCTATGTTCCGGAAGCGGCAAAGGCTGTAGCGGCAGAAAAAGCAGGGGTATCACAGGCCGAGCCGGTGATCCACACTGGGGATGAGGGGTCGTGGGAGGATGTGACTGTCGACGGTATCACATACTCCTGCAACACTGATACGGAGGATGCCGGGTACGGAACGGCGATAGTCAGCAAGGTTACGGATGAGTTTAAGTCAAGCGGCGCTTACGCTGAGATAAAAAACGAGATTGAGTGCAAAGGCAAATTGTTCCCGGTCGTTGCGGTAGGCGCGCGTGCTTTTGCAGCCTGTCCGAAGCTTGTTGATGTGGAGATACCGCAGAGCGTGACGGAGATTGCGTCCACTGCATTTGATACGGATGTACCGCTTATCATGCACGGATATATCGGATCAGCAGCAGAAAAATGTGCCGACAAAAACAGCAATATCACATTCAGGCCGGTAAACGGCTTGTCAAATGACTACTTCCGTATGAAATTTTACGACACCTGGGTAGACAAATATGTTGCGGTGTATGTAGCGAAAAACCGTGTCGAGGTATACTCAAAAAAATGCTACGAAGAAAATCAGGAAAAAGATGATATCGACGGGGGATTGCTTTTTTCGGTAGCGGTCGACGCATACGAAGAGAGTAGTTACTATGCCGACGGCATCAACATTCTCAAAAAAGACGGTGGACAGACTTATTTTGTATATTGGTCGACAAAAGACCCGGAAAACATAGATGATTATGGCTACTCTCCGGAGGCTGTCGAGGAATACAAGATCATGCATAGTCAGGTCGAGGATATGGCTGCAAATCCATATCTGTTCAAAATCCTTCACAAGGCAAACAAAACGAAGCCGACCATCAAATCGATCAAAAACATAAAGGGCAAAAAAGTAAAGATCACCCTCAAATCAAAGGTCAAAGGCGCAACCGGATACGAGTATCAGTACGGGCTTTCACCGGAGGTGATCGGCAAGACAAGCAAAATCACGACCAAAAAAACGATCACATTCAGCAAACTGAAAAAAGGAAAGAATTATTATTTCAGGGTTCGCAACTATGTGAAATACGGATCAATAAAGATATACGGCAAATGGTCGTCGTTGAAAAAAGTAAAGATCAAAAAATGATGTCATTACGAAAAATTGCAAAAGCGCGAAATTGTGGTATAATACGATTTAAATCATTACACTGAAACAGAGCTGGTGTGACGTTTGTGTCGCGAAAGCTCTCAGATGGAGGATATCATGCTAAAACCGGGGATCACAGGGCATCAGGAAATGACGGTAGATACGGATAACACGGCCCGTGCTATGGGAAGTGGCGAGCTTGATGTGTTTGCGACGCCGGCGATGATAGCACTTGCCGAGAAAACTGCCTGGATGAGCGTGTCAAATGAGCTTGCAGACGGCGAGGGAACGGTAGGAACTCTTGTAAATATCGCCCATGTAGCTGCGACACCCGTCGGCAAAACTATTCGCTGCGAGAGTGAGCTGACAGAGGTGGACGGCAGACGGCTCATTTTTCAGATAGAAGTGTTTGATGAGGCCGGAAAGATCGGCGAGGGCAGGCACGAGAGATTTGTAGTTAATAACGATCGATTTACAGAGAAAGCAAACAATCGTTAATTTAATCTGAGGATCAAAAGGACGGATTAGTCATGAAAATGAACGAAGCAATGTTTGACGACATCATAGATACTGCACAGGATTGCATTTTCTGGAAGGATAAGGACAGACGATTTGTCGGAGTGAACAAAGCTTTTTTGGAGTTTTACGGATTTGAGTCCACAGAGGTGCTAATCGGCAAAACCGATGAGGATATGGGCTGGCACAATGACCCTGAACCGTTCAAACAGGATGAGCTTCGTGTGCTGGCAGGAGAGAGCACATACAAGGTTCAGGGAAAATGTATGGTAAATGGCGAGGAACGCGATATCATAGCGACCAAGCGCCCTATTTACCGCGGCGATGAGATCGTAGGTCTGGTCGGGAGCTTCTCCGATGTGACAGAGGTTATGCGCCGCAAAAAGGACAAAGAAAAAGCGCAGATCATGTACAGCATCGAGGACCTCAGGAAATACCCGTACTTCGACAGACTTCTCGATGAGGTGAGTATGGATGAGGTGCTTGATTCTCTGACCGGGATCATATCCAGAGCGTACATTTTTGATTTTGCGAAATCACTTATATCGTCGCGGACACCGTTTACATTTATAATCCTTGACCTGGATAATTTCAAAAACATCAATGATAAATACGGCCATCACGCCGGAGACCTTGTATTGATGGATGTCTCGAAACAGCTTGCCCAGTATACAAAAGGCTTCGGAGTGGTTGGGAGATTTGGCGGAGATGAGCTGCTGATCATAAACTTAAGGGATCTGAAGTACAGGGACAAGGAAAAATTTTTCGAAACAATGTACGACAACAAAAGGATCCTCAGGAAAAATCTCCACGCGGACGGTCAGTCGTTATTTGTCACCGGTACTGCGGGATGTGCGACTTATCCTGATGATGCAGGAGACTACGAATCATTATTTATGGAGATAGACAAAACTCTGTATGCCGGCAAAAACCGCGGCAGGAACTGCTTTACCATTTTTACGGAGGAGGAGCACGCAGACCTCGATGTCAGAGAGATAGCGAGGACAAGCTCGTATCTGTGTATGCACGGACTCGTACAGATATTTGAGGGGCACGATAGTTTTGCGGATCAGCTAAAAGCGGCAAAAGTCCTGATCGAGCAGGAGCTGAAGATCTCAGAGCTGTACTTTGTCAATGAAAACTGTATGCTCACCTCGTTTGATGATCCGACTCTCATAGAGGATGTAAGTGACATCGGTGAGCTTATGACTGAGGACATATTTGCCGATAGCACGCTTCACAGAGTGAAACAAAAAAGCCCGTTGCTGTACAGAGTACTGAACGAGCTTGATGTGCAGGCGCCGCTTATCGTAAAAGTCGGCACCGGCGAAAAAACACTTGGGTATTTGATATGCGCCGAGTCCAGGAACCAAAGACTGTGGCAGGAAGACGAGTTTGCTATAGTGTTTTTCCTGGCCAGAGAGTGCGCATTTAGATTATCATAGATAGTGAAATTCTTTTTTTCTTGATGTCGACTCCGAGGACTTTGACATCGACTATATCGCCGACGCTCACCACATCCAGAGGGTGTTTGACAAACTTTTTGTCAGTGAGCTGCGATATGTGGACGAGTCCGTCCTGGTGAACTCCGATGTCGACAAATGCCCCAAAATCGATGACATTTCTGACGGTGCCTTTGAGGACCATTCCTTCCGAGAGGTCCTCCATCTCAAGCACGTCTCCGCGCAGGATCGGCTTGGGCATCTCATCACGGGGGTCGCGTCCCGGTTTCTCGAGCTCAGAGACTATATCATTGAGAGTTTCCACACCGATGCCGAGTTTCTCGGCTTCTTTATTTTTGTCTTTTAACAATAATGACAATCCCGTCACGCCTCCGCGGATATCATCGCCGGCAAATCCAAGATCAGAGAGAAGTTTTTTTGCAGCCTCGTAGGACTCGGGATGCACACTTGTCTCATCGAGTGGCTCTTTTCCGTCACTTATCCGCATAAATCCCGCGCACTGCTCGTAGGCCTTCGGTCCGAGCTTGGCAACCTTCAAAAGCTCTTTTCTTGATACAAACCTTCCATTTGCTTCCCTGTATGCAACGATATTTTTTGCGATTGGCTTGCTCACTCCCGAGACGTACTCGAGAAGTGAAGCAGAGGCTGTGTTTAGGTCTACACCGACATGGTTTACGCAGTCCTCGACTACGGCACCCAGAGCCTCCTCAAGCTTTTTCTGGTTCATATCGTGCTGATACTGACCGACACCGATGCTTTTTGGCTCGATCTTGACAAGCTCTGCCAGAGGGTCCTGCAGTCTACGCGCGATAGAGACCGCACTTCTCTGACCGACATCGAACTCCGGGAATTCCTCTGTGGCGCGTTTACTTGCTGAGTACACGCTCGCGCCTGCCTCGTTTACTATTACATAGTGGACAGGCTTTTTCACACTTTTTAGCATATCCGCTATCACAAGCTCTGACTCGCGAGAAGCGGTACCGTTTCCGACGGATATGAGAGTGATGTCGTATTTATCTATGAGTGCTTTTACAGTTTTTTTGGTTTCTTCTATTTTGTTTTGCGGCGCAGTCGGGTACACAACGACTGTATGCAGGACTTTGCCCGTACCGTCAACAACGGCGAGCTTGCAGCCCGTCCGAAACGCCGGATCCCAGCCGAGCACTACCTGATCTTTGATCGGAGGCTGCATCAGGAGCTGAGTTAAGTTTTTGCCAAATACTTTTATCGCGCCGTCCTCAGCGGTCTCGGTAAGCTCCGAGCGAAGCTCTCTGTCGATGGCGGGAGCGATCAGCCTGTCATAGCTGTCAGCGATGGCAAGCATAATGATCGACTTTGCGTTATCCGAGACATCGTCGGCGTTTTTGCCGTCTACATAGTCCAAAAATGACCCGGAGAACCCTTCTATGATCTGTCCGCACATCCAATCAATGATGTCCTCACGCGGCGCGACAAGCTTGACGGTGAGGAATTTTTCTTTTTCTCCGCGGTTTATCGCGAGAGTCTGATATCCCTGAAGTTTTTTGAGCTTAGCCGTGAAGTCGTGGTAAGTCTCATACACAGAGCTTCTTTCAGCCAGCTTTTTGTTTTTGGAGTTATCCGTACCGTCGTCATCGGAGTCTTTGGAGGATTTCTCAGAGGTTGAGATCTCGCCCTCCTCCCAGGTCATACGACGGATCTGAGTACGATAGTCAGCTTCGTCGGAGAATTTTTCCGCGAGGATATCCATAGCGCCTGCGATTGCATCAGAGACGCTCTCCACTTCTTTTTCGGGATCGATATAGTCTTTTGCAAGCTCTGCGGGGTTGCAGGACTGATCGTTAAAAATGCTCTCTGCGAGGGGCTCAAGGCCTTTTTCCTTTGCGATGGTAGCGCGGGTACGGCGTTTTTGCTTATAGGGACGGTAGAGGTCCTCGAGAAGCACCATAGTCTGCGCCTCCTCTATCTGGGCGCGAAGCTCGTCGGTAAGCTTTCCCTGCTCCTCGATGGAGGCGAGGATCGTCTGTCTGCGCTCCTCCAGACCGCGGAGATAGCGTAGTCTCTCGTCGAGCTCACGAAGCTTTTCGTCATCAAGCGAACCGTGTTTTTCCTTGCGGTATCGGGCGATGAATGGGATCGTGTTTCCCTCGTCTATAAGCTCGACCACGGCTTCTGTCTGCCAGGTTTTGATAGAAAGCTCAGTTGATATGGTTTTGATGATGTCCATTTTTTTCCTCCAACAGGTTGATTGTTTTTTCGAAACGGTTCACAATTGTATGTGAATAAGTTTTTTTGCAGTACATATGAGTCAGCAGGAATCAGTTTTGACTTATCGGTTGTCCTACGCTGCCTTGAGCTCTTTTGGTTTATTGTCGTAAAGCATCAGCGACAATGCAAATATAAGCGTGATCACGCCCGCAATTATGTAGGTCGCTGTCCACGACAGGTTGAATCCGATGTGGGCATTTAGGATGTATGCCGACACGGTGTACATATAAAAGCATCCCGGAAGCAGCGACAGGATATATGGGAGTTTGTGCTGCTTCATATATACAGTTATAAAAGCAAATGAGAATACCGCGATCACCTCATTTGTCCAGGAGAAATACTGCCACAGGATGTGGAAGCCTTCAGGATTAACTTTTGACCATATCAGCAGTCCGGCCGTCACGGAAAAAATGATCAGAGCCAGGATGAGGGCATTTTTCTTTTTTGTCTGGTCGAGATTTACGGCATCCCCAAGTATCAATCGAAGTGACCGAAGTGCAGTGTCTCCGGAGGTGATCGGCAGTATGATGATGCCTATGATCGCTATGAAACCGCCCACGCTGCCAAGCATGTTTTTTGAAACTATGCCGACTACCTGAGCCGGGAAGTTGTAGAGGGTGTCTGCATCCGTGAGCCCTGATTGGAGCGCGCCCATTCCGGCAGCAGCCCATATCATGGCGATGAAGCCCTCGAGTAGCATCATGTCGTAGAAGGTCGTACGCCCCTCGTGTTCATTTGTGATGGTTCTTGAAACAAGTGTAACCTGCGTTGAGTGAAATCCCGAGCAGATACCACAGGCGACCGTCACGAAAAACAGCGGTATGAAATTGCCCTTAAGCGGGAATGTCGTAGCGGAAGCATTCCAAATCTCTACGAGAGGATAATCATTTGTGAAAAGCCCGATGAAAACTCCCACGGCCGAGATCAAAAGTATAGCTCCAAAAATCGGGTATATGCGCCCGATAACCTTGTCGATCGGCAAAATCGTTGCGATGATGAAGTACAAAAAGATAACTCCATACACGACCCAAAGCATAGGGTTTGCAGCCGATGAACCCTCATTCAGGACCTGTGAAACAAATATATCTCCCGGGGTGTAGATAAATACCACGCCGACCAAAAGGAGTGTCAGGCATACAAAAAACATATATATGGCGTGGAAGTATTTGCCGAGAAATCTTCCCACGAGCTTAGGCGTCTGAGCTCCGTCGTAGCGTACAGAGATCATACCGATCATAAAATCATGAAATGCTCCGGCGATCACGCATCCTATAGGAATCGTGATAAAAGCAATAGGTCCGAACAATATACCCTGTATAGGTCCGAGTATAGGGCCGGTTCCTGCGATGTTCAAAAGCTCGACGAGAGAATTTTTCCATTTTTTCATCGGGACAAAGTCGACACCGTCGTTGCGTTTGATGGCAGGTGTCTCGGCATCCGTTGGTTTGAAAACTCTTTCGACTACTCTGCCGTAGATCAGTCCGCCTACGAGCAGGAAAGCCAAACCGCACAAAAATGTGATCATGGTGAATCTCCTTTTCTATTGAAATCGTGTATTGTTGATGGTTAGCTATGTGAAAAACGGGTGCATATGATATGTTGAGTGATTTATGTCTGATCATAAAGCAATCCGTTATCCATTGCAACCATACATAATAGCAGAAATCAAGAAAAAATGCAAGAAAAACAATGCCAATTCTTGACCGCTTTATTGATTTAATATATAATTGATTCATGGCATTTTTGGGATTGAAACTACATATAAACGATCATTCATTTAAGAGGTGGACATGAAAGCAAAAACTACACTTACATTTACCGGAGATATCGGGTTTGACCATTACATGTCGGAAAAATGGAACGACAAAGACCTTGTGTCAAAAGACATACTTGAGAGATTTCATAGCTCCGATCATGTGATACTAAATGTCGAGGGCGCTATGATAAGCGAGGAGGAAAAGCAGCTGGTCTCTGCCAAAGAGATGCGCCTGATGCACACTATAGACCCGGAGGCTGCCTATTTCCTTCGGTCGCTTGATGCAGATATATGGAACCTTTGCAACAACCATATCATGGATGCGGGACCGGCAGGGCTCAAAAGCACCATGGAGATCGCAAGAAAAAATGGTATCAAAACCATCGGTGTCGGTATGGATATCGATGAAGCCGCGAAACCCCTGATACTTGATGAGGCCGGAGGGATAGGTATGTTTGCGGTGGGGTACAGACGCGGATGTAAGCCCGCGGGCCCCGAAAAGGCAGGGTGCCTCGAGTGGACTGAAAATGATATCATACAGAAGAATATAAATGATATAAAAAAAGAAAACCGCTGGTGTATCATAGTCTCACACGGCGGAGAGGAGTTCACTTCGCTTCCGTCACCGTATGTCAGAGACAGATATATAAAGTATCTCGAAATGGGAGCGGATATCGTGGTGTGCCATCATCCGCATGTGCCGATGAATTATGAAATAGTTGACGGCAAACCGATCTTTTATTCACTTGGAAATTTTATATTTGATACTAACTATCAAAGGGCTCAGTTTAATACGGAAAAAGGAATCATACTAAGTCTCACACTCGATGAAAACAGTTGGGATTTCGAGGCACAGGGGATACTCATCGACAGAGAAAACGAGCGAATAATAAGCTCTGACCTTCCGCTCATTTTTGAAGATGTTCCCGAAAAAGAATATAAGCTTCTGGCACCACTGTCCGCAAAAGCATTCGTAAATGCATACAAAAAACAGCAATTGTTTTTGTACCCGGATAAGTTCAAAAACGCTGATGAAAAAATGTGGGAGGAGCATTTTTTGGATCCCAAAAGGAGTGGCAGAGTCGAGGGAGAAGCGCTTGATTTCACGATCATGTATCCTTTTGCCAAGGAGGCAGAAAAAGGAGAGTGGAAAAAAAGCGGTCTCGAGAATGTGAAAAAATATATACTTGAGCAGTTGGATTGATAACAGGGGGATATATGAAGAAAAAATTGCTTGTTATTTTTATGATGTTTACATTTGTATTGACTGGGTGCGCGGGTGCATCTCAGGATAACGGAGCAGCTTCGGGAACGAGTGCAGAAATGGCAACGGCAAAGCCGACTCTTACTCCGTATCCGGAGCCCGCGATCGTGAAAAACGGATATGTCCACGGAGACGATGGATACTTCAACCTTGAAGACGAGGTTCCGATACATATGCGAGCTCAGGAGGGCGGGACCTGCTGGTTATATGCGGCGTCGCTCGCGATGGAAACAGGATATGAAATGAAGCACAAAAAAGAAGTAGAGATAGATCCGATGAGCCTTCTTGAGTATTGTTATGGAGAAAACAAAAAAGAGGGTTTTTTTGTGGAGGGGGCAGATCCCAAAGATTTCGGAGGATTTTCAGCGGTTGTGGTATCAGCTCTTTCGAACGGATTTGATAAATACGTTCTTGACAACGCTGTGATCCTGCGCGAAGACAATCCTGATACGATCAAAGAATACGTCAAAAAATACGGTGCTCTGTATATAGCGATTCCGGACAGAGAACCAAGCAAGGATGGATACTATGACGGATATACAACCAAGAACTGGGTGACTGACGATCAAGAAGACTATGATCATGCCGTTGCTTTGGTTGGATGGGATGATCATTTTCCAAAAGAGTATTTCAAAACAGAGGCGTCGCAGGACGGCGCATGGATTACATTTAATTCACGCAGCAATAACGAATACTTCTATATCTCATATGACACGCACTTTGATTTTTTCCCGGACGGGGATAGTCCGACGGCTATGTCGATCACAGACGAGTACTCGGATGTGGCATCGTATGATTGCGGTTATGACAAAGAACATTCCATCAAAAAAGACGGAAAAATAACCACGGCGAATGTGTTCCACAAGTCCGGCACACTTGCAGCGGTCGGGACATACTCCGTAGCCAAAGATCAGGATATAAAAATACAGATATACGACGCTGATTTCAAAAAATGCCTCTACACTCAGGAAGCGCATATGGATGAGGAGGGATACTACACCATCCCGCTTGACAAGCCTATCGAGGTGAAAGACTACGCGATCGCGATTACATACAATGACATCGCGCCTACCGAGGGCAAGGGAAACAAAGTTGAAAAAATCCGATTCAAAACGACCTCAAAAAAAGGAGAGTCATTTGTAAAGATCGGCAAAAAATGGTACGATATCTACGAGAAAAGCACACTCAAAAAGCTGAAGATAAAATTTCCTTTGAGGAACTGCGCCATCAAGGGGCTGTATAAGTAAATAATTAAGAAGAAACAGAAAATACCACTCCACTTGACATATGTCAAGTGGAGTGGTATTATTTTGTTCAGAGAATGTAGGGAGATAGCATCGATGAGTGAAGGAAACATAATACTATATATTTTTTTTGAGGGTAGCTTATGGATAATAAAATAATACATGAAAAGCAGGATCTAACACATTTGAAATGGTCATTTTTTCGCCATTCCTCAGGAACTGCCGGGTCATTTTTAAAAGCTTATTCTGATCTTGATGGTGTAAAAAAATACTACAAAATCTCCTCCTACGATAGCGTGAGAGGTATATTTGGACACGAGTGCGCCAATGAAATAATTGCGGACAGGTTGCTGACTTTGCTTGGGATAGAGCACGTTCCTTATCAATTGATCCTGGCTGATGTGATCATAGAAGATGAAAAATACGAAACATATCTGTGTGTGTCAGAGGATTTCAAAAAAACAGGTGAGAAAAAAATAGCTTTTGATGTGTTCTATCAAATGAATCGAAAGAAAAATGAATCTCCTCTTTCTTTTTGCGATAGGATGGGATGGCGAAATCAGGTAGATGCGATGCTTTTGACAGATTATCTGATATTAAACCGTGATCGACACGGTGCAAATATAGAAGTGTTAAAAAATGAGTTAAGCAAAAGCATCCGACTTGCGCCGTTATTTGATCACGGGCTTTCGCTTATTTTTTCTTGTATTACCGAGGAACAGGCTGAACTATTTGATGTGATGGAAGACAAACCGGTCCAATGCTTTGTAGGAAGTTCTTCAACATTTGAGAACCTAAAATTGATCAAAAATGCACCGGACCTACATAATCTTAACGAAAAAGAATTTGAGTATTTATTGTATTCACTTGATGATGTGCTTTCAAAAAAACACCTGGATAAAATAAAAGAAATGATTGAAAGGAGATGGTGCTTTTATGAAAATATGCGCGATTCGAGATGAGTACCATCCGGAGTTGGGTGCGATAGGATATCTGTTTTATTATGATAATTCAAAAAGGTTTTATATAGAAATATCAGATGGACTTGATTATTGGACTGCGCCTCCCATTATAGATAGTTTTGTGAAGAAAAAACAAAATTATGTTGATTCAAAATGGAGTATTGCCTGGGTCAGACAACGAATAATCCCGCCCGACAGACAAAACATCGGAGCTATACTCAAGGCACAGGGGATGAAGGAATACAATGAATACAATCTCCTTGTGTTTTCAGATGGTCGATGTGCACAGGATGAATGTATGGTAGAGGAAATACACGAAGATGACCTGCCGGATGAAATAAAAAAAAGAATGCAATATCGTGTAAAAGCAGTATTTGCACTTCCCCAAAACAAGCTTTTAGTTTATTTCAGAGATTCATCCTCTGTTGTTTGTGATGTAAAACAAATCGTTGCAAATGAAAGACAGTTTGCTCCTGTTTTAAATTCAAAGGAGATTTTTCAAAAAGTGATGGTAAGCGAGGGAGGCTATGGAGTCCGATGGGGCAGCGATGTCGAGATTCCGGATTATATGTTGAAAGCTCATCCTGTCGATCACACAATAAACTTTGATGAGCTTCAGTTAGTGATCGAGCAAAACCTGTATGACACATCCCAAACCATGGAACGACTGCATTGCACAAGGCAAAACATCGATGATCTCGTAAAGCGCGGCAAGCTTCCGGTGGTCAAAACAAGCGCCAAAAATAAGCTGTTTTTACGGAGTGATGTCGAAGAACGCCTCTGGTAAAATGCTTTACAACCGGAAAAAATTGATGTATAATCGATTTATTATTCGGCAAAATATAGTATAGAAGATGCTATATAACAAGACTGTTCTATGCATTTGCTTCGAAACGGAGGACAAAAATGAATCGATTCAGACAATTTATGTACGGCAGATATGCGCGCTTGGACCGTGTAAATATCGCCGTTATCATCGCCTGGCTTGCAATAGCTCTGATCAGAAATATACTTGGGATCATCTTCAGGTTTACAGGTTTAGCCACGCCTATCGGACTTCTTGGGGCGTACACCGGCGCGAGGATCATCCTCTCGGTACTTTTTGGCTTGGAGATAGCCTGTATAGTCGTTTTTATCCTGAGATTTTTCTCAAAAAACATCGCAAAGCGAACCGAGGAAAACACGAAATTTACGAACTGGTTGGGCAGCTTCAAAGACAAAAATTCATTTAGAAATAAACGCAAGGAAGCCCACCGCGACGGCAAAGAGCTTTTCCGGTGTCCGGTCTGCAAAAAAACTATCCGTGTACCGCTTGGCAAAGGAAAAATAGAGATCACCTGCCCGAATTGTAAAGAAAAATTTGTGAGAAAAACGTGAGGTTTATATATGGACAACAGGATTATCAAAAAAATGCTCCGCGGAACGATGATAGTAATGGTCGTGACAGTTCTCTCAACAATGCTCGGAATGCTTGTTGACGGTATCGTGATCGGTCGTTACCTGGGGCAGTCTTATATGTCGGCATACGGTCTTGCAAATCCGATCTTCAACCTTTTGATCGCGATAAACGGAGTGCTCGCTGCGGGGATACAGGTTTTGTGCTCAAGGTATATCGGTAGCGGAGATTTCACAAAAGCAAAGCAGGTTCATACGATCAGCTTTATCGCTGCAGGTGTGATAGCCGTGGTGATATTGCTGGTTATGTTTTTCGGTGGCGATCAGATCGCGATGCTTCTTGGTGCGACCGGAAAGGATGCATATCTGCGACCTGAGGCAGCGGACTACATCAAAAGTCTGGGACTGGGAGTCCCTGCGCTTATGCTCGCATTTATCACAAATTCTTTTATGCAGATAGACAGCGATCAAAAAAGAACTATCGTAGCTGTTGTTGTGATGACAGTGGCAAATATAACCGGAGATTTTATAAACGCACTTGTGATCCACGGCGGACTTTTTGAAATGGGTATGGCGACTACTATAAGCTATTATATAGCTTTATTTATTGCGCTTACTCACTACCTGAAAAAGGACAATGTATTGACATTTAAATTCAAAGGATTAAAGATCAAAGACGCCCTTCAGGTGATGAAGCTCGGAGCACCGTCGGGAGTTGTAAACCTCTGCATAACACTTAGAAATATCGTTATGAACCGACTTCTTCTTTTGGTCGCAACACCTCTTGCAGTCGCTGCTTTTTCGATCCAAAATACTCTTACCGCGGCAACCGGTGCGATAAGTACGGGACTTGGCATGGCGGTCCTGCTGGTATCCGGAATAGTAGCCGGTGAAAAAGACAGAAGCTCAGCCGTAAACCTCATAAAAATAATGAACAAATGGGGACTTTTTATAGCGCTTTGTGAAATGGCTGTTTGCTTAATTTTTGCTACTCCGCTCGCAGGTATTTTTGCAGGCTCTGATAGGGCGCTTCTTGAGGAGTCGGCGTACTGCGTGCGTATCTATGCGTTCGGATTTGTCGGCAATGTCCTCAATTCCATGATGGAAAACTATGTCCAGGGAATGGGCAGAGTTGCACTTGCAAATCTCCTGGTAGTCCTGGATACGTTTGTTTACTCTGTCATAGTGGCGTGGGTTCTCGGATTTGGCTTCAGTCTTCCGCTCGGGTATATCTGGGCAGCCTGGGCTATCGGCGAGGGGATGGTCTTACTCACGACATTTTTCCTTGCGTGGAAAAAGCAGGGGCACTTCCCAAGGAGGGCGGCGGACTATTCATTTTTCCCGAAGGGATTTACGGAGCCCAAAGACAGCATCGACAGAACGGTTTATAGATTTGAAGAACTCGCTGATATGGGAATGGCTGTTGAGAAGTTTTGCTTAAAGCATGGTAGCGGAGATAAATTGGCAAAAAAAATCCACCTCTGTCTCGAAGAAATGGGTGCAAACATCATAAATCACGGCTTTTCGGATGGAAAAGAGCACTCTATAGATATCAGGGTTATACGAACGGATGCCGGATTTATGATCCGTATGCGTGATGACTGCAAGTCATTTGATCCCAAAAAATGGTACGAGATACATAATCCTGTGGATATCACCCGAAACATCGGGATCCGTCTGGTGTTTGCGATTGCAAAAGACGTTCAGTATGTAAATACCATGCAGTTAAATAACCTTGTGATAGAGCTTGGAGAGAGCTAAATCACAGATTTTTTCAGGGTTTGTAGAACAATTAAGCTTTATGCAAATTCGGAATTGGATTCCGAAAAATACTTGACGATAACGACCTGAGAAAAGGGCGAAACGAGAGGTTTCGCCCTTTTATAATGTGTTGAACTTTAATTTTTTTTAGTTCACCCAAGAGGCTTATCAATAATCCGGTGACATGGGTCTATCGTGAAGATGGAGCGTGAATTTTCCGCCTTTATCAGGGGTGACGATTATATCGGAAGCACCTAAATCTATATACTTCGATTCGATGGAAAGATTTCCGTTGTTTTTGGTGTAGGATTTTAAGCTGAAGGTTAAACCTTTTGGATATCCGAAAAACCAAATCTGGTAGTAAACATCATAAGTATCGCCTTCCGGTACATAGATATCCATCGTATCAGATTCGTTTATCGCACAACCGCTTGTTGTGAATTCTTTTTTGTCTTTGCGCGCTACACACTTGATTCTTGAAACTACGGGGCACTTCTGCGAAAACTTTATCGTGATTTTATTGTAGTTATCGTTTGACGGTGGGACTTGAGCTTCTGCATTTTTCTCATCATTAAAGCATTTGATCGTGAATGCTTTCAGGTAATCACAAAATGTTGTTGCATCACTTGCTTCAGTGCCGAGATTGTTTGCAACAAGCAAGCATTTTTCTTTGTAATCATCGATGGCAGCTGTCAGAGAAGCGTAGGCTTCCTGGGAATCTTCATCTTCAAAAGAATCGATGATGTCTTTAAAAAGCGATACTGTTTTCAGCGTGGTTCCCATAACATTACTGTACGGAAGAACCATTTCATAAAAGTCTGTTTCAAAGTCATCAGATTCACTAAAATGTACCTGCATATCATTTACGGAGTTGTACGGGTACTTGGAAGCGAAGCTTCGCAGATCAGAGGTTGCTTTGTCAATGTAGGCCTGTGTAACAACACGATATTCTTTTTCTTCGGTTTCACCTTTTTTCAGTGAAAGCGAGTTTTCAACCTCACACTTTACTTTTCCTGAATCAAAGCCGACATCAGTGTTTACAACCAGGCTCGTATCAGGACGGAACGACATAAAGTCGGCGCTTACGCACGAATCCTTGACTTTTACGTCGTCGTCTGTCCAGGTTATTTCACCAAGGTTTCTGGTGCTGATTTCATCGAGGTTTAATATAGAGAGCTTGATGCAGTCGTCGCCCCACTCAGCAGGTGCTTCGCCTTCTTTGAAAACAGAAGCGTCGCTGGCGTAGTCGGTCAGTCCGTCATATAAAACAACATCAGGGGCGTCTTTTGTCCCTGTAGCAACGATGAGCTCATACTTGTATGTTTTTTTACCTGCTATTTTTTTCTTGAGTTTAAGGGTGACATCAACAGCCGAGGCATGTGGAGCCAGGGCTTTGATTTTGAAGCTTGTTTTTGTTTTGCTGACAAGCTTGGCTGCTTTTTTGTTTGCAACGCTAACGCTCAAAGACTTTACATTAGCTTTTTTAACATTTTTTATGGTAAATGTCTTTGTTTTGCCGGTGTATATGACAGCAGTGTCACCCGGAGACAGAGTAGGCGTTTTTTCTTTGGCATTTCCCACGGGGGCGGCAGTCATAGGTACCGCGAGTGCTACCGCAAGCGTTGCGGCGAGAATAGTTTTAATTCCTTTTTTCATTGATTCCTCCTATCTGAAGCGTCATCTGAAAAAGCCTGCATCACCTTGAAAAATTCTTTTTGAATCTGCTTCTGTAGATTTAGTTGAGTAAAACATGTGGTATTATAACATTTTTTTTTCGCTTTTTCAAGTGATTACCGCTTTTTCGAAAGAATCCCGGTATATAATTTTTCAAATTATACGCTATCATTTTTCAAATTATTTCTTGACAAAAATTTTGAAACATGATATTATGCACATCGAACGAGGCAAAGGCGTCTCAGAGGAAACTCTGGGATGTCTTTGTCTATTTTTATACTTGGAGGTAGAAAAAAATGTGTGCTATACTGACCTATGCACGACCTGATGTGTCTGAAGAATTTTTCGTTGAAATGCTTGGCAGGACACTCTCGCGCGGACCGGACATGTCTGACCATATAAAAATGAATGGCGGCTGGATAGGGTTTAACCGTCTGTCTATCATGGGGCCGGCTCCGACCGGGATGCAGCCTTTCACTCATCGAGGAAATGCTGTGGTGTGCAATGGTGAAATATATGGATTTGAACCATTGAAGGAGTACCTCGCTTCGCTGGGCTATCCTTTTGAAAGCGGAAGTGATTGTGAGATTTTGATGCCTTTGTATGAAACACTTGGAACGGCTATGTTTAGACTGCTCGATGCCGAGTTTGCCTGTGTGATATACGATGGAGAGAGCAATGAATTTATAGCAGCGAGGGATCCTATCGGAATCAGACCGCTGTACTACGGTTATGATAACGACGGCCATATCATTTTTGCATCGGAACCGAAAAACATGGTAGGAGTAGCCAAAGAGATCAAGCCGTTTCCGCCGGGACATTTTTACAAAAATGGTGAATTTGTTTCATACCGTGATATGACGACCGGAGGCGTATATGCAAAGACCGGATGGCAGCCGGGAGTGGCAGGTCAGGGAAGGCATTTGAGCGGTGTCGGTAACGCAAGCAGCCGAAAAACTTCGGGAAGTCTCACGCTACAGGATGCTTCCGGAATCAATGATGAGGGCTTGGATGCAATCTGTGAGGGTATCCACGACAGGCTCATAAATGGTATCAAAAAAAGGCTTACAGCGGATCAACCGATTGGCTTTCTGCTTTCAGGTGGGCTTGACTCGTCGCTTGTTTGCGGAGTGGCTGCAAGGCTTAGCGATACTCCGATAGAGACATTTGCGATCGGTATGGACATAGATGCGATAGATCTCAAGTATGCAAGGCAGGTTGCTGACTATATACACAGCAATCACCACGAGGTGATCATAACGGCTGATGATGTTGTGGAGTCGCTCGAGCCCGTGATCAAAGCACTTGCAACCTATGACATAACTACGATCAGAGCATCCATAGGAATGTATCTTTTGTGCAAATGGATCAGGGAAAACACGGATATCAAGGTGTTGCTTACGGGAGAGATTTCGGATGAGTTATTCGGTTACAAATACACCGATTTTGCGCCGTCAGCTGACGCTTTTCAGGAAGAATCGAAAAAAAGGATCAGGGAGCTTCATATGTACGATGTGCTGCGTGCAGACAGGTGTATAAGCGTGAATTCTCTGGAGGCGAGAGTACCGTTCGGAGACCTTGACTTTGTGGACTATGTGATGGCGATAGATCCGGAGAAAAAGCTCAACAGCTACGGCATAGGAAAGTATCTTTTGCGTCACGCTTTTGAAAAGGATGCGTTGATCCCACATGAGATATTGATGAGGGAGAAGGCCGCTTTTTCGGATGCCGTAGGACATTCGCTTCGAGATGATCTGATCGCAGAAGCGGAGAAAAACTACACTGATGAAGCGTATGAAAAAGGCATAGAAAAATACGACCATGCAAAACCATTTACAAAAGAGTCACTTTTCTATCGGGACATTTTTGAAAAATACTATCCGGGCCAGTCCAAAATGGTTGATGATTTTTGGATGCCGAACAAAAACTGGGCCGGTTGCAATGTAAACGATCCATCTGCCAGAGTTCTGTCAAACTACGGCGCATCCGGGGAGTAAGAGGGTTTTTGTCCGAATTTTCCTGCTCCGTCCGAAAAGAAATTCGGAAATCTGAATTATTGAGAAAAAACAGAGCATGATTTGGGAGATCAAGTCGTGCTCTTTTGTTTCAAAAAGATTTTCAGGGTTTTTCTATATTGGGTTGTTATATATAGTAGAGAGGGATGAGATTATTGATTCATGTTGAGAATTGGTCAACGAAAAATCGTTGTTTTTAGCGAAAGTTTACGAAATTTGAAAAAAATTGTCCACATTTTCGGTTTTTAATTGTTATATATTATAGAGGGGTAAACAGAGAAGAAAGAAAAAATAGAGAAAATGTAAAAAGGATGTACCCATTTTTGAGATTCGATTGTTTTTATATATAGAGGGAAGCATGCTTTGTAATTTCGAAAAATGGTTGACAAACGTGGTCGATTGTTATAGACTATACACGAGGTCGGTTGTAACCGACCAGACGTAAAATGCTTAAATATAACTTTTTTGACAGGATTTAATACACGTCAAAGGGGATTGAAAAAAGAGAATCGGAGGGAAGAAATATGAGTTCAGTGATTGAATGGCTGGCTGACAGTCTTTTTGCAGGATCGATTGTTATGCTGATAGTTATGTTTATACGCGGAGTGATACTTCGTCGAATGCCAAGACGTTATGCATATTTGTTGTGGGCTGTCGTGGCGGTCCGTTTGATCTGCCCGGTGTCGATACGCTCACCATTGAGTGTTTTCAGCTATGTTCCGGAAGTCAAGATAGTACAGGAGCACAGTTTGCAAGGAAAAAACACAAATCAGATAAGCATGGATTCAAACAGCACCGCCGTATCTGACAAACATCAGAATCAGGAAACTGAACAGGCAGTACCATTCAGCGAAGCGTACCGTATTGATAGTTCAGAGATGCAGAATTCAGACGTTACTGAACGAGCAGATAATTCAGTTTCATCATACGGTAATACGGGAACTCAGGAACAAATCAAAACGAAGGAGGCAGAGCAGCATATATCTGTCGAGGAGAATTCCGCAAACGCTCCTTCTGTCACACAGGAAACAGCAAACGATGGGGTAGGAACATCTCCGCTACTGTTCATCCTTTTCCTCATCTGGATCATCGGTGTCGGGGTATTTTTGTTAAAGAGTGTTATAGACTGCGTAAAACTTCACAAGAGGCTTCGTACTGCGGTGAAACTTGAGAAGGGTGTCTATGAGAGTGATCAGATTGATACCCCGTTTGTGAAGGGCATCATCCGCCCTCGTATCTATATCCCGTTTCGACTGACGGAACAGGAGAGAGCTTGCATCCTAACGCATGAGAAGCATCATATTCGTCGTGGGGATCCGATTTTCAAACTATTTGCGACGGCTTTGCTTGCGATGTTTTGGTTTCATCCGTTGGTGTGGGTTTCATATCGCCTGATGGTACGCGATATGGAGATGAGTTGTGATGAGTATGTGCTGACACACGAAACGAACGATATTCGCGCGTCATACTCGACGCTGTTGCTTGCTTTTGCTACGAATCGACGTATAATAGACGGCGTGTTATTTTTCGGAGAGAACGATACGAAGCAGCGGGTGAAGCATATCATGAGGTTCAGGAAAAGACATGTAGCACTTGGGATTATAGCGATTTTTGTTATTGCGATTAGTACTTGTACGTTGGTAACAGCGGCTGGGACGAGAATACGGAATCCCTATACTCAAGAGTATAAGCCAGGTCAGGGGAATATCAAGGGAAATGTAGATGTTGAAAAGTATATGAGTATTGATTCGCGTTTTGAGATTGGTGCGGCAGCAGATGGATATGCCGTATTTAAAGATCCTGATAACGCTTATGATGCATTGGTTGAAAAATACGCAGAAGGTATTTGGCTTATTCAAAAAGAGTTTAATCTGCTCCCGTTAACAAGAACGAATTACGATAGTTATGGTGTATATGGTTGGCAGACAACGACAGGAACGGAGGAGCAGCAGGAACAGGCAGCATTTGTTTCCAGTTTTATTGATATATATGAAAACAGCTTTGAATAGAATCTGACGGATTCAGATGATGTGACTGCGAGCGAAGAGGAGGAACAGGTGCCTCCGCCATCGGAGTATTTTTGCAAAAAAGAGGTAGTTGCTTCATCCGACGGAAATACGGTTTATCTGAATAATCGGTCAAAGGATGCGCTTTACATATATGATGTTGATAATGATATTTTGACCAAGAAAACATATAAGGATAACCTGACCGACCATATCGATGAGTTCAAGAATTATACCTATACGAAGACTGTAAATAGTGATGATGAATACTCGATAAATACACATACAGCTTGGTACTATAATCCCGCCGGCAGTGAAAAAATTTATACAACTATTAAACCCTTTGTAAATAAGCCTATTAATCTTGCATACCGGGAAGCTAAAGATGTAGAATATGTCGAAGAAGATGAGGATTACGAGTGCATATTTAAGGATTGAATGTGAAGCTGACGAAGTGGTATGAGCCGTAAATATAGAAAAGGAGAACAAGAATAATATGGAACAATTAAAACTTTGCGACAGCGATTATCGTTTTATGTGTGTGGTATGGGAGCACGCGCCTGTGAACTCCGGCGATCTCGTGAAACTCTGTAACGAGGCTCTCGGATGGAAAAAATCCACTACGTATACAACGATAAAGAAGCTTTCGGAAAAAGGGTACATCAAAAATGAAGACGCGATAGTTTCTGTTCTGATTGAGAAGGAGAGAGTCCAGGCGGACGAGTCAAACTACTTTGTTGACAGAACGTTTGAGGGTTCGCTTCCGGGATTTTTGACAGCGTTTCTTGGCGGGAAAAAGCTGTCAAGTGAAGAGGCGGACGAAATCAGGAAGCTTATTGATGAGTACAGTGACTGAAAGTTTAGAATATAGAGGATGTTTTGAGACTTCAATATACGGAGGAAACGTAAAATGAGTCGTAATATAAAGATTATTGGAAAAGGAATTCTTGTATGCATAATTTGCATCTGTGCATTTTTGATTACAGCACAGATTTCACAAGCGAGAGCTCCAAAGATTTACTGGAGGAGCATCCATCTTGGTCTGAATGCAACTTTTGATATAACGGTTTCATATCTTCCTGAAGGTGCTGCATTGATTTTTAAGAGTAAAAATAAAAAAATTGCGAAAGTTGATTCAAAAGGAAGGGTGACAGGAAAAAAAGTTGGAAAAACATCTATAATAATCAAGTATAAAAAAGACGGCAAAACATACGATGTCGGCGAATCAAAAGTTAAGGTTCATAATGCGTTTATGAACAAAGAAGTTGCTGTAGCTATGAAAAAAACAGTGATACAGCTATATGGTAACGAAGGATATTATACATCAAATCCTACAAAAATTGACGATTATGTATATGATTTTTACGGTTATACGGGCTGTGATGACTCGTTTTTGGATGAGGTCAATTACAAAAACAAAAAAGCAAGCTATACATATGTTTCGTCTGACAAATCAAAGCTTAAAATATCAAAAAAAGGGAAGCTTTATTATTCAAAAGGAACGGGAAAAGTCAGAATTTCGATTATTGAAACCTACAAAAAGAAAAAAAGAACGATGGGTTCTTTTGTTGTGAATCTTGCAAAAACTGTTTGGGACGGAAAGAAAAATGTAAATGGAAGCACGAATCAGGTTTATGACATTTTTAAGCATACACCCTATGTCAGCAAAGAAAAAGTTGTTTTTGATAATGATGCCGATAAAAAAGGTGAGGTTACTTTTCTTGAAAACAGCAAAAAAGAATGGAACGGCAGAATCGGGTTTAACAAAACAGGTAAAACAGGTTGTCGAATTTATGCATATAATTATAAAAAGAAAAAATACGAGTCAAAACCCTTTGCGTGTATCAAATTTAATGTTAAAAATGTCAAGACCGTATCTGAAATAAAGATACTTGAGGAAAAATCCGAAAAAAGCTTTTCAAAGATAAAATCGTTAAAAAAATCATACAATAACATGGGAAGCGGCGAGGATGATTATTTTGACGGAATTTGTGATTTCAAATATTATGTTTATCAGGACAGTTATAATTATACCGGCGGATACGGTATAACAAGCTCTGACCCTGGGATTGCATCTGTATCGGAGGTTATGTATGAAGAATACGAAGGACTTTTCGATGAAAAAACCGGATATTGCGGGTATTTTTTAATCAAGCCGCATAAGCCGGGGTCATGCACGATAACGGTAGAGGGAAACGGCGCAAGTACATCATTTGAATATCACTTTTCGGATTATCCGATTGATGGCGATTTTGATATGTACTGCGGAACCTATACAAGTAAAGAAAAGCCTGATAAATCAAAGTTCAGATTTGAGATTTCAGATGATAACGCCATGGGATTAACAAATTGTAATTTGGATGTCGACATATGGCGTTTAGAAGAGCACAATGATTACGCTGATCCTGAATTGTGGTGCTTTGGCGCTAAGCTTATTGTGAATTGTTACCCGCCTGCAAAAGGCGGTTTATGCACACTAAGTGTGTTCTATGGTGATGAGGAACTCGGACATTTTGAACTTCCTGTGTATAAGTGGGATTTCACATCAAAACCGCTTCAATACGAGGTGGTAGAAAATACGGGAGTTGAGTTTGAACTGACAAACTGTAGTGCGCACTACTTTTCGTCTGATTATAATGATAATCGTATTACTTATAATGTGAAATTTGACAGAGATAAATCAAAAGCAAAATATGTGTATATCTTTGGAATACGGGATTGGGAATTATCCGAGTACATAGACGAGGCTAAAAAAAGGTTTGCAAATCCCGACCCGGAGAATTTAAATATGATGCACACATCACCGTACGACATTTCGAATTACTTTTTTGAAAAAAAATACAAAGATGATAACACCGTTTTCGTGTTCACAGACGAGAACTGCCAATATGTGGGACACGCGGTTGTGAAATTCAAGCTTGACGCGGCATGAATAACTCAGTGTATTATAACTGGAGGTGAGTATAATGAAAAAAAAGCGAAATAGAATTGGTCTCCTACTGCTTTTTGGCGTTTTTGTTTTTATGATTTTAACAGCGTGTGAAAATCAAGAAAAGAAAGTTTCCAAACAGAATGACGAAAAGGCTGCGTCTTCAGTAAGTGAGGCATCTGTAAACTATCTGGATGGTGAAGAAAAAGCTGTCAGTGACAGAAAAATACCTGATGATGTCATAAAATACGCAAAAAAACAATATACTGAAATTCTGAAAGTTTGTTACACATCTCCGGATATAAGTGAGTTTCCTGATTTTAACAAGAACAAGTTCTCCTTGAAGGATTTCTCGCTGGGAAAAGGATTTAGAATAAAAGATGATACAGGAGAGGACACATACATTTTTCCGGTGAGATGGAAAGGTGTTTTGGCGGATTTTTATGTGCTCAGTAAATCAGCAGATGGATTTACCGATCAGTATTCCGGATACTTTAATAATGTTGAAACGATTCGTGAAATTGATAAAAAAGGTATGTTAGATGATGCGATATTTGTAACAAAAAACAAAACATGGTACGCAAAAACGAGCGAGGGACTGGTAAAAATATCAGAAGATATCAACTACTAGAAGTATGTCAAGCATTTTTTCAAATTATTTCTTGACAAACATTTCAAAACATGATATTATGCACTTCGAATGAGGCAAAGGCGTCTCAGAGGAAACTCTGGGACGTCTTTGTCTATTTTTATGTTTATAGAAAAATGGAGGGAAAAACTATGATGGAAGCAAAAAGATTACCTGAGGAGTATGGAAGCCTGGTTTTCGGGGACAAAGTGATGCGCGAGCGTTTGCCGAAGGATGTATACAAGGCAGTACACAAGACAATAGTAAACGGGACACACCTTGAGCTCGATGTAGCAAACTCAGTTGCTGCGGCTATGAAAGAATGGGCTATAGAAAACGGTGCAACACACTATACACATTGGTTCCAGCCTATGACAGGGCTTACAGCCGAAAAACACGACAGCTTTATTTCTCCGGAAGGAGACGGCACAGTCATCATGGAGTTTTCCGGAAAAGAGTTGGTAAAAGGTGAGCCGGATGCGTCGAGCTTCCCGTCGGGAGGACTCAGGGCGACATTTGAGGCAAGGGGATATACCGCGTGGGATCCTTCCTCACCGGCGTTCATTAAAGATGGATCATTGTACATACCTACAGCTTTTTGCTCATACGGAGGAGAAGCGCTTGACAAAAAAACTCCGCTTCTTCGCTCCATGGAGGCTCTTTCCAAGGAAGCTGTAAAGCTTATGCAGCTGCTTGGCTACAAGGATGTGACAAGAGTAAATACAACTATTGGTTCGGAGCAGGAATACTTCCTGATCGATAAAGATGATTATATGCAAAGAAAAGATCTTTTGTTTACGGGGCGTACACTTATCGGTGCGCCGGCGACAAAAGGTCAGGAGATGGAGGATCATTATTTCGGCGTGATCAAGCCGAAAGTTTCAGCGTTTATGCACGATCTGGATGAAGAGCTCTGGAAGCTCGGGATCCCTGCAAAGACAAAGCATAACGAGGTTGCACCGGCGCAGCATGAGATGGCACCTGTGTTTGAGACAGCCAATGTTGCAGTCGATCACAACCAGCTGACTATGGAGGTTATGAAAAAGGTTGCCGATAAGCACGGATTCTCCTGCCTGCTTCATGAAAAACCGTTTGAGGGTATCAACGGTTCCGGTAAGCACAACAACTGGTCGATCTGCACAGACACCGGAATAAACTTACTTGACCCCGGAAAACATCCGGAGGATAATATTCCGTTTTTGGTTACACTTATTGCAGTGATCGCTGCAGTTGATGAGTACGCTCCGCAGCTTCGCCTGTCTGTCGCTTCCGCAGGAAATGATCACAGACTTGGAGCAAACGAGGCACCGCCGGCAGTTATTTCTATATTTGTGGGGGATGAGCTTACAAAGGTGCTCGACAGTATCGAGCAGGGCTCTGTATTTAAAGGCGGTGCAAAAGAAAAAATGGAAATGGGAGCTCAGGTGCTTCCGCATATCACAAAAGATAATACGGATCGTAACCGTACTTCACCATTTGCTTTTACCGGAAACAAATTCGAATTCCGTATGCCGGGGTCATCTGTTTCAGTAGCAAATGCAAATATTGTATTAAACACTGCAGTTGCTGAGATTCTTTCAAAAATAACAAAAGAGCTTGAAGGACTGAAAGGAGATGAGCTTCAGACAAAGCTGACAGAGTTGTTGAAATCAACTCTTATCGATCACAAAAGAGTCCTGTTTGATGGAAACGGTTACACGGATGAGTGGATCGAGGAAGCCGAAAAAAGAGGGCTTGCAAACCTCAAATCACTTCCTGATGCGATGCCTGAGTGGATCAGTGACAAGTCTATCGAGCTTTTTACATCACACCAGATATTTACAAAAGAAGAGATAGAATCAAGATACGAGATATTGCTTGAAAACTATACGAAGTCAATCCATATCGAGTCACTCACGATGCAGGAAATGGTCAGAAAAGACTTGACATCCGGAATCGTAGCGTACGAAATGGATCTGACAAAAGAGATCATCCAGAAGGAAAAAGCCCTTCCGGGAGCAAAAGCAACACTCGAAGGAAAAATACTAAAAACGCTCGATGAGGCGTCGACACAGATATCTGAAAAGCTCGAGTCTCTCAAGGCAAAGACCGAGGAGGCAGAGGGCATAGAGGATATCCAGAAGCAGGCTGAGTTCTATGAGAGAACAGTGCTCAAGGAAATGAATGATTTGCGTGTCTATGCTGATCAGGCAGAGGCATTGATCCCGGATGAGTATCTAAGCTACCCGACCTATGGACAGCTGTTGTTCTCGCTTAGATAAAGATGGCTGGCAATAAAGTGATTTACATAAATATACAAGAGGTGAATAGAAGTGAATAATAACAGCGATGAATTCTGGTTTCGCGAACACGACGCCTGCGGCATAGGAGCCGTAGTAAACATCAACGGAAAACCTGATAACAAAGTCCTCGACGATGCACTCAGCATTGTTGAAAAGCTCGAGCACCGCGCCGGAAAAGACGCCTCCGGAAGAGTCGGAGACGGAGTGGGAATCCTCACTCAGATATCACATGGATTTTTCAAAAAAGAAGCAAAAAAATCAGGCATAAAGCTAGGAAATGCAGGCGACTACGGAGTGGGTATGTTTTTCCTCCCGACAGACCCCATGAAGCGTATGTTTGCAAAAAGGATGCTTGAGGTTATCACAGAAAAATCAGGCCTTAACTTCCTCGGCTGGCGCGAGGTGGGTATACACCCTGAGATTCTCGGAGAGACAGCGGTTTCATGTATGCCGCACATCAGCCAGTGCTTCATCGAAAAACCTGAAGGAGTAAAAAAAGGCCTTGATTTTGAGCGCAAGCTTTTCTGCCTCAGAAGGGAGTACGAGCAGAGTTCGGAGGATACATATATCTGTTCACTTTCATCAAGGACTATTGTATACAAGGGGATGTTTTTGGTTGGACAGCTGAGGAAGTTTTATGACGACCTTCTTTCACCTGATTACGAGACAGCTATAGCTCTTGTCCACAGTAGGTTCTCGACCAACACGACGCCGTCCTGGCAGCGAGCTCATCCGTACAGAATGATAGCGCACAACGGCGAGATCAATACTATCCGCGGTAATTCAGACCGTATGCTTGCCAGAGAGGAAACTATGTCGTCGGAGGTCCTCGAAGAGGATCTGGCAAAGGTGTATCCGGTGATCGCGGCCTCGGGATCTGATTCTGCGATGCTTGACAACACCTTGGAATTTTTGTATATGAACGGTATGGATCTGCCTCTTGCAATGATGATAACAGTGCCCGAGCCCTGGAAACATGATGATGCGATGAAAAAAGAGAAGAGGGATTTTTATCATTATTATGCAACCATGATGGAGCCATGGGACGGACCTGCCGCAATTCTATTTACTGACGGGGAGCTTTTCGGAGCGACGCTTGACAGAAACGGACTTCGCCCGTCGAGATACTATGTTACCAAAGACGGAAGGCTTATACTTTCGTCTGAGGTTGGTGTGCTTGAAATCCCGGAGGAAAACATTGAGAAAAAATCAAGGTTGTCACCGGGGCATATGCTTGTGGTTGATACAAAAAAAGGAAAGATACTATCAGACAAAGAATGCAAGGAAAAATACACCAATTCAAAACCATACGGAGAGTGGCTTGACAGGCATCTTTTGCATATCGACAAGCTCTCTATACCGAACAAAAAAATACCTACACATGACCAGGAGACACGCGATAAACTCTACAAAGTATTTGGGTATTCGTACGAGGATGTCAAAAACCAGATCCTTCCGATGGCAACAACGGGAGTAGAGCCTACAGTCTCCATGGGAAATGATGTTCCGCTTGCCATGATGAGCAAACATCATCAGTTATTATTCTGTTATTTTAAACAGCTTTTTGCACAGGTTACAAACCCGCCGATCGATTCGCTCAGAGAAAAAATAGTGACCGATACAACGGTTTACATCGGCTCTGACGGTGACCTTTTATGCGAAAAAAGTGAAAACTGTCGCGTGCTCGAGGTCGACAATCCAATCCTTACCGGAGTCGATCTGATGAAGATAGAAGCACTCGATCAGGAGGGATTTCGCACTGCAAAAATTTCGTTATTATTCTACAAAAATACACCGGTCGCAAGAGCTCTTGATCAGCTAAACATATCTGTTGACAGAGCGATCGCAGACGGGGCTGATATCATCACACTTACCGACAGAGGTGTTGATGAAAACCATATGCCTATCCCGTCGTTGCTTGCCGTATCATCTGTCGAGCAGCATCTGGTTCGTACCAAAAAAAGAACCGCCGTATCGCTTATATTGGAGAGCGGCGAGCCGCGAGATGTACACCAGATAGCCTGTCTTTTGGGATATGGTGTCCGCGCTATAAACCCATATCTTGCGCACGAGTGTATCGCCGAGATGATTGACAACGGTATGCTCGACAAGGACTATCACACTGCCATAGCAGACTACAACAAAGCTCTTTTAAACGGAGTTGTAAAAATAGCTGCAAAAATGGGTATATCGACATTGCAGTCTTATCAGAGTGCGCGCATTTTTGAAGCGATCGGACTCTCAAAAGAACTGATTGATACTTACTTTACCGGTACTGTAAGCCGCGCCGGAGGAATAGGAATAAAAGAGATCGGAGAGGATATAGAGCTTCGTCACAACAACGCTTTTGATCCTCTTGGACTTCCTACCGATACGACGCCTGATTCGATAGGATTTCACAACCTGCGAAGCGGAAAGGACAAAGAAGACCATCTCTATACGCCCAAAACCATCGTCACACTTCAAAGAGCCGTGCGTGAGGGTAACTATGAGATATTCAAAGAGTATGCCGGTATGGTCGATGATGAGGACAGACCGCATACATTGAGGGCGCTGCTTAGCTTTGTGCCGGCAGACAAGCCGCTTAAGCTTGATGAGGTCGAGAGTGAGGATGAGATCGTGAAGCGTTTCCAGACGGGAGCGATGTCCTATGGCTCGCTCTCAAAGGAAGCACATGAAACGCTTGCGACAGCGATGAACCGTCTTGGCGGCAAATCAAATACCGGCGAGGGCGGAGAGGATATCGCCCGTTTCGGAACTGAGAGAAACAGTGCTGTCAAACAGGTTGCGTCCGGAAGGTTTGGAGTGACCGGCAGATACTTAAAAAGTGCCAAAGAAATCCAGATAAAAATGGCCCAGGGTGCAAAGCCCGGTGAGGGCGGACATCTCCCCGGCAAAAAGGTTTACCCTTGGGTTGCGGGTACCAGGTTTTCAACACCCGGTGTTTCGCTTATATCACCGCCGCCACACCACGATATATACTCGATCGAGGATCTGGCGCAGCTTATATATGATCTGAAAAATGCCAATAAAGACGCCCGTATCTCTGTCAAGCTCGTATCCGAGGCAGGAGTCGGAACAATAGCATCGGGAGTTGCAAAAGCCGGTGCAGAGGTGATACTTATCTCGGGTTATGATGGAGGAACAGGAGCAGCGCCGTCATCCTCCGTACACCACGCCGGACTTCCGTGGGAGCTTGGTATATCAGAAGCCCACAGATGCCTGATAGAGAATGGACTCAGAAGCAGAGTTGTTCTTGAGACAGACGGAAAGCTTATGACCGGTCGTGATGTTGCGATAGCAGCGCTTCTCGGTGCTGAGGAGTTCGGATTTGCGACAGCACCGCTTGTAAGCATGGGCTGTATGATGATGCGTGTTTGCTCCAAGGATACCTGTCCTGTAGGTATCGCAACACAAAACGAAGAGCTTAGGAAACGATTTGCAGGAAAGCCTGAGCACGTGATGAATTTCATGCACTTTGTCGCAAGGCAGCTTCGTGAGATAATGGCTGAGATGGGATTCCATACAGTTGATGAGATGATCGGTCGTACCGACAGGTTAGAAACCAGACTTGATGGAAGGAAAGACCGTGCAGCTCTCGCAGATCTGTCAAGGATATTAAATACTGATGTAGCCGACAATCATGTCATTTTTAACAAAAAAGATGTATATGATTTTCAGCTTGAAAAAACAGCTGATGCATCTGTACTTATCCCTGCTTATGAAAAAATGGGCAAGAAAAAGCACATTGATATCGATGTGAAAATATCAAGTACAGACAGGAGCTTTGGAACGCTTCTCGGAAGCTGCATAACAGGCGATCACGGTGATTCGCTTGAGGATGATACTGTGACAGTACACGCAGTCGGAGGAGGCGGACAGTCGTTTGGAGCATATATCCCGAAAGGCCTTACGCTTAGGCTTAGCGGGGATGCCAATGACGGCTTTGGAAAAGGCTTGTCCGGAGGAAAGCTCATAGTGACTCCGCCCGAGGAGGCGACCTACTCCGCAAACGAAAACATAATCATAGGAAATGTGGCACTCTACGGTGCGACATCAGGGAAAGCGTATGTAAACGGTATAGCAGGCGAGAGATTCTGTGTCAGAAACTCCGGTGCAACAGCGGTAGCTGAAGGCTGCGGAGATCACGGTCTCGAGTATATGACCGGAGGACGCGCCGTGATACTCGGAATGACAGGCAAAAACTTCGCAGCCGGAATGAGCGGCGGTATAGCCTATGTGCTTGATACGGACCACACACTGTATCTGCGAATGAACAAAGATATGGCATCGCTTCAGGAGGTCACTGAAAAATACGATATCATCGAGCTGAAAAACATACTTGAGGATTATGTCAAAGAAACCGGATCAGAGCTTGGAAAAAATGTTCTTGATAACTTTGATGATTACCTCAAGGATTTCAAAAAAATAGTGCCAAATGATTATCAAAAAATGCTCACTGCGATAAGTCATTATGAGGAGCAGGGAGTAGACCCGAAGAGTGCTGTTTATGAGGCTTTCAAAGAGGTTGCGATGTGATCATATCGTCAAAGAATAAGTAATAATAATGCATATAAATAATGCAAAAACAATACAATTTGGAAATTGATTTATCAAGTGTTCATTCCAAAAAAAGGAGAAACAAATGGGAAAAATAGGCGGATTTTTGGAATACGAAAGACAGGAAAACCCTGAAGTATCACCGTTAGAGCGGATCAAAAGCTTTGATGAATTTCATACCTTTGCGGATGAAGATGAAAGGAAGTGCCAGGCGGCCAGATGTATGGACTGCGGAGTTCCGTTTTGTCAGTCGGCGATGTCGCTTGGCGGAATGGTCGTGGGATGTCCTCTTCACAACCTGATACCGGAGTGGAATGATGCCGTATATAACGGTCAGTATACTCACGCATATACAAGGCTTACAAAAACAAATCCCTTTCCGGAGTTTACAGGAAGGGTTTGTCCGGCGTTGTGTGAAAAAGCGTGTATAAACGGTCAGGACGGACAGTCCGTAACAGTTCATGACAATGAATTATTTATCATAGAAACAGCGTTTAAAAACGGAGATGTCAAACCCCGTGTTCCGTCAAAAAGAAGCGGCAAAAAAATAGCTGTTATAGGAAGCGGGCCGTCGGGACTAAGCGTCGCAGACACGCTCAATAAGCGTGGTCACGAGGTGACTGTTTTTGAAAGGGATGATCATATCGGAGGACTTTTGATGTATGGTATCCCGAACATGAAATTAGACAAAAAAGTGATCGACAGAAGACAAAAAATAATGGAAGACGAGGGGGTTATTTTTAAACTAAATTCTGATATCGGAAAAGACATCGACGCTGCTCAGATCAAAAAAGAATTTGATGCCGTTGTGATGTGCTGTGGCGCAAAACAGGCGAGAGCGCTCGATGCCAAAGGTATCGAGGGAGCAAAAGGGGTATACTTTGCGGTTGACTTTTTAACTGAGGTTACCAAAGGAGTGATCTCCGGCGGTGTGTCTCCTAAAGTCGCATCTCAGGTAAAAGGCAAAAATGTAGTCGTTGTCGGCGGAGGTGATACCGGTAACGACTGCATAGGAACCGCGATCAGGCTTGGCGCAAAATCGGTGACAGCATTAGAGATGATGCCAAAACCACCGGTAGAAAGACAGCAGAACAACCCCTGGCCGCAGTGGCCGAAAACTCTCCGTACGGACTACGGACACGCAGAGTCAAAGGCTGTTTACGGTGACGACCCAAGAGTTTTTGAAACCACCGTTGAGGAAGTAATCTCGGATTCAAAAGGGCACATCAAAGCCATAAAAACTGTCAAGGTTGCGTTTAAGGATGGGAAGCTTACCAAGCAAAAAGGCTCCGAAAAAGAGCTCCCCTGCGACCTGCTTTTGATAGCAGCAGGATTTACGGGAGCTCAGGACTACCTGCCAAAGGCGATGAAAACGCCGCTTGGCGCGAGAAATACCGTTGCCACTCTTGAGGACGATATCTACCGCACTGAGGTGGATGGTGTTTTCGCTGCGGGTGATATGCGACGCGGCCAGTCGCTCGTTGTCTGGGCCATCGCCGAGGGGAAATCTTGCGCAGCCTCCGTTGACCGCTATCTCATGGGTTACTCGCCACTTTAATAACAATTACAGTTGCATTTAAATGAAGATGTGATATAATAGGTGAAACAAAAAAACATAACGAGTAAGGAAGCGAATAACAAATGAAACGAAAACTGATCTTAGAAGATGGAAGCGAGTATATCGGCGAAGGCTTCGGTGCGGCTACCGATGCTGTCTGCGAGATAGTCTTCAACACATCGATGGTAGGATACCAGGAGATCGTATCAGATCCCTCCTACACCGATCAGGCA
>CAMVCQ010000007.1 GCA_947166015.1 uncultured Lachnospiraceae bacterium
GCGGACAAACGGTTTTCAAGACCGCCTCGTTATGACCACTTCGATACCTCTCCATGTCTGTATCAAAACGACTTGCTGATTATACCATTTTTCTTTAGGTGATGTCAAGGTTTATTTTGATTTATTTCTTATATTATTGTATTTTTTTTGATTTTATTCGAATTTCAGTGCTGGAACGGCATTTAAATCCCAGGTATCCCTCCTGCCCTTGATGTACTCATAATACCCGGCAGAGCCTATCATCGCCGCATTATCCGTACACAGGATCGCCGGTGGCATATAGAATTCGAAGCCGTTTTCTTCGCACGCCTCGGTCATTTTTTTCCTTAATTCACTGTTGCAGGCTACGCCTCCGGCAAGGGCAATCTTTGTTATCCCCCGGTCCTTCGCTGCCTTCATCGTGTGCTCGGTGAGTACTCCGGTCACCGCTTCCTGAAACGACGCGGCTATATCTGCTCGATTGATGCCTGCGAGATCATCTTCGGGTGATCGTTCTGCTGCATCAGCCTGCGTATCGGACTGTTTATCCATCAGTTTCCGTTTCATTTTTTCGGAATTCAGATAGTTTAGCACTGCCGACTTCACTCCGCTGAAGGAAAAATCGTACGGCGCATCATCTATCACTGCTTTTGGAAACTCTACCGCGAACGGATCACCCTCTTTTGCAAGCTTATCTATCTTTGGTCCGCCCGGATATCCGAGCCCTATAGCTCTCGCAACCTTATCAAATGCTTCTCCGGCAGCGTCATCTCTGGTCCTTCCCATGATCTCATATTTGTCATAATCCGATACTATCACGATATGAGAATGTCCGCCGGATGCCACCAGACACATAAACGGCGGCTCAAGGTCGGGATGCGCTATATAGTTCGCTGCAATGTGTCCTTTGATGTGATTGACGCCCACGAGCGGTTTATCCTTGGCGTACGCAAGTGCTTTCGCCGCTCCGACACCTACGAGAAGCGCCCCAACCAAGCCCGGACCGTATGTGACGCAAACCGCATCAATCTCATCCATAGTCCGTCCGCTCGTTGTCAGCGCTTCATCTATAACCTGATTTATAACCTCTATATGCTTTCTCGATGCAATCTCGGGAACAACTCCTCCGTAGAGTTTGTGCGTCTCTATCTGTGATGCGATGATGTTCGAGAGTACGATCCTTCCGTCCTGTACTACCGCTGCCGCAGTCTCATCACAGGAGCTCTCTATTGCCAGAATATCCACCTCGGCCTCCTCGCTGATTCGTTGTTTAGATAAAAATGTTCCCTACGCTTGTTCTCCGGTTGCTTCTTCTTTGGTCGCTGTCTGCTCTTCTCCGTTTTTGAATCCGAGTATCTTCCATTTCCCATCCTCGCTCACAAGGATAAAATCCTGAAATGTCTTGGCATACGACCTTTTTCCGGTATTCATAAAATACCTGATCGAGAGATTTGCACAATCTCTTCCTTTGATATTTTTGTATTTCACCTTTTGCCCGGTCTCTGCCGAGTAGCTTAATATCTTTTTCTTGTCATTTTTGAACTGCTCGACCTCGTTCTCAAGATTTTTCCTGTGCTCTTCCTCGCTGTTTTGCGCGAGCAGGTCGCTACTGTACATCGTTCTCAATTGCTTCAGAAGTGCATCGAACTCATCATCATCAAGCTTTGTATTGTATATACACTGGTTGAGCCTTCCCCAAAGCTTCATTACTTCGGTCGGCGTCTCAGGATACCCCACGTCAAGGTCTTTTGCTATGAGCTTTTCGAGCTCGGTTGTCGGCGCTTTGACCTCAGACTGCATCTGCTGGCGCTTCATAAATTGATAATATCCGCCAACCGCTGCAACAGCGAGGATACAGATGATAAATGAGAATGTAATGATACTTTTTCTCTTTTTGGCCACAAATTCCATGGACTTGCTCTGCTTTGGCGCAGCTGCCGGTCCCGGATTGAAGTTCTTTTTTGTGCCCTGCTTAGTTTCTGTTTTTTTCTGAACAGGAGGTACTTTTGTCTCTACTATCTCAGTTTCTTCCACTGCTTCAACAGCCGTCTGTCGTATCGAATTTCCCTGCTGCACCGGAGTTACATCCTGCGCGGGCGCTGCTGTCTGTGTCTGAGTTCCTGACTGAACAGGCGTAGCAGTCTGTACCGGCGTCACGTCGTTTGATGCGCCGTTTCCTTCAGGATCATTGACCTGAGATGCCATATCGCGTACCTCCTTTCCTGCACTTCTTCGGTGCATTTTTTAATCCTGATCGTCAAATTTCAATGTCTTACTTTTTCTGTCTTTGCCGGCCTTCGTATTTGCAAAAATGTTCCGAACGCCTTCGACATAATCCTTCGGTCTGATAAGCGAAGGGCTGTAATGCGTAAGCCACAACTCCTGTGCCTCCGCCTGTGCAGCCAGCGTAGCTGCCTCGGAAAAGATCATGTGCTTTTTCTCCTTGGCCTTTTCAAGCAGCTCGTCCTCACCGTACATACCTTCACATATGAAAAGATCTGCACCCTTGGCATGCTCTGCTATTTCCGGAATCGGCCTTGTATCCGTACAGTATGTGACCTTCAGTCCTTTTCTCTCGGGTCCGAGCACCATGTCGGGAGTGTAGACATTTCCATTTGCGTCGATCGTTTCTCCCTTTTGGAGCCTTGCCCAAAACTCAAGCGGAATATTTTTCTGCTTTGCCGCCTCAAGATCGAACTTGCCGGCTCTTTTGATAACCTGCGAGTACCCATAGCAGGTAACCGTATGCTTTAACTTAAATGCTTCAAGTGTATATCCTTTTATCTGAATCTCGTGATATTTTTCCGTAAGTTCAGTATACCTTATTTCAAATGGCAGCCCGGGCGCTATCACCCTGAGCGAATCAACCACTCTTTTTATCCCTTTGGGTCCGATCACATCCAGAGGCTCTGTTCTTTGCGAACTTCCCATAGAAAGCAAAAGCCCCGGGAGTCCGCCCACATGATCTCCGTGAACGTGAGTCAATGCGATCACATCTATATCGTGAAGACTCCAGCCTTTTTCGCGGATCGACACCTGGGTTCCCTCCCCGCAGTCGATCAGCAGACTCGACCCGTCAAACCTGGTCATAAGCGATGTCAGAGCGCGCCTTGGTAACGGCATCATCCCACTCGTCCCAAGCAAACATACATCCAACATCTTGTATTATCCTCCGTCTTCACAACTAAATGCACAATTCAAATCATTATATCATAACTGTCAGCTTTTTGCAAGCTGTGATTCTTTCTCAGCTCTTTCTCTTTCCGCCTGTGAAACCCTGAGATACTTCGGCGCAAACTTGTCAGGCTCGCAGGCTCCGCCTTCATTTGCAAGCATCTCCGCAATAAGTGCTATCGAGGAAGCCTTCTGATATCTAAGCTCCTCCGGAGCAAACTGCGCCATAGCGCCCATTTTTTCACGTATCGTATCACAAAACACAGGTACACCGTCCCCGACAAAAATAACCCGTTTGTTCAAACCGGCGAGCTTCTCAAGAAGATCGGCTATAGGTGCAGCACCTTCATCGCAAAGCTTTTGCGGTATCGCTTCCGTCTCCGGATACTCATATACTCCATAATACACCTCAGAACGCCTTGCATCCATGATCGAGCATACAACTCCTCCCGCAAGTCTCAGATTGAAGGCAAGTCCCAAAAGCGAGCTCACCGGGATAACCGGAATCCCAAGTCCATAAGCCAGCCCTTTTGCCGTAGCCGCTCCGATCCTAAGCCCCGTAAATGAACCCGGTCCTTCCGAGATGGCTATCGCTTCAATCTCTTCTTTTGATGTCTTGGATGTATGCATCATCTCATCTATCATCGGAAGCAGCGTTTGAGAATGAGTGAGCTTGTTTCGGATCATATACTCACTTATCAGTTTTCCGTCTTCTTCTATCGCCACCCCGGCCACAAGTCCGGAGCTGTCTATGCCAAGTATTTTCATCGTTTACTCCAACACTTCTTTTTGTGCTCAAAAAATCGATTTTTTACCGATATTTCTATGTTTATCAATGCTTTCAATTCTTGTTTTAACTTTCATCATCCGCCATAATAATCGACCTTTATCCTTCTGAAATTCGGATCTTCGTTCAAATCTTTTTCCACCGTCACGCTGATAGCATTCTCAGGCATCAGGTATTCAAGTCTTTCCGGCCACTCGACAAGGCTTACTCCGTCAGAATAAAAATACTCCTCATACCCGATATCGTACAGCTCATCCGGATCACCTATCCTGTACAGATCAAAGTGGTACATTTTTTTCGAGCCCTCGTACTCGTGAACTATGGTAAATGTCGGACTCGTCACAGGCTCTGTGATCCCAAGCCCCTCTGCAAATCCTTTTGCAAAAACAGTTTTTCCCACTCCGAGATCACCGTAGAGCAAAATGATGTCGCCGGAATGTGATTTTTTCGCCATTTCTTTTCCAAGCTCATATGTATCTTTGTCCGATCTGCTTATATGTATATGTGATTCTTCCAAATTATTTCACCGACTTTACCTTTCCGGATATAATGTCAAATGCCTCACCGCTTTGCGCTCTCGGTATAACAAATGCGGAAACCGCCGTCATATAAAGGTACATGACATTTTTGTGTATAACTGCTTTTCGGATATCTCCGTACTCAAAAACCTCTTTGCTGAGCTTTTGAGATATCGTAAATCCGTCATCTCTGAATTCATAATGCATCGGATTTGCAAAAGCCTCTGTCTTCAACTGTGTCTGTGTTTTTTTGAGGAGCAGAAGCGGCTGAATAACCGTAAAAAGCAAAAAAAGTACCAAAAGAAGGCACTTCTGCATCCCGGTCCACGCCGGATATCTGATTATCAAAGCGACAAGCGCTGCAACGCTTATCACCAATCCTATTATTCCGCCCGGTCTCGCGTAATTATGATAGAGCACAAATCCGCTCAAGCTTTTTGAGTCCATATTTACATCAAACTCGACAGGCATCCTTTCCTCCTCCTTGAAACCCCTTTGTTGTTTCACAAACATCGGGATATGCACGACTTCGCATGCCTATCCCGAGTGATAATTTCCTTACTTTTATGATTTATTTAATCCACATTTGATTTGGTTAGTCAGTCCTTCTCACGCTGTCAAATCAGCATTTAATCCCGACCCAAACATCGATAACTGCTTGTTCATTTCTCTCTCATACGGATTGGCAACTCCCTTGTATCCGTTGAGCATCGCTTTGGCTGCGTTATTGTCATCACCACCATGTGTGGTTTTCATCGTCGTGCGAGTCTCTCCTCCCGAGACATACACTCGACCACACTCGGGACATACTGCGGTATGTAGCGTAACTGAAACGGAAAGCAATTCTTTGTTTTCTTTTTGATCTTCGGCTCGAGCATTGCTTACATGCTCCTGCTCATGCCCCATAACTCTCGCTGCCGAGGCGCTTGGATCTATGTGTGCAGGCGCTTTGAATGACACATCGCCTTCATTGGAGCCGTCGACGTATTTTCTGTTTTTGCAGGTTTCACACTCCGCTTTGCCGACACGCTTGTCCTGCTTGGTAGCTTCCGGTTTGCCGTCCAGACCTATCTTGTGTCCGGAAGTGTCGATCTGTCCGAGCTTTTGCGCTCCGTTAAGGCTTCCGACTCCTGCTACAGCCGCAGCCACTCCATCGGACTGCGACGATGCTCTTCCGATCGAATTCACCGGTGTCACAGGCATCGCCGAATACATCGGAAACAGCCCGCTTATCCCGGATACAGGTCCAATTCCCATAGGCGATACCTCCTTTCACAAAACGCCGACGTCTCTAAGTAAGTCGAGCGACTATCAGATCAGATCATACAATGTTGTAAATCAAGTCACGATTTAACCGTATGCACTACCCTTGTTTCACGCACCAATTTGTTCAAATGACAACTGCATATACCTGTAATTATTCTACCATGTTTTGCGAAAAAAATCAAGAAAAAAATGGCATCCTCGAGGCATTGACAAGTGCCGTTATGACGCCATCATACAATCATCAAACACGCTGCGGAACGTGGTTTAATATATAACCACTCTATGAAACCTTCAACACATAGACCTCACCAGACTGAAATACGACAGGATATCTGCCGAGCATATCATCAAAATCCGGAATTGCGTAGCTTCCTCGCTCTATGTCTCCCAATATCATATATTTCACACCGTATTTTTCGATCAGAGTGTCCCTGGCTGACGGATCCTCATACATCGTCTTTACATCGTTTTCCTGCGTGCCGTAGTCGAGTCCGTGATAGTACAAAAATGTCCCGGCACCGCAAACTATGCTCCTTCCAGTGAGCGCAGCAACCGCGTTGTTGTGATTGCAGGCTGTAAGCATAGTGTCCTTCGGATCGGTATTCGCCTCAACCCATTCGGCAAGCTTGACATAATCAGCGCTGTATAGCTCATAGTCTGATACATACTCCCTGCCTACGGTAAATGCCGCAGACACCGTCCCCAGCGTAGCCACGCACCCGACGACTATAGCCGTTATAACCTTCAATCCGCGATTTTTGACAAGTCCCGAAAGCTTTTCCGGAAGCGTCTCCACGGTAAAATCAGAAACAGCGATGCAAAAGAACAAATACGCCACCAAAAGCAGCTTGTTGTTGTCATATGGATTCGGCTGAAACAAGATAAATTCGCATATAAGCCACAAAAATGATGCCGGCAAGACCATACGAAGCTGTCTTTTTTTGCCCCATATCAGCATGATGATACTCATCACAAATACGATGCCGATGTTTTTCAGATAAAATATAATATAGTTATCCATCACATCGGGATTATTGTTTGCCCAGTCAAACGCTCCCCTTATGAACTGCTCCCCCTGCGCTTGCTTAAATGTAAAATTAATTAACTGCGGAAGCGCGAAAATCAGGGTTATAACAAGCATTAACCCCCAGCTTTTCAACTCCTCCGATATCCATTTATTATCCTTTGTCTTTTTGTGATTTGCCACCAAAAGTATCACAAGAATACATCCAACCGCCGCTATGATACCATAGCCTATCATCAATAGAAACTTATCCGAGAGCGGCTCATCCGAAACCTGAGCCATAGATATGCAGTTTAGTATGATCAGCGCTGCGATAACAGCCACTGCTTTTTTTCCTGCGGAGAAATTTAATCTATTTTTCAAAATCCTGTCATATAATCCCATCACAACGAATCCCACACAGAGCACTCCGAGTGCCAAAAATGAATGTGTATGGATAAGTGGTAATCCTCCCGCTATGATGCCCGCAAGTACAAAATACGAGGATACCGTCCCCGGCGCAGTCAATCCGATGCGTTTTTTGTCTTTTGCCGGCGGGGCATTTTTGTGCTCGTTTCTTTTGTGCCAGCCTTTCAACACGAGAGAGAGGACCGGGAAAAGCATAGCCCAACCAAACAGAGTTGCCCTCTGCGGGATCAGCATATCACAGATCACATTGTGCCACTGGACATTGTAATCGACAAGGTTTGTCGGCGTCTGATAGAATTCCGTAAATATCCTGTTGAAATTGTCCGCGGTCGCGGGATGGATGAAATACCAGATACCGAGCCCGCCATTGAAAAAGAAAAGCGAAAAAGCCAGAATAATCTTTGCTCCGATGCGTTTTGTTTTGCGAAGGATTTCTTTCGCTACGCACACCATACCGAAAAACACCTGGAGTAGCGCAAAAAACATCGGGAAGATGTATGCAATTCTCAAGCTCGCGCCCCAGATATATACACTCGATGATATGCTGTCTGATAAGAAGGGGTATGATAGCTGCGTCCCCGGCAGTATCGAGTACTCCGGCGGAAATGTTCCCTGCTCCTTGATGCTGGTGATAAACCCGAGGTGCATATTCATATCGCCGTAGGTACACTGTCCGGCGTGCATTGCTCCGTCATTTCCGGAGAGAGTATGATGAACTATGATGATCATCATCAGAACCAAAAGAGGTATTATCAGGATCAGCACAAGGTTTTCACTGATAAATCTCCTGATATCAGGTTTGATCTTTCGTCCCGAGAGAAATCCCGCGTTACCCTCTACACTGTACTGCGCGGTCCCCAAAAGCGTCAAAACACATATCACGACTGCTATCACACCCGCCGTGATGTGCGCTTTGATCGTAAAGCCCATAAAAAATGCGCACAGCGTCGGGAGCCAGGAAATCATAAAACTTCCCAAAACGCTTCCCATAAGAACGCAATACGCAATATTTTCTTTTTTCAGATATCGGACTGATATGATCAGCCCGATAGCCTGAAATAACAAAAAGTATAAAATTCCTATTATGTTGCCCTCGACCGATCCGTACATTATGCGCAAACCAGCCTTTCTACAGTGATTCCTGCAAACACATTCATATGATCATCGACAAAAATCTTTGATACCATCAATGCTTTCCTCACTTTACAACAATGTTTAATATCCTTCCGGGCACATAGATCTCTTTTACGATCTGCTTGCCCTCGAGTTTGTCGGCAACAGCTTCTTTTCCTTTGGCAAGAGCTTCTTCCTTTGAGATGTCAACAGGAAGCGCAACAGTTCCCCTGACCTTGCCGTTTACCTGAACACCGATCTCGATAACTGATTCTTTGGTCTTGCTCTCATCAAACTCAGGCCAGCTCTGCTCATACAGATATCCGCCTGTGCCGTATTCCTCCCAAAGCTCCTCGGTTATATGCGGAGCTACAGGATTTAACAGTGTCAAAAGTGTTCCGAATTCTGTCTTTGTAACTGAGCCTTTTTTGTAGAACTCATTTACAAGCTCCATCATCGCTGCGATAGCAGTATTGTATTTCAATGTTTCATAGTCTGAGCTTACTTTTTTTATCGTCTGATGAATCTTTGTCTCAAGATCCGAGGTAAATCCTGTTTCATCATTTACCATCTCTGAGCATTTCCAAACTCTCTCAAGGAACCTTCTGCATCCCTTGACACCGTTCTCCGACCATGCCGCTGCCGCATCAAACGCTCCAATAAACATCTCATAAGTACGCAAAGTATCCGCACCGTAATCTCTGACGATATCATCGGGGTTTACGACATTGCCACGGCTCTTGCTCATTTTTTCGCCGTTTTCTCCGAGGATCATACCGTGTGATGTTCTCCTCTGATACGGCTCTTTTGTAGGCACTACACCCTCATCATAGAGGAATTTGTGCCAGAATCTCGAGTACAGAAGGTGAAGCGTGGTATGCTCCATTCCTCCGTTGTACCAGTCAACAGGAAGCCAATACTTAAGCGCTTCCTCTGAAGCTATAGCTTCGTCATTATCCGGATCGATATATCTCAGGAAATACCAGGATGAACCCGCCCACTGAGGCATAGTATCCGTTTCCCTCACTGCAGGACCTCCGCAGCAAGGACAGGTTGTATTGATCCAGTCGGTACAATTTGCAAGCGGAGACTCACCATTATCGGTTGGTACATAGTTTTCAACCTCCGGAAGCGTGAGCGGAAGCTGATCCTCCGGAATAGCGACATATCCGCATTTATCACAATGAACAATCGGTATAGGCTCTCCCCAATATCTCTGTCTTGAGAATACCCAGTCTCTGAGCTTGAAATTTTTCTTGTGCTTGCCGAGGCCTTTTTCCTCAAGCCATGCAGTGATAGCTTCTTTTGCCTCTGCAACTGATTTTCCATCAAGGAATCCCGAGTTTACGAGAGTTCCTGTCTCAACATCTGTAAATGCTTCGTTCTGAACATCTCCGCCGGCTATAACCTCGATTATCGGAAGATCGAATTTTTTTGCGAACTCCCAGTCTCTGGTATCATGCGCAGGAACAGCCATGATAGCACCTGTTCCATAGCCCATAAGTACATAATCGGAAACCCAGATAGGGATTTCTTTGTCATTTACAGGATTTACGGCAACCAGTCCGTCAATCTGTACACCGGTTTTGTCCTTGGCAAGCTCTGTTCTCTCGAAGTCAGACTTTCTCGCAGCCTGCTCGCGGTATTCCGTAATGGCATCCCAGTTTTTGATCTCATCCTTGTATTTGTCAAGGTATGGATGCTCCGGAGATACAACCATATATGTCGCTCCGAAAAGCGTATCCGGTCTGGTAGTAAACACAGTGAGCTTCTCATCTTTTCCTTTTATGGAAAAATCAACCTCAGCTCCAAACGAACGCCCTATCCAGTTTTTCTGTGAAACCTTGACCCTTTCGATGAAGTCAAGATCATCCAGATCGTCTATCAGCTTGTCCGCGTACTCTGTTATCTTGAGCATCCACTGACTTTTGACCTTACGCACTACAGGACTACCGCAGCGCTCGCAAACGCCGTTTACAACCTCTTCATTAGCCAGACCGCATTTGCAGGATGTACACCAGTTGATAGGCATCTCTGATTTATATGCCAGTCCTTTTTTGAAAAGCTGTAAAAATATCCACTGCGTCCAATGATAATACGACGGATCTGTGGTATTTACCTCTCTGTCCCAATCAAAGGAATATCCAAGTGATTTTAGCTGGGTTTTGAACCTTGCCACATTGTTCTCTGTGACCTTGCGCGGATGGATCTTGTTTTTGATAGCATAGTTCTCCGTCGGGAGACCAAACGCATCCCATCCCATAGGATAGAGTACATTGTATCCCTGCATCCTTCTTTTTCTGGCAACTATATCAAGTGCCGTATACGGTCTCGGGTGACCTACATGAAGTCCCTGTCCCGATGGATACGGAAACTCAACAAGTGCATAATACTTCGGTTTGTCATAATCATTAGTTGCTGCAAATGACTTGTTGTCATCCCAGACTTTTTGCCATTTTTTCTCAATTTCCTTTGGATTGTACGACTTGTTCATAAAACTCTTCCCTGTCTTTCTTCTTTATTTAAAATACCCCGTAAACTCTCGAATCAGCGTCCGCTACACTCGCAGGACTCACAGTTTGGTCGCCTGAAGGGGTTTCTCCCTGGTCGGTTCCTGACTCGGATGTACCTGAGTCTGTGGTCTCGTCCGTTTTGGGATCGGTCTGCTCAGGTTCTGTTACGGCTTCAACGACCGTTATCACTATAGTACCGATCGTTTTATTTTTGTCCTTGGACTTAACAGTGATAGTCACCTCTCCCGGAGCTATTCCTTTGACGCTTCCGGACTTAGACACGGTAGCTATGGTCTTGTCCGAGGATTTGTAGCTAACTTCTTTGTTTGTCGCAGTCGAAGGCTTGATCTTGACCTTGAGCTGCATTTTTTTGCCGACTTCTATGGTATCGGCCGGTGCTGTGACCGTTACGGTTTTGACAAGCTGCTCGACATGGATGAGACACCTTGCGGATACATCCGACCCGTCTGTAGCTCGAACCGTTATATATACCGAACCCGGTTTGAGAGCCTGTACAACTCCTTTTTCGGATACAGTACAGATTTTTGTTGCCGCGCTTGAGAATGCCAGCTTTTTGATAGAGGCATCGCTCGGCACGATTGAGCTTGCTTTAAGCGTGAACTTGGAAAGCTTTTTTGCTCCTCCTACGTAGAGCGTCTTTTCTGTCTCGTTCAAAGTGATCTTTTTGACGTATTTCCCGGGCTTGATCGTATAGTATGCGGTTTTCTTTGCCTTGTGTCCGATCTCGTCTTTTACGGAATATACAACTTTATATTTTCCGGGCACTGAAGTGTCAACTTTTTTGACCTTCTCATAATCAACCAACGAGCTCTCTCTGAAATATATCTTGGTTTTGATCTTTTTCGTCGCATCAAAACCGGTTGTATTGGTTGCGGTAACTCCTTTTTTTACACTGAAGGAGCTTCCGTACTCTATTGTTTTGCTCTTTACGCCTTTGATTTTCGGCTTTTTCTTTTTGTATGGGTTTTTGCTGTCCGGATCTGTAGGATCCCAGCCTTTGTATCCTTTGACCTTGATCGCTGCAGGCTTACCGAGGGGTCCCGGTTTAGCTGAGTTGTAGATCACGATCGGAGTTCCCGAAGGCATCTTGTCGTGGATCCATTTTGCATCTCCGACGGTAAGTCTGACGCAGCCATGGGATGCTTTTGTCCCGAGCTTATTGTACTGGGCGTAGGACTGGGTATTTTTTTTCTGCTCATAATACCAAACAGAGTGGAACAGAATACTTCCCGTAATCCTGCAACAATACTGTCCGTAGGACGGACCGTCCAGTGTGTGCCAGATCATTTTTTCACCAAGCTTGAACTTCCCTGTGGGTGTCGCGTATCCCGGTGAACATACAAAAGCTTTGATCGCTTTGTATTTTTTCCCATTGTATTTATAAACAGTTACCACGCAGCACTGTTTATTGACTTTAATCTTGTAGGTGGATGCTGCCTCAGCCTTTCCGCTTCCCACCATGATAACAGCCATAGCCATAAAAATGGCAATCACAGTCGCCTTGATCAATTTTTTCATATGTGCCATCATCCTTTCTTTTTACTGTATCAAGACATTATATTTGAAAAAAATGACAAAACTTGGTCATTATTTGTTTTTTGCAATATCCGTACACCAATTTGCTATATCTCCGACAACTCCCGAGTTTACGCCCTCTTTTACATCATAGTCGCTCGCGTCCATTTTTCCGGGCGAGACAAACATATAATGCCCAAGCTGTTTGTAGAGGTGATATGCCGTATGAGCTCTGCCGCGAAGCACAGCCTGCCATCTGTCAAAATACTTGACCGGCGTTTCAAAATCTTTCTCTCCCTGTAAAAACAAAAGAGGAAAAGTGGAATTTGTCTTTATGAAATATTTTGCATCCGAATCAACCTTTGTTTCTTCGTTCTCATAATCGATCTCTGTTTTGTGTACCGGCTTCGAGCCTATCATTATCGCTCCATGCACACGGCGTACGCGTTTTTCTATCACTGACTGCATATAGTCGCAGGAGCTTCCAAACGCCAGCACAAACACGGCATCCGTATCAACCTTGCTCATATATCCCACGCTGTCTATAGCAGCCTGTGCATCTTTTATCAGGCGTTCCCTGACATCAGCTCCGGAGGTCTGGGCTGCCGGGTATTGGTTGAGTCTTTTGTTGTACCTGACTGAAGCTATACCTCTGGTCGCAAGACCGATCGCGATATCCCGTAGCGGTTTATTTTTGGACGCCCCTATCGTCCCATCCATATCGTCTTCATCCTCCTGCGATATCAGGATCACAACAGGCGGTTTTGTTTTCGACTCGGCGCTTACGGGAAGCGTCAGCACGCCGTCGAGAACATACGGCGTATGGCCTATTTTTATGTCCTCCTGCGTGTACTTTGTCCCTTTGTCGGGTGCGCTCGCAAGAAAAACGTTGTCAAACCAGAGTCCGACAAGGTGATCTTTACCATCATAGACAAATCTGATCGTGGCTCCCTCATCACCTTCAAAGCGCAGAGTCACGGTGATGTTTTTGTAACCGTTCTCCTCGTATTCGTCGATGCCTTCGATCCCGACATAGTTTCCGAGCTTTTCGGTCACGCTCTCGTAGGACCTTTTCAAGTCATCTGCTGTAGTGTTTGATTTAAGAGGATCGTATGACTCCTCCAAAACCTTGTCAACCATCCCGCTTATGATGTTTTTGGCGTATTTTTCACTTCGCTGCCCAAGCTCTGCCGTCACGATCGCTGACCCCGTGGCCGCTTCAGGTTGCGCCGTAGTTTCGACAGCGCTTCCGGTAGATACCGCGCCTCCCGAAGAAGACAGTCCCAAAACTTCCTTTTCTTCGGTCGAGGTTATCTCCTCTCTTTCCGAGCGGTTCCACCTGTCGATCATAAACCATATCGTAAAAAATGCCGCGAACAACACCGCGGCTATAAGTAAGATTCTTTTCATTTTTTATTCATCAAAAGCCTGTGCTTCCCAATCCTCAGCTATTCCGTCACTATCATCGTACAATCCGGATTCGTCGTTCATACCGGCATCATCCGTCTGCTCGGCACCTCCGGTCATATCATCAGCTAAACCCTGCCCGGAGCCTTCCTGATCCGCGTAGTCACCGAATCCCTCGTTTTCAATGTCTTCCGTCAGAAGCGCAGCCATCTCTTCCTCGGTCATCTCAGCCGGTTCTTCATCAAAGCTCTCTGCTCCGGTCTGCTCCATATCGGTATCGGGCTGCTCATTTTCGCTTGAATCCGCCTGCTTATAATCAGTATCCACCGTATCCGTAAAAATTATGACAGGGTCTGCAAGTCTGTACTGATAAAACTTGATAACGTTTCCGCTGATGGGGTCCAAAGGAATGGAATTACAAAGGTCGTAATTCCTCTCGTAAGGTAGAGAATAGTAGAACATATCGTTTGTTCTAGCCTTACTATCATACGTAAGCAACGCTTTTTTGAAAAGCTGCAACGCATCCATATCCTGTCCTCCCGGAAAGCCAACGAGCGTCAATCGAACACAACATATAGTGCCACTAAAGATTATACAACAACAAGATATGAAAATCAACTTTTTTTTGATTTTTTTTATTTAATTTTTTTTAAAAAATGCTCCGACAGACCGGGATTAAAAAACGATATTTCGTCACATGCAACACATGCATGCGCTTCTATCATGCATTATCAGGGCATTTTACCCAGATTTCTCCGTCATTTCCGCCTATTGAGACAGATAATCTTCCTCCTTGCGAACTGACTTTTTTTTGTGTGAGTGCACCCACATAGTTTCCATCCGGAGCTTCCACATTAAATGAAGCTTCTGATCCGTCATTATTTACGGTAACTATCACATGACTTCCCTCCATCGTGCGTTCAAAAGCATAATTGGTGGTTGTCAGCGTAAGTTCTCTATAGCTTCCGTAGGTGAGTGCTTTTTCTTGTGCCCTGACTTTGCCAAGCGTAACCATCAGCTTTGTATATGGATTGTTTTCATATGCATCCGCATAATCGTCAAGGTTTATGGCAGGTCTCAATGAATCATCGGAGCCCTGTTCTTTTTTCCCTTCAATACCAAACTCGGAACCGTAGTATATAGAGGGGATGCCGGGCATTGTGTAAAGCAGGATATTGGCAGGTGTGAAATGAGCTTTTTCATTGAGCTTATTGATAAGCCTCTCCACATCGTGGTTGTCAACAAAATTGTAGAGGTGTCCGCCTTCGGGACGGTTTAATCCCATATCGCAGATTCTCTTTGAAGTATGGGCTATCTCAAAGAAATTGTGATCGTTAAATCCCGAGTACAAAGCTTTGTGAAGAGGGTAGTTTGTGACCGAATGAAGCATATCCGGGTTTACCCAGCGGTTGTACTCCCCATGGATCACCTCTCCCATCAGATAGAAATCCTCTTTTACGGTATTTGCCACATAGCGAAGGTGCTTCATATAGTCGAAGTTCAAAACATCGGCCGCATCGAGCCTGAGTCCGTCTATATCAAACTCGCTGACCCAAAAACGGATAACCTCCTCTATATAGTCTTTTACTCCCTGATCGTATTGATTGAGCTTCACGAGAAGGTTGTAGCCTCCCCAATTCTCATACGAAAAACCGTCATTGTACTCATTATTTCCGGAGAAATTCACCCCTGCGTACCAGTTTTTGTAAGGAGAGTTTTCTCTGTTTTGTTGTATGTCTTTGAATGCGAAAAAGTCTCTTCCGGTATGGTTAAACACGCCGTCAAGGATAACTTTGATCCCTTCTTCGTGACATTTTTTGACGAATTCGGTCAGATCCTCATTGGTTCCGAGCCTTGAATCAAGCTTTTTGTAGTCTGTAGTATCATAACCATGAGACCCCGATTCAAAAAGAGGTCCGATATACAAGGCATTGACGCTCAATTTTTTCAGATGCTCTATCCATGGATAGAGGTTTTTCAGTCTGTGGACCGGCTCCGAGTAGTCATTTTTTTTCGGCGCGTCCAGAAGTCCCAACGGATATATATGATAAAACCTCGCTTCTTCATACCAGGCCATACCGTCTCCTCCTCACATCATTTGATCTTTTTTGTGTTTTTCTTGGTAAGTGTCGCCTCAAACGCCTCAAGCATCTCTTTTTGCTCTTTGTTGAGACTTGTCGGTACATCAACCACGACATCGACATAGTGATTTCCGCGGACATTTTTGTTGCGAAGCGTAGGCACTCCTTTTCCGCGAAGTCTGATCCTTGTCCCGGACTGCGTACCGGCCTTAACCGTATATGCTACCTCTCCGTCTATCGTAGGAATGATAACCTCTCCGCCAAGAGCTGCACGCGGATAGCTGATGTGATAAACGGAATATATATCTATGTCGTGTCTCTCGAATTCCGGATGTCTTTCTACGAACACTTCGACAAGAAGGTCGCCTCTGGCTCCACCGTTTTTGCCGGGTTCACCTTTGCCCCTGAGTCTGACACTCTGGCCGTGATCGATGCCTGCAGGTATGGTGACCGAAAGCTTCTCTCTTTTGGTGACATAGCCGCTGCCTTTACAGGTAGGACACTTATCACGGATGATCTTGCCCGTACCTGAGCAGGCGTGACAAACCGAAACATTTTGAACCATTCCGAATAATGACTGCTGCGTGTGAACAACCTGTCCCGATCCGCCGCACTGTCCGCAGGTGATAGGCTGTGTTCCGGGCTTGCAGCCGTTTCCTCCGCATTTTTTACACTCTGTTTTGGATGGTATCTCCACTTCTTTTTCAGTACCAAAGCAGGCTTCCTCAAATGTGATCCTGACCTGTGTGCGAAGGTTTGCTCCTCTTGATGGAGCGTTTGGATCTGCGCTCCTTCTCCTTCCGAACCCGCCTCCGAAAAGATCTCCAAATATATCTCCGAAGCTTCCGAAAATGTCGTCCATGTTCATGCTGAAGCCGCCGCCTCCACCGCCTGCACCATCAAATGCAGCGTGACCGAACTGATCATACTGTCTTCTTTTTTCCGGATCACTCAATACAGCATACGCCTCAGAGGCCTCTTTGAACTTCGCTTCCGCCTCCTTGTCTCCGGGATTTGCGTCGGGATGGTATTTTTTTGCAAGCGCTCTGTACGCTTTTTTCAGCGCGGCATCATCGGCGCTTTTGTCAACACCGAGCACATCATAATAATCTCTTTTATCAGCCATTCTTACGTCTCCTTGTGAAAATAACACAGACAGCCACTCGGATGAATCCATCCGGTGGCCGGTGTGTTTATTGCAGATTCAGATGAAACATAAACATTATCGTGTATCCCGATCAGACCTCTCTGAAGTCTGCATCTACGACATCGTCATCGTTTGAGTCCCCTGAGGACTGCTCCGGCGCCGGTCCTGCCTGTGCGCCGCCCATGCCTGACATATCCGGTCCTGCACCCGGCTGTCCCTGCATCTGCTCGTACATTTTTGAGAATACTGCCTGTGAGCTGTTCATCAGAGCTTCTTTTGCAGCCTTGAGTTCATCTATATCAGAGTCTGACATATTGTCCTCTGATGTTCTCTCAAGGATCGCTTTCACCTTGTCGATCTCTGCCTGAACTTTTTCTTTTTCTGAGGCGTCAACCTTGTCACCTACTTCGTTGAGAGCTTTTTCCGTCTGGAATACCATACTGTCCGCTTCGTTGCGGGTATCGATAGCTTCTTTACGTTTTTTGTCCTGTGCCTCAAACTCAGCAGCCTCTTTTACAGCCTTGTCGATCTCGTCGTCGCTCATATTTGAACCAGCTGTGATAGTGATGTGCTGCTCTTTTCCTGTTCCCAAGTCCTTTGCGGATACATTTACGATACCGTTTGCATCTATATCAAATGTAACCTCGATCTGCGGAGTTCCTCTCATAGCCGGTGGGATACCGTCAAGTCTGAACTGTCCGAGTGATTTGTTGTCTTTCGCGAACTGTCTCTCACCCTGTACTACATTGATATCAACCGCCGTCTGATTGTCAGCTGCAGTCGAGAATATCTGCGAATGCTTAGCAGGAATAGTTGTATTTCTCTCGATAAGCCTTGTAGCGATACCTCCCATTGTCTCAATTGAAAGAGAAAGAGGTGTGACATCGAGAAGGAGGATGTCTCCTGCGCCTGAGTCTCCCGCAAGCTTACCACCCTGGATGGAAGCTCCCAAAGCTACGCACTCATCCGGGTTAAGTGATTTGTTCGGATCGTGTCCTGTAAGCTGTTTAACCTTGTCCTGAACAGCCGGGATACGAGTCGATCCACCGACAAGAAGAACCTTTCCAAGCTCTGATGCTGTGATACCTGCATCCTTGAGTGCGTTCTGAACCGGAGTAGCCGTACGCTCGACAAGGTCAGCTGTGAGCTCATCGAATTTCGCACGAGTCAGGTTCATATCGAAGTGCTTCGGTCCGTCTGCAGTAGCTGTGATGAACGGAAGGTTGATATTTGTCGTAGTTGAAGCCGAAAGCTCTTTTTTCGCTTTTTCGGCAGCTTCCTTCAGACGCTGCATAGCCATCTTGTCTGTAGAAAGGTCTACGCCCTCCTGTTTTTTGAATTCACTTACCATATAGTCACAGATCTTGTTGTCGAAGTCATCACCACCGAGGCGGTTATCTCCTGATGTTGCGAGAACTTCGATAACTCCGTCACCGATCTCAATGATTGATACATCAAATGTACCACCACCAAGGTCGTATACCATGATCTTTTGCTCGCCTTCATTGTCAAGTCCGTATGCAAGCGCTGCCGCTGTAGGCTCGTTGATGATTCGTTTTACATCAAGTCCGGCGATCTTTCCGGCATCCTTTGTAGCCTGACGCTGTGCGTCGTTGAAGTATGCAGGAACAGTGATAACAGCCTCTGTAACCTTCTCTCCTCCGAGATAGTTCTCAGCGTCACCCTTCAATTTCTGAAGGATCATAGCTGAAATCTCCTGCGGAGAATACTTTTTGTCATCGATAGTCGCCTTGAAATCAGTACCCATCTCCCTTTTGATAGAAGAAATGGTTTTCTCGGCGTTGGTTACGGCCTGACGTTTTGCAGGCTCACCTACAAGTCTCTCACCGTCTTTTGTAAATGCGACGATAGACGGAGTTGTACGGGCACCCTCGGCATTTGCGATAACTACCGGTTTACCACCCTCCATAACTGCTACACAGCTGTTTGTTGTTCCCAAGTCAATTCCTATGATCTTTCCCATGTCGATCTCTCCTTTCTTAATTAAGCACCTTTACCATGCTGTATCTGACTACTGTTTCTTTGTACATATAGCCTTTTTGGAATTCCTGAACTACCTTGCTTTCTTCTCCTGAATCATCCTCCTCGTGCATCATAGCCGAGTGAAGGTTTGGATCAAATGTCTGACCCACGGCTTCTATCGGAGTAACTCCCACTTCAGAGAGCGAACTCATCATCTGCTTGTAAACCGCCTCGATACCTTTTGCAAACGGGCTTTCTTTTTCCTCATCAGAAAGTCCCTCAAGTCCTCTTTCGAAGCTGTCCACAACCGGCAATATCTTTTCGATAACTGATTTTGCTCCCATATCAAAGCTTGCCGCTTTTTCTTTTTCAGACCTGTTTCTGAAATTCTCAAACTCCGCCAGATTTCTGAGCACCTTGTCCTCAAGCTCTTTTATCTTTTCGTCTCTCGGGTCAGGTTTTTTCTTTTGAAGAGGTTTTTTCTTGGATTTTTTCTGCGATGTGTCCGCTTCTTTTTCGGCAGATTTTTCGCTCTGCTCTTCGTTTTCTTTTATATCAGGCTCTTTTTCTTTGTCCTGATCCGGCGTTTCGTTTTTGGGCATTTTTTCTTCTGTCTTTTCTTTTTCTGCCATCTCGTCTGCCTCCTCCTTGATTTCTATCACTTAGCTTCTCCTATTCTTTTTCATTGTTATTGTCAGGTAGCGCCGCCTTGTTTCCGTTTTTAAAAATGTCATCCAGCTGATGCATACAGTTTTCAAGGGTTCCGACTACCTTTTCGTAATCCATTCTTTTGGGGCCTACGATACCGATCTTTCCGTATACGCCCTCTTCTATTTTGTAGGTTGCAGTCACGACCGAGCAATCTCTCATACTCTCGATCGGCGACTCATCGCCTATGTAAACTTTTATGGAATGCTCGGTATCCTGCACGGCATCATCGTCGTTTGCCCAGACATCAAGCATTTGTTTTTCCTCAAACGTCGAGAGCAGGCCTTCCATTTTTTCCTTGTCCATAAGCTCCGGATACTTGAGGATGTTGGTTGCTCCCGAAGTATACACCTCAGACTCGTCATCCTGAAACTCTTTTGCTATAGCATCAAGCACATCCGAAACAAGTGCGTCATACTCTCCTGCCTGGTCTTTGATCTTGCTCGCCAGTGCTATGGATATCTCCGAAACATCCATCCCGCCGAGCGCGGTGTTCAACAGGAAGTTCAGCTGTGCCAGATCCTCATCCGAAAGCCCGTCATCTGTCGTGATAAACTTGTTCGTGACATTGTTTGCCTGTGTCACGATCAAAAGCAGCAATTGTCCTTCGCTCATTTTTGTCAGTTGGATGAACTTGATCTTTCTGCTGAGCGCACGGGGTTTGGTCACCATCGAAGTGTAATTCGTGTTCTGCGCCAAAAGCTTTGCAACCTGCTTGAGCAAAAGATCGATCTTGTCAGCTTTGTCGATCAGAAGCTCCTGCATATCAGATACTTCCTTGTCCTTGTCATTCAGGATCGAATCAACATACATCCTGTAGGCTTTGTCGGATGGAATTCTGCCCGCAGAGGTGTGAGGCTGGATTATATACCCCATTTCCTCGAGGTCCGACATCTCATTTCTGATCGTGGCGGAGCTCAGATTCATATCTGTCATTTTTGATACGGTTCTCGAGCCAACCGGCTCTCCGGTTTCCATGTAGGTACGGATGATCATCTCAAGTATCTTTTTCTTGCGAGTGTTAAGCTCCATATCCATACTAATCTCCATTCCGGAGCGTAGCGACGGAGTGGCGACGAGAACATCATAGGAACTGTTTACAGTTCCTTGTTCTCAGTCTGCCATCAGTGGCTATTTGTGACGCTCCGGCACAAATAGCCGTGTGAAAAATCAGCATATCAGTGTGATTTTTCACACTAGGCAACCTCCCGTTCGTTTCTCGTTAGCACTCGCTCTTGTCGAGTGCTAATCATAAGATACCACCTCTGTCGATTATTGTCAAGGCATTTTTTCATTTTTACAAAATTTTCGTCCTCGTTCCAACCCCCATCACAGCAAAAATAAGCCGCATCGACTCTTGCAGACTGAGAATTGTTGTGCTAAAATAGTGAATGATCACGATGATTCAACCGATATAGTTTATGACACAGTGACCGGTTCGACTCCGGAAAAATGCTCCGATAGTCGTTCGTCACATTTTTATTCTTATTTATAGAAAGGTTGACCACAGCCTATGTCCATTATGAGCAGTCAGGTACAGAATAACGGTTCCGGAAGCGGCGCCGTACCTCAGACATCCCGCGCGAGAACATTTCGTACGGGCAACACCACTATGTCTTTGCGTGAGGGACAGACTCTAAAAGGCGTGGTTACCGATGTTCATGGAAACAAGATCACATTGGATCTGGGCGAAGGAGCAAGCTTCACGGGTGAGCTCGAGGACGCCGGCAGGTATTCGATAGGGCAGAAAGCCGCATTTACCATCACTTCACTTTCAGACAATACCATATATATGGAAGCAAAGGGAGATACATATCTTCTCGGGATGGATGACACGGTCGATCAGGCACTCGAGGAGGCAGCACTCCCGAAAACAGACAGAAATATAAATATCGTTCAGTCACTTCTCGAAAACGGAAGATCCATCGCAAAAGAGTCGATCATGAATGCAATACGGCTGACTTCACGCTTTCCCGAAAACAGCGTTGATGCCGTGATAACAATGGATAAGCTCGGTATGGAAATGACAAAAGCTTCCGTAACACAATTTCAACAGTACAAAGAGCAATCTCACCAGCTCCTGTACAAGATGGATTCACTGACTGATTCGGTTAACGAGATGCTTACCTCCATCGGCGAAAAGGTTCCGCGCCTTGCAGCTACCGTTGGCGACAGCCTTTTGAGTCTCGCGCTGAACAGCGCACCCACGCTCGAGGAAACCGCGTTGCTCGCCGACAGAACACTACCGGCAGAGCCTGAGATCCCGACTTTTTTCGATGCAGACAAAAACGCCATCTCAACAGAGCAGCTTTTGGAGCTGACCGAGGGCGCCACCATATTTGACAGCGATGGAAATGAGATCACTCTCGAGGAAGCGGTAAAAGCTCTCAAAGAGGCAGACCCTTCCATTGTATCAAGTTCCACAGGCTCAGATAAGATATCAGAGGATGTAAACAACATCCTGACAGCCGAAGAAGAAGCCACCATAACAAGCGAGGCTGAGGCCGAGGTTGAAAAAGATCCCACATCCACAGGGGCATTTGGACGGATGCGTGATATGCTCGCGGGATTTACCGATTCTGCGGCAGGTGCTATCAAAAATGCCATGACAAACTCCGGCCTTGTGACTGATTTCAGGACTCCTTTCATACACGAGCAGGTCGGATATACTCTCTCTCCCGATGAGAGAAAGGAATTCGCCGCACTGATAAAAGATCTTCCCCTGTCAGAGGAGATGAAAGCCGCCGTTTCTGACGGTTCTGCGCTAAATCGCGAACTCCTGACTGAATTGAAAGACACCTTGGGCAAATTGTCAGATGAATCAGCCGGCAAGCTTCTATCAAACAAATTATTTCAAAATCTCGTAAAATCGCAATTTATGTCCAACTGGACACTGTCGCCTGAGGAATTAAAAGGTGACAACGCCATGAACCGTGTTTATGAAAAAATGACCGAACAGTTCCAGGCATTGGAACATTTTTCCGAGGACATACTGGGAAAAAACCTTTTCAAGGACCTCTCGGGAGCAGCACGGGACATGAACCAGAACCTTGATTTTATGAAGACTTTGAATGATACCTTCCAGTACCTGCAGCTTCCGATCAAGCTCAGCAACCAAAACGCACACGGTGATCTGTATGTAATGACCCGAAAGGAATCGCTCAGAAAGAATCCAAACAAGCTCAAGGCCGTACTTCATCTGGAAATGGACCACCTCGGAACGCTCGACATACACATCACCCGGGAAAACACGGCAGTAACCGCCGCTTTCTATGTTGACAACAAAGAGACCGAGGCATTGTTCTCAAGAAACATCGAGCTTCTGAAGGACAGGATAAACGAGCAGGGATTTGCGTTTAACGCATCGCTGAATCCAAAAGAAAAGGATATGGATATAGTCAAAGACTTCATAAACGCAGGCGAAACCTCTATCGGAAGCATGCAAAGATACAGCTTCGACCTGAGAGCATAACAAACAAAAACGGGCCCGAATGATCGGACCCGTTACTTATTGAATTCAAAACAAATTCAAGCGTTAGATCTAGTGAAACAGCTTCCGCCGTTTCAAATTCGCGTTTTCATTTAGCATAGTCTATAACTCTGGATTCTCGTATGATATTGACCTTGATGGTTCCGGGATACTGCAATTCATCCTCGATCCTCTTGGCCATATCACGACCCAGGATGACCATTTCATCATCTGAAATCTGGTCAGGCTCAACGATAACTCGAACTTCCCTACCTGCCTGAATGGCAAAAGATTTTTCAACTCCTTTAAAGCTGTTTGCAACTTCCTCAAGCTGCTTCAAACGATTGGTATATGTCTCCATCGTTTCTCTGCGCGCTCCCGGTCTTGCAGCCGAGATAGCATCTGCCGCCTGTACCAAAACCGCGATCATGCTCTCCGCTTCAACATCTCCATGATGTGCTTCAACAGCATTTACGATAAGCGGTGTCTCTTTGTACTTGCGACACAGGTCCGCGCCTATTTGAACATGCGTACCTTCCATCTCCTGGTCGACAGACTTTCCGATGTCGTGCAAAAGTCCTGCTCTTTTCGCCGTACGTACATCCGCGCCAACCTCCGACGCAAGAAGCCCGCACAGATGTGCAACCTCTATCGAGTGCTTGAGAGCATTTTGACCGAAACTGGTACGGTATTTCATCCTTCCGAGAAGTCTGACAAGTTCCGGATGGATTCCGTGAACTCCGACCTCCAATGTGGCTGCCTCACCCTCCTCACGAATAATGGTCTCAACCTCTTTTTTCGCTTTGTCGACCATTTCCTCGATACGAGCCGGATGTATACGGCCGTCGAGTATGAGTTTTTCGAGGGCGATCCTTGCAACCTCTCTTTTGACGGGATCAAATCCCGAAAGGATAACTGCCTCAGGTGTATCGTCTATGATCAGATCGATACCGGTAAGATTCTCAAGGGTTCTGATGTTTCGACCCTCGCGTCCGATGATACGTCCCTTCATATCATCACCCGGAAGCGGTACAACAGAAATCGTTGTCTCAGATACATGATCCGCTGCACATCTTTGGATAGCGGATACGATGTACTCTTTTGCTTTCTTGTCTGCCTCCTCTTTCGCCTGACGCTCCATCTCCTTGATCATCACGGCAGTTTCGTGTTTTACATCTTCTTCAACCTGCTTCAATAAGTATTCTTTTGCCTGTTCAGAGGTAAGTCCGGAAATCTTCTCCAACTCACGCATATGACTCTGACGGAGCTCTTCTACACGCTCCTTTTCCTTCTCAAAGTTTTTCTCGCGCTGTGAAAGAGAACGATCTCTTTTCTCAAGTTGTTCCGTTTTCCTGTCCAGTGTTTCCTCTTTGCCAAGAACGCGTTTTTCATAATCCTGAATCTCTGTACGTCTCTCCTTGATCTCTTTGTCGAGATCATTTTTGGCCTTGAGGTTCTCCTCTTTGGCTTCGAGCAGAGCTTCGCGTTTTTTGTTCTCGGCCGTCTTCAGTGCCTCGTCGATAATCTCTCTTGCTTTCTCTTCGGCATTTCCTATTTTGGCATCATTGAGCTTTGCCTGATAGTTCATACCTCCTTTTCTGGCAACCAGAAAAGTGATAACAAGGAGAATCACGAAGACGACAGCCGCGATAACGTTGAGCAACACTGTCAGTGTACCTCCTTTATATTTAATTATCTGTGTCATGAAGACCACAGTTATTAATATTTTACAATTTTTTTACAAAAATGTCAAGAAAATAGTATTTCTTCATGTAAATCGTAGAGATTTTCTTCAGAGTGCTCTACCTCCCTCGCGTATATCCTCGCATTTTTCTCTCTGTCAGCCTTTGAAAAATGCCCTGTTCGGGCAAAAATAAGCGCATCCATATCCCTGCCGAACTCACAGCTCATTTTCACGAGCTTTGCGCGACTGAGGAAATCTCTGTCATCCACACATCTCGCCAGCAGCAAAAATGCGTAGTATACAGCCAGATGCTCATACTCATACTCTCTTTTTTCGGACTTCATGACCTGTCGGACACCGGAAACCGCATTGATGTAGGCATTTTTTTGCTCCTCGGGGCCTGCTCCCTCCTCATCCGCAAAAAGCTCATACATAGCTTCGACTGTTTCCTTCCACGCATCTCCTATGCTCGCAAGGCCGGAATATATGCTCAATCGCATAAGGAAATTACGATATATGTCATTATCTTCTTCCGGTTCTATGTCTTTGCAGCCTTTTTTTGCTGTTTCCTTGAGCTCATTCAGACGATCCGTATCGTCGTCCACGATCGGGTCGAGATCCATGCGATTTATCCTGTCCTGAACTTTTTCTGCAAAGAGTAAAAATACTTCAATCCTATTTTTTATATCGTATTCTCTGCTTTGCAATATGTCTATAGCAGCATCTCTTGCCTCTTTCAGATACCCGGCAAAAGCCAGTTCTTCCTCATCCTCTTCAAACGGGAACTCCTCATCAGTTGTCTTTTCACATATCACAAGTTTTTCGGGACTCGCATACAGAAGCCTTGCGCTCTCCGGACAGCTTGCACTGATCGATATTTCCCGTGTTTTTCCATACTCAAGGAAATTGCGCGGCGTATTGGTGCAAACCTCACACAATGCCCCTTCGCCCAATGTCGAATACAGCTCACAAAGTCCGCATTTATCCAAAAAAGGGCAGCGCAGATCATCATCAAGGATAAATCCGTGCTGCTCGTATATTTCTTCGTATCCGTCTTCCTCGGATACATCGTATGTTTTTATGCTATTTTTCAGTCTCTCGCCAAACTCTCCGGGCACCTGCATATACGACTCATAGCTTTTGTCATCTATGTCTATTTCCCAGCCTGCACAGCAGGTGTCCTCGCATTTGTCAGCTATGCACTTGAAATCAAAAAAATATTCAAAAGCTCTGATGATCATCAGTTTTCACCTGTATTGTCATTTGTGTCGTCGGCATTATTGTCATCGTTATTGCCGTTTCCGTTGCCATTGTCATCGGAGTTTGTCGACTTTTTCTTGTTTCCCGAAAGCTCGGTCAGGTATTTGTCAGCCTGTACCGCTTCCTCAGTTCCTGCTTTTACGGCAATAGCTTTTTCATAGTACTTCTTTGCTTTGCTCACTTTTCCCATATAGTGATAGCACCTTGCCATCAGATACAATACGTCCTGACGTCCGGGTGATGCCTTGTTGATGGCTTTGAGCTGTTTCAAAGCCTCTTCCTGGCTTGTATTTATAGTCTCTCTGGCTTTTTGAACCAAAGAATTGATTTCTTTGTCAGGGATCTCCGATATCATATCATACAGAGTTTTTGCTGCTTCGTCCTCTAAATCCTTTTTCTTGAGTCCGGTAAGCTCCGCTGCCGCACCCAATCTGTCTCCCGATGCATATAGCTGCGCCGCTTTTACCATTTTTTTGTAGTTTTCGGCAGTCTGCTGTGCCTTTGTATCAGCGCCCGATATCGTATCTTTGAGCTTTTTGATCTCAGTCTCTAAGTCCTCTTTGTTTGCCTCAAGCGTCGCTATCTGAGTATCCTTGACAGAGAGCTGATCGCTCACCTCCGCAATATCACTTCCCGTTGTCTGAGAGCCTTTTTGCAAGGTCGGCCTGATCAGCACAAAGCACACGAGTATACCTATCGCAAGTCCGATAACTATGTAGATAAACGGCATAAGCGAACGTTTTTCCTCACGATATGTGCCGACCGGAGTGACATTTTCGAGCGGGTCTTTTTTTGACTTTGGTTTTGTAGTCACATCGACAAAATCCCCGGCTTCCATCACACCGCCGAGCTCGCCCAGATACTTGAGCGTGGTAGTGTTGTTGACATCGATCTTTTTGACCCTTTGGAGACATTTGTATGCTCTTCCGTACTCGCCATTTTTCATGTAGAGGAGCGCCAAAAGGTGTGCAGCACGCAAAAAATGCGGATTTGAACTGACTACCTTTTTGAGCTGTATAATCGCAAGGTCTTCATTTCTGGCCTGCGCCGATGCGAGTGCTGCATTGTACTTTTTGATAGTCTGATTTGTCAGGTCAAGCGTACTCTGGTTTTTCCTGACTGTATCGATGTAGTAATCGGCGATATTGTCATCCGGTGAAAAGTATTTGCTGAGCACCCATTCACTCAACGCAGCGACCGTCTCACCTATCTCATAGTAGACGAGTCCCAAAAGATTGCGTGCGGGAATATTACCCTTGAAGTACTCAAGACTTTTTTTCAAAGCCTCTATCGCACCACTCAGGTTTCTGACCTTGGCCCTTTCCAGGCCTATATTGTAGTAAGCTCCCGAAACACTTTTCAGATAATGGATCACCGACAGATCCTGACCGCAAAAATTGCAGCGCACGGCATTATCCAAAACAAGTGCATCACATCTGGGACATCTCATAGGACCGTCCTCCAAAAATTTTTACAAAGTATTTTTCACATCCTGAAGCAACTCCTTGACAATGTCAGTGACATCGGCAAGATTGTTGTTGTAAACCACATCCTCGACACTTTCAACATCCGGACTTGGCTCAAATTTCTTCAGTTCTTCATCAAAATCAAGCATAGTATCCCTCCCCTACAGATTCTCAAGTCTGCTTCTGACCTGATCGAGCATGCTTTTGTATTTTTCCTGTTTGACTTTTTCTTCCTCGATCTTTTCTTTTGGTGCTTTGGAAGTAAATCCCGGATTGGAGAGCATTTTTTCTGATCTTGCAAGCTCTCCGACAAGTCTTTTTTCTTCCTTTTGAAGTCTTTCTTTTTCCTTCTCTATATCCACAAGGTCCGCAAACGGCATATAGATGGTGGCATTTTCTATAACCACTGAGACTGCATTGTCCTCGATACCGGTTTTGTCAGACTGTATGACAACTTCTCCCGCAAGTCCAAGTGTTGCGAAAAAGCTTAGGTTATCCTCAAAGTTTGCTCTTACCGAATCATCCTCAGATACAACAAACACCTTTGCTTTCCTTGACGGCGGGACATTCATCTCACCGCGGATATTTCTGATGCCCGAAACCGCTTCTTTGATCTTCTCGATCTGCTTTTCTTCCTCAGAGAAGCTTTTGAGTTGCGAGTAAACAGGCCAGTCAGAAACCATGATCGAGCTTCCGTCATCAAGCAATGTCTGATATATCTCCTCAGTGATAAACGGCATATATGGATGGAGAAGCTTCAGCGCGCTTACAAGCACGGTTTTTAACGTGTACAGTGCTGCAGCCTTGGTCGTATCCTCATCAGAATACAGTCTCGGCTTAACCATCTCGATATACCAGTCACAGAATGATTCCCATATGAAATCATATATTTTCGATACTGCTATTCCAAGCTCGTACTTTTCCATCAGAGCCGTGACATCGGCAACCAGGTCGTTCGCCTTGCTGATGATCCATTTGTCGGCTTTTGTAAGCTCGGACGCAGGTACATCATCATAGTCGAGGCCCTCATTTTTCTCGAAATTCATAAGAATGAATCGTGAAGCGTTCCAAACCTTGTTCGCAAAGTTTCTGTTTGCCTCAACCTTCTCCCAGTAGAATCTCATATCGTTTCCGGGTGCATTTCCGGTCACGAGCGTAAGTCTCAGTGCATCGGCACCGTATTTGTCGATAACCTCGAGCGGATCGATCCCGTTTCCGAGGGATTTGCTCATTTTTCTACCCTGCGAATCACGCACAAGTCCGTGAATGAGCACTGTATCAAACGGAGTTTTGCCGGTGTGCTCAAGTCCCGAAAAGATCATCCTTGTAACCCAGAAAAAGATGATATCATATCCGGTAACAAGCGTATTTGTAGGATAAAAATACTCAAGCTCTTTTGTATCATCCGGCCAGCCAAGTGTTGAAAACGGCCACAGAGCCGAACTAAACCATGTATCAAGTGTATCGGGATCCTGACGCATAGGCTTGCCGCATTTCGGACAGCACGGCCTTTCGTCACGGCTTACTACAAGCTCGCCGCAGTCATCACAATAATAAGCCGGAATCCTGTGTCCCCACCAGAGCTGTCTGGAGATACACCAGTCTCTGATGTTTTCAAGCCAGTGGAAATATGTCTTGTCAAAATGCTCCGGCACAAACTTTGTCTCGCCTTTTTTGACTGCCTCGATAGCAGGCTTTGCAAGAGGCTCCATCTTTACGAACCACTGCTTTGATACTCTCGGCTCTACAGTAGTTCCGCAGCGATAGCATGTACCTACATTGTGATCGTGATCCTCTGTTTTGATCAGTGCGCCTTCTTTTTCAAGGTCTTTTATGATTGCCTCGCGAGCTTCATATCTGTCCATACCTGCGTACGCTTCATAATCATCAACGATCTTTGCGTCATCAGTCATTACATTGATGACAGGCAGGTCGTGGCGTTTGCCGACCTCAAAATCGTTTGGATCGTGCGCAGGGGTTATTTTTACGACACCGGTTCCGAATTCCATATCGACATAATCATCTGCGATAAGCGGAATCTCCCTGTGTACGATAGGAAGTATCAGCTTTCTTCCCACGAGGTCTTTGTATCTTTCGTCATTTGGATTTACCGCAACCGCTGTATCTCCGAGAAGTGTCTCGGGACGGGTCGTCGCAAGCTCGACATATCCGTCTCCGTTAGCAAAAGGATATCTCAAATGCCAAAAATGCCCCTTCTGATCCTCGTACTCAACCTCAGCATCGGAAATAGTCGTAAGACAGTTCGGACACCAGTTGATGATCCTCTCTCCTCTGTAGATAAGTCCTTTTTCGTAGAGGTTTGCAAAAACCGTTCTGACAGCCTTGTTGCAGCCCTCGTCCATGGTAAATCTCTCACGCTCCCAGTCACAGGAGGAGCCCATTTTTTTGAGCTGTGATACTATACGACCGCCGTACTGCTCTTTCCATTTCCAGGCTCTCTCGAGGAAACCCTCTCGTCCGAGGTCGTCTTTTGTGATGCCTTCTTTTTTCATCGCTTCAACTATCTTTGCTTCAGTTGCGATCGAAGCGTGATCTGTTCCCGGCATCCACAAAGTCTCATATCCCTGCATCCTTTTGAATCGGATAAGGATATCCTGCAATGTGTTGTCAAAAGCATGCCCCATATGAAGCTGACCTGTGATGTTTGGCGGTGGGATAACTATCGTGTAGGGATTTTTGTTTTCATTTACCTCCGCATGAAAGTACCCTTTTTCCATCCACATAGAATACAGACGGTCTTCTATATCCTTCGGGTCGTATGTTTTTCCTAATTCCTTGCGCATTTTTGTAATCCTTCCTTCTCTTTTCGATCAATATGATAAAATCTCACAGCCCGTCTCGGTTACCAGCACCTCGACCTCCCACTGTGCAGACGGCAATCCATCATCAGTGTACACGGTCCAGCCGTTTTCCTCATCGATAAATATTTTGTCAGTTCCCATGTTTACCATCGGTTCTATTGTAAATACCATCCCCGGCACCATAAGCATTTCCTGTCCGGGCTTGGATACATAGCTTACAAACGGATCCTCGTGGAACTCAAGTCCGCATCCATGTCCGCCTATCTCTTTGACTACACTGTATCCGTGGTCAAGAGCATGCTGATGAACTGCGTGCCCCATATCTCCCATAAACGTCCAGGGCTTCACTTTTTCTATGCCCTTTTCCATACATTCTTTTGTGACCTCGACAAGCTTTTTCCACTCGGGATCAACATCCCCTATCATAAACATTCTGGAGGAATCTGAAAAATATCCATCCAATATCGTGGAACAATCCACGTTTATGATATCTCCATCCTTGAGGATGACATCCTTTGACGGAATCCCGTGACACACCTGATCGTTGATCGAGGTGCAGACATTTTTGGGATATCCTTCATAATTTAAGTCTGCAGGTATGCCTCCCATTTTTGCAGTAGTCGTCGCCACTATATCATCTATCTCCTGAGTATTCATCCCGGCATGGATTTTTTCTCCGATCTCATCGAGCACGGCGATGTTGATGACTGCGCTTCTTTTGATCCCCTCGATATCCTCGGGTGTTTTGATCAGACTCCTGTCCGGGACCTCGTGTCCTTTCTTTTCATATGATAGGATCCTATCATCAAACTCCTGGTGACATATTTTGTACTTTTTTCCACTTCCGCACCAACAGGGTGCGTTTCGCTGCCATTTTTTCATTTTTTCTCTCTTATTCTCTCTTTTTCTCTTTCATATATAACAAACGCTCATCAAATTCTAACGGCGATGTCCATGGATAATCAATTACTCGAAAATCCAACTGTACATTCTATCATATAATGCTTGAATTATCAAGTGTCTGAATCTCGAAAGAAAAAAAAATAAAATAATACTTGACCTGGCGTAGTATGTGTGGTATAGTATGTGTAACGGTGGTACGACAGTCGTACTATGACAGACGGTACTATGTCAGACAATGCTATGTCAGACAGAACTATATAGACGACATTATGTCAGGATGCGCAACTGACATCGTGCACAAACCGAAAAACACGAGGCAACTACGATACGCCTCAGAATGGAGGAATCTATGATAAGCAGCGATGTTATCCGCGGATACAACGATACCATTATCCTGTATCTGCTATTGGGAAAAGCTTCATACGGATATGAGATTTCAAAAAATATCCGAAAGATTTCCCAGGACAAATATGTGATAAAAGAAACAACACTGTACTCTGCCGTATCAAGAATGGAAAGAAACGGATACATCAAATCCTACTATGATGTTGGAGAAAACGGCAAAAAAAGAACCTACTACCTTATCACGGACAAAGGCAAGGATTATTATCATGAAAAATGTTCCGAATGGGAGCTGACAAAAGAAGTCCTTGACAAGTTTATAAGCAAAAATGAAACTGCCGAAAAGGAGGAGGTAAACAATGGATAGATTAAAAGAATATTTAGATCAACTCTTTGCCGGTGCCGGTGAAACACCGGAAGTTCTCTACGCAAAAGCTGAGCTTCTGCAGATGATGGAGGATAAATTCGAAGCACTTCTGGAAGAAGGAAAAACAGAGGATGAAGCTGTTGATATCATAATAGCAGAATTCGGAAACTTTGAAGAGATTTCAAAGGAGCTTGGAATCGACGATGTGATCGACAAAAACAACATTCCTACAAACAATGGTTCTGTAATGACTGATGCAAAAGGCAAGGAAAGAACCATCCTCCGTATGACAAAGGAGCAGATCCTAAACTATACAAAATTTGCAAAAAAGCACGCCGGACTGGTTGCCGGAGGTATTGCGGCATTTATTCTGGCTCCGTACTTTGCTTCGATCTGTGATGACCTTTTCGAGGGCTTCATCGGACACGCGGCAGCAGGAGCACTGAGCGGATTGGCATTTTTCCTGTTTATCGCGATCGGTGTATCAAGCTTGATAATAGCTGCAAACCTGACAAAACGCTCGGGAAGGCTGAACAAACACGCTATAATGCTGGACGCTGACGCTATCGATGACCTTGACGCCTATGCAAACAAGGTCAACTCAAGACAGGTTATCATGCTTGTGATAGGAATTACATTTTGCATTATCGCACCGGCAGCCTCGGCACTTAGCAACCTTGTGGCCGGACCGCTCGGCATTATGCTTGATTCGGCAGTTTTGCTTTTTGCGGCTATCGGGGTATTTTTCATAGTATACTCATCAAGCATCAAAAATCGACTCGAGGAGCTCGACAAAGGAATCAAGCATTATAACTCGGTCGGATATGCGAAGGTCGGTGGCACAGCTGCCGGTATGGCAAGCAGTCCGGCAGGAAACGCAACTAACGGAAATGCAACGGCCACCTGGAACTACGAACCGAAAAGCCACGTTCCGGTATGGGTGATCATAGTTGTAATAGTATTCTGCTCGATAACACTTGGAACAGTATTTACTTGTGTTCCGTTCTTCAGCGGTTATCACGAAAACTTTTTTGCAGGCGGTCAGCAGTTTGACGGAAACGAAAAATTCCCCGCTTCACAGGTAAATAACATAAAATTTGATATTGCGTCTTCAAATGTAAACCTAAACAAAGGCTCGGGGTCGGACATAACGATCGCATACCATGGTAAATTCATGAATCAGCCAAAGGTTTCCCTCGAAAACGGCGAACTGAAGGTAAAGATAAATGATTCGAAATTCCATCTGTTTGGAGCAGGCAACAGCTCCGGAACGATCGATATAAACATCCCCGAATCCTGCGCCCCGGATTACAAATTTGAGATGGCCGCAGGCAACCTAAACATCAATGAGATAAAAATGAATTCTCTTGATGCAGAGCTTGCAGCAGGTGATTTCAGTTTCAACAACGGCTCTATCGCCAACAGAGCAAAATTTGAAATGGCTGCCGGAAACCTCACCATCAACGGAACCGAGGTGAATGACATTGATGCAGAGCTTGCAGCAGGAAACTTCGAGTATCATTTCAAGGACAAAAATGATGCGGATAATTTCAGATTCGACCTCAACTGTGCACTCGGAGAGCTCAACTTCTTCGGCGCAACGCACGGAGGGATCGTTTCACAGAACGCAAAAAACGGCGGAGGATCAAAAAGCATGAAGGTTGAAGCCGCTGCCGGAAGGATCAATGTCGACTGATCCTGACAAAAAAACAGGGAGTTCAATCTGATGAACTCCCTGTTTTTAATTATTCAATTGTTTTGCAAATAGTTTTGCTTCCTTCAGGCTGTAATTATAAGTTGTTTTTGATACAGCATTTTCATATAGCTTTTGATCATTTTTTCTTGGCTTTTTTCACATACAATGCATCCGGCAGATAACGACCAAAGCCCGACGGGCTTGATGAACGAGTGATCTGTGCGCCGTCATACCACATGATGGATGAGCTTCCGCCGTCCAGGTTTGCAGCCTGAAATACCTTGTACTCTATCAGAGTTTTGGCACATTCTTCCATCGTACATCCAAGGCTGTAGCCTATCTGTCTTCCGTCTACGACAAGCATCAAAAATGTTCCGTCTTTTGCCTGGCCTACAGCGGTTCTCGGTTGGATACCAAGTCCATACGTACCTGCCACAACACATTTTCCATCGACTACAAGCGCCGGGAAGAACTGAACCCCCCAGCGGAATTTCGAAGTGTCAACATTCCATGGATTAAGTATGTAAAATTTGTTGTTGCTTTTTTTCATTCCGAAGAATTTTGAATCCGCGATGTTTTGTTTTCCATAATCAACACCGTCTATAACAAGCGCTCCTTTGACATCGCCACCGCTTCCGTGTCCTCCGACATCCGTAAACCCGCTCGCATTTATTGCAAGAAGTGCATTGTAATTCTCTCCAAAACGATCTATGATCTCTCCTCTTGATCCGAGATGTCTTGACTTACCTACGCACACCTGCTCGGGTTCTTTTACGATTGCAAGCTTTCCAACATAACCGGAACCTTCCACTCCGACAAGCACGAGGTTATTTTTTGTATCACACGCAAGCACCTTGTCTTTTTTCTTTGTTTTTATCTTCATGTTCCAGTCAAGGTCTTTGAATTTGATATTGTTTAATTCTTCCTCGGTATCTATAGAGTTTTTGTCAAGATACTCTTTGAAGCTTTTTGTGTTAAGCTCCCAATATTTTTTGAAAAATTCCTCGCGAGGATCTACAACAGGCTCAGGCGAAGGAGACGGCTGAGTTTCATCAGACCATTTACTCTCGAACGTTTTTTGCTCTTCCCTGGCCGCCCTCAGAGCCTCCATGACCTCATCTATGATCCAATGCGGGATAAACCAGGTCGCAAGCCATTTGTGATGAGTCGTACTCATCGCGGTCTCGATATATATGTTTCTCCATTTACGCACAAACGGTATCGGTGCAAAAACAAATGTCAGATACATACTTGCAAGAAGTCCAAAAATGATCCCTATGACGATCCATTTCTTTTTTCTTTTTTTCTTTGGCTTACCGTCTTCATCCTCCGGTACGACCAGGTCGGGATCATCGTCCAGTGTCACCTTTGGCAATATATCCGAAACTCCCTCATCCGGATCAGCTTCCTGATCATTTTCAGGAACCTCATTAGCAACAAATCCCTCCTGAGATTTACGCTCAGCATCTTGCATCGCCTGTATGCTTTTTGCAAGGTCGGCTTTCTGCTCTTCTTCAATCGATCTCGCCGAATCCGCCTGGAAGCCTTTTCCAGACTCGTATGACTCAACAAGTTCAATTGCTTTTTTCGCCGCGAGTTCTCCTGAAAAATCCTTTTCGTCCATTTTGATTATCCTTTTCCTTTACAGATATACCGGTTTTCAAGTTTCTTTTATGCCTTAAAATACGTCACAACAGTCTACTATAACACAAAAAGCCTGCATAAACAAGCTTTTTTTCGGGATACACCGTCAATCGAGGTGCGTCCTCATCAAGAATAATACCCTCCCTCGACCACATTTTTCAGGTATTTTCCATATTGATTGTTGTATCGTTCGTATGCTTTTGTCATTCTTTCTTTGTCTATCCAACCGTTTTCATACGCAATTTCTTCTATGCAGCTGATCTTTCTGTGCTGGTGGGTTTCCACAGTTCGGACAAAGTTTGACGCTTCAAAAAGACTGTCATGCGTACCGGTATCAAGCCAGGTAAAACCTCTTCCAAGGATCTCCACCGAAAGTTCTCCCCTCTCCAGATACATCCTGTTGAGATCGGTTATCTCGTATTCGCCGCGAGCAGACGGCTTCAGTTTTTTTGCCATCGAGACAACTTCGTTATCATAAAAATACAAGCCCGTCACGCAATAATTACTCTTTGGATTTTGCGGTTTTTCTTCAATAGAAACAACCTCTCCTTTTTCATCAAACTCAACTATACCAAATCTTTCCGGATCATCTACATAGTAGCCGAACACAGTCGCTCCGACCTCTTTTGATGCTGCTTTTCTGAGTATTTTTGTAAATCCTTTTCCGAAAAATATATTGTCGCCCAACACCATAGCTACGGAATCCCCTCCAATGAAATCCTCAGCTATCACAAATGCCTGGGCAAGTCCCTCGGGTTTGTCTTGTACCTTGTATGAAAGCTCAAGACCGAATTTTGATCCGTTCTCAAATAGCGCTTCAAACCTTGGCAGATCCTCGGGCGTTGATATGATAAGGATTTCTCTGATCCCCGCAAGCATAAGCACCGACAGGGGATAGTATATCATCGGCTTGTCATACACCGGCAAAAGCTGCTTGGATGTAACAGTCGTCAGCGGATACAATCTGCTACCTGATCCTCCTGCCAAAACTATACCTTTCATCACGCACCCTCCTCAGTTTTTTTCAAGGCAATGCAAATACTCCGTTGTCGAGTTTGCAAGGACATTTCTTTTGCCTTCTTTGTCAGCCTTGAATCGTTTGTGTTCTTTTGTAAAACAGTGGTATTTTCCATGTTTTATAAACATATTTTTGATCGTCTCGGGACTCATGAGTCCTTCGTTATTGTAGCTCAAAAAAATGTACTTAAAATCAGCATTTTTTATGACGTCCTCAAGCGCTGTATCAACTGATTTTTTGGAACAGAATCTGCTCTTTTGCAAAGAATTGTCTCTAAGTCCGGCGATCCCCGAAACCACCGGATCATCGTACCTTGATATAGTTTCCAATACATGATAATTCGAACAATACTGCCTGGAATTATACGGAGGATCCAGGTACAAAACATCACCTTTTATTCTTTTGATGAGTGCCTCTGCATCCTCGTTGTAAACCTCTCCTTTTTTGCCTTCTATGACAGGCAAAAGTTCGAGCTTAAACTTCTTTTGTGCAGTCTTTTTTATATGCTTTAAAAATGCCCCGTATATGGATGCGGTATTTGCGTATTTATCTATGGAATTTATCAGGCTCGCAAGATAAAAATAATAAGTTCCCTCATCTATCTTTTTTTTGTTTTTCAGTCGTTCGATCTCCTGCCTGACGGCATCACAAAGCATTCCGTTTTCATCCGTAAAAAAGTTCCTGCCGGATCCCGAGCCATAACAAAAATTATTGTATACAAATCCCTCAACCGGCTTTAATGAATTGAAATGCTCCAAAAGGCTATCATCCACGCTGGCGGAGTTCTCAATAAAGTGCTTGTTCAGGCAGTAACTATAGTGCTGAATATCATTTGAAATAACATAACAGCCTTTTTCTCTGTACGCCTGTCCAACGACTCCGGTCCCCGCAAAAAGGTCCGCAAATACAAACTCGTCATCGTCGTTATATCCGGTAAAAGCTTTTATATTGTTTTGCAAAAATTCAAGTAACGAGTACTTTGATCCGATATAATTCATCAAAAATCCTCACAGCAATCCGGTACTGCCATTTCCAGGTACCGTTCGTTTTATGGTTTTTTAATCAAGCGGCGCTTTTCTGTTTTGCTTTTGCATTGGTTATACTGTTGTAGATTTTTTTCATCGTAAGTCCCTGCACCACCGTAGTGAAAAATACAACGGCGTAAGTACAAGCCATGACAATATAGAATTTTTCAGGCTCAAGCATCGAAGCTGTATCCATTGCAAGTGCTATGCAAAGTCCACCGTGAAGTCCTCCCCAGGTGAACAGGACCGAAAACTCATTTTTGGTGTACTTATCAGGGATGGGTCCGAGCATTTGAGCCCCGATCCATACACTCACAAACCTTGATATCAATGCACAAAAGACAGCACACATCGAGAAAAGCCCAACTCCCGGCATAACGTGAATCTTTATAAAGCTAAGTCCCAGCATCACGTACAGGGTTGAATTCAGGATAGAATCAATACATTCCCAGAATTTATCAAAGCCTTCAAGATCCCATTTTTTGCCCTGTCTCTCCCTGCGACCGCGCATACTGAAAAACAACACGCCGTAAACCACACAGGCTATAGGCCCTGAACAACCGACGAACTCGCACAAGCAGAAAATACACGATACTGCAAAAAGGCTCACCACGATCTGGAGGTTTTCATTTTCAAGTCGACCAAATATGAAAAATGTTATGGCAAATACTATCGTGCATATGATCAAAGCTCCCAGGATCTCACGGATCATGATCATAAACAATCCGTTTAATCCCAAAGCATCCTCCAGCAATACTTTGAAAAGCGTTCCCTCCGCAGTAGATGACGAGGTAACAAGCCCCGAAAAGACTACAAAGAGCGCTACACCAACACCGTCATTGAGCAGGGATTCCGCCTCCATAAGGAAGCCTGTGTCTTTTGGAAATCCGAATTTTTTCAATATGCTTGTCGCTGCTATAGGATCAGTAGGCGCGACGATACTTCCGAACATCAAACACTCAGGTATCGTAAACGACAACCCGAATATAAGAGACACTGCATAAAAAGCAAAAGCATAGAACACAGCACCCAATCCCGTGACTACAAATGACAAAACGCAAACCGGTCTCGCGTGCTTGTGAAACTGTGACAGATCCATATGACACGCCCCCGCAAAAAGCATAAAACACAACACACCCTTCATCAGGAATCGTTCCACATCAAGTATCTGAACCGTATTTACGATGTCGTTCATCACCGGTCCCGTAAACACGTTATGCAACAGCGTCAAAATACCACCTACTGCAATAGCTCCAAGCAGCAATGATATCTCATACGTCAAATGAAAAAACCTTTCATTTAGATATCCGAGTAGCATCACTATCCCGAATATAACCGTTGCGGTTATCAAAAAATTGTTCATTTTTCCTTGCTTCCTTTCTTTGTATTCCGAATCATTGGATTTGTTTTTTTATACTTTCTCACTCTTTCTGATGTCTGTTATCGCAACCTGGTCTCCCGTTAGTGCAACATATACCTTTGGCTTGTCATCTTTTATAACAGATGTGTTCTCTATGCTGATCCCGAGATTTTCGGTTTTTATGATAACCCTGTTCCCATGCTTTTCGATGTGAACCTGGCAGTCCAATCCTTTTTTATTGATGGTTTTCCACTCCTCCCATCCGGGGAAGTCATCACTCCTTTTCATAACAAATCTGTTTTCTGCATACTCATCTGTGGCTTCGTTTTCACCGTCAATCTTTATGAGCGCATACTCATGATAGTTTTCACCTCCGACACTTCCATCATCCGAGCTATACAAAACCACATACGGACAGTGCCATACAAGATTTGCAGACGGAAGAGTCATCGAATGGAATTTCAAACTAAGCTTGTTTTTCAACGCAACACCTTCCGTGTAAGCATTTCTCGATCTGTCTATCTGGATATTTTTGATATCGGATTCGAGGCTATCGATATAGCTTATTGCTTCTACTATCCTCGGTATATCAGCTTCCGTATATCTTTCACCGGTTTTTTCGGCCGTGATATTTATAAGCTTACAGTGCTCCCCTGTAAGCCCCACAAAAGCCTGCTTGGATCCGCTTTGGAGCGCCACGACAACCTCTTTGGTGCATTTTTTTGATCTCATGACAAGCTTCAGATGATCCTTGTATCTACCCGCTGTGATCTCATAATGATCATCTTTTATGGATGCGTCCTCACTCTCTGTTATTTTTTCCTCTATTTTTCTCGCATCCGTGCTTATGCTGTATTTATTGAACCACACCTCGCCATACTCGAGATATCTGTAACTTTTAATAGCCTTTTTATTGTCGTGTGTCCTGCCATCATACGCATCAAACAAAAGAATTGACGGCTCGGAAAAATCACTGTCTGATTCTCTAGTATCCTGACAATCAAAGCTTATTTTTATCACTTCATCATTTAGCTCTACACCCGTGCTGACATTTTCTCTGTACTCACTGCACTCGATTTCTGATTCAAGCTTATTGGCGCTGTTTCCTTTTGATTCAGAATCGATAAGCTTTACCATAAGTTCTGCAAAAACAGGGTCAAATACCTCTCCCTCTCCTTTTACAAAAGCTTCCCTTGCAACAAAACCGGGGCGCGCATCTCTGTATCTTTTCTTCGTTGTCATCGTAACATAAGCATCCGCAACAGCAATGATCCTCGCTATTTCCGGAATCTCATCTCCTTTTAGTCCCTCAGGATAACCGGTTCCGTTGTAGCGTTCGTGACTGTACCTGGCCCCCTGACGAAGATAAGGATACTCTGTTATATTTGAAAGTATCTCCTCTCCGATCAAAGGCTTTTTCCTCATCATTTCTACATCCCATTTGTCAGGGTCTGAATCATTTTTTATGACATTGTCGGGGATGCCTATCAAGCCGACATCATGCAAAAGTGCTGTATAATAAACCTTTTCGCAATCCTCCTCATTTTTGCCTGCAAGCTCTGCAACCCTTCTTGCATACTCGGCAACCTTCAAAGAATTACCTTTTGTGAAATCATCCTTTTTTTCAACAGCGGAAACAAATGCAGTAGCTGTCTGATCAAACACTCTTTTCAACTTTGCCTGCTCGCCCTGCATATGCTCTATTTCTATCTTGTGAGCGTGTTCCACGGTATTGTTTAGATCCAGATACATAAAGATATACAAAAATACTGAAACAGCGACCATCGACATATTTACTATGGAAATTCCATACGCAAATATCTGTATGATCCCGCAAATGATCGGAACAAATAAGTATAGTACAAGTGATATATAGATCAGTTTACTGAACTTTTTTCTGTATCCTCTGATCACGGTGTACTGAATGATAGGCCCCAAAACAGGAATAATATATGCTATCAAAAAACCCGATCCCCTGTGATAGAGATTTGTTTCATCAAAATAATAATAAAGATTTGTAAACGCCGCAACAACTGCCAAAAGCATTCCCACAACCGACATCGCGCCTACAAAAACAAGACGTTTGGGAGGAGCGGAAAGCTTTCCTTCTTTTGTCAAAAGATCTATCAGGTACAGATTGAATCCAAGCACTATCGCAGATGTCAAAAAGAACACCATAAAGTTGCTAACTCTGACCATGACAAATGCCGTTTGACCGGAACCCCCGGCATAGATATAAGCGAGCCTGTCAAACCACAGCAAAAAGAACGCCATCATTTCCATCAAAATGAGAATCCTTCTCCTTGACTTGGAAAGAAATCGCGTATTGATAAGCAGGAAAACAAGTATCCCGCACGCTCCGCAAAGCAAGAGCATGATATCAAGCTGGTAAGCTCTAATCAGTTCAATCATATATCAGACTCCTCGCATTGAAAAAATAACATTTGTTTAATTATTTTTGTGCAACAAAAAATACTCCTGAAGCTTTTCCAGTAATTCTTCTTTTTTGATACCTTTTAGGAAATATCCCTCAGGCTTAAGTGCGACCACTGCCATCACGCTTTCCTTGTCACCTTTTCCGGTCAAAAACATCACCGGTATCGACCTTGTTTCAGGGTCACTTCTAAGCATTTCCAAAACCTGTGGCCCGCTTGTCACAGGCATTTCGTGATCCAATAATATCAGATCCACTGTGTTTTTTCCAAGCCATTTGATAGCCTGAAGCCCGGAGTTTGCCATAGCCACTTTGTAGTGGCCTTTGAGCCATTCCCTTACCAACGTCAGGTACTGCGGATCATCATCTACTATCAGGATGCTTTTTCTGAAGCCGCCCTCTTCCTGTACGGTCAGGCACTGATTGACAGCATTTATAAACTCCGTATTGTCAACCGGTCTCGCAAAAATCTTGTAGATCAGATCACCGGGCAATCTATCGACAAGTTTTTTTATCTCAAGCTCATCCGCGACAACGATCATTTTGAGATTTTCTGTTTCCATTGTATCGATCAAAAATCGAATCACGCTGTCTTTGGGTGTCTCTCCTTCAGCGACAAAAAGAACCACCAACGACGCTTCTTTTGCATTTATATTTATGTCGTCAACAGTCAAAGGAACAACCCTGCAATCTGTTCCCGAATCTATGATTTTTTTCACTAAAACCCGTGAAACAAATGACTCTTTTTGGGTCAAAAACATAACACTTTTATCAGGCATTTCTATTTCCTCCACTCAGTCAGAATTTAATCCGTGAGATCAATTCTTCCATACCATCCCAATCAAACACCTTCAACATTTTTTCAAACTCTTTGAAGTTTTTTTCATCCTTCTGTGGCAATGCGTATTCCTTCAATTGCTCAAGTATCATTTCCACAGAATCATAATCCATCTGCGGGATCACATCGGCAAGTGCGGAATAAGCACCTTTTATCTCATCCGCTGATATGATCTCCTTGTCTGCATCAGCGGGATCCTCATGAAGCTTGTCGAGTTTTTCGATAAACTCCTCATACTGCATAAGCAGCCTCGGAGCATTGTCATCGATGTAGTCTATATCCCCTTTGTTTCCGGCTTCTTCGAGTGATTCTGCAAGTCTTGACAGTTCCATAGCACCTACTATTCTTGCAGAGCTTTTCAGTGAATGAACCTTGATGGTAAACAGTCTTATATTATCATTTTGATATGCGTCTTTTATTATTTTTGAGTTACCTTCGATCGTGTCATAAAACAATCCCAATGCAAATATATAGCTTGATATTCCTCCTGAGTTTTGGATGCCGATCTCAACATCTATTCCCTCAGTCTGATATATCCACTGCATATTTTCCGGCATTTCGGTCAAATCTTCTACCGCATCGTCCTCGGCCGGTTTTTCCATCATTTCTTCCGGAAGATGCTTCATAATTGTTTTCTCAAGCGTCAAACTGTCAATAGGCTTTGAAAGATAACCGTTAAAGCCTTTTGATTTGTAGAACTCCTCTCCTGCTGCCGAATTTGCAGTGAGTGCATATACAGGCAGATCCGGGTAGTTTTTTCGGATTTCAGCAACGGTTTCCACACCGTCCATCCCGGGCATCATATGGTCAAGCAGCACCACATCAAACCTTGTATCTTTGATCCTCTCTAAGCATTCCTCGCCGCTCGACGCGGTTGAAACAAACACCTTTGTTCCTTTCAAAAGCCCCCTGATAACAGTTAAGTTCATAGGGTTATCATCAACAACCAGGATATCCGCATCCGGTGCGATAAACTGAGGAACATACGCACCTCCGGAGGATTCTTCATCACGCTCTGTAAATGCTCCTATCGGAGTTTTGTCAATGATCTTTTGTGACAGTGTAAGTATAAACTCAGAGCCCTTTCCGTACTCGCTCTCACAGGCAAGAGTTCCTCCCATAAGTTCAGCAAATCTCCTTGATATGTCGAGTCCAAGCCCTGTGCCCTGTATGCCGCTGTTTTTCTCTTCATCGAGGCGCTCATACGCTGTAAACAGCTTTTCGATATCCTCTTTTTTTACTCCAATCCCGGTATCCTTGACAGAGAATTTGATAGTGCACTCATCATCAACTCTTTCCTGCATAGAAACCGAAAGCAAAAATCCTCCCTCTGATGTGTACTTGACAGCATTTGTAAGCAGGTTTAAAACAATCTGCTTTATCTTGCCCTGATCACCGTACAGTCTGGTCGGAAGCATCTCATCTACTACAACATCGAAAGTAAGCTCTTTTTCGGTACTTTTGATCCTTATCATGGACACGACAGATCTGAGCATCTCCGCAGTATCGTATTCCTGCGTCACAAGGTGCATTTTTCCTGATTCTATCTTGGACATATCCAAAAGGTCGTTGATAAGTGTAAGAAGAGATTCAGATGCATTTTTTATGTCAAAAGAGTAGTTCATCATAGACATAAAATAAGGCTTGGGAACACCCGTTGGATCCTCCCTCATTGACATTTCGTTCATTCCCATGATGGTGTTTATCGGCGTCCTTATCTCGTGTGACATATTTGCCAAAAATCTTGATTTGGCGGTATTTGCCCTTTCCGCTTCTTCTTTTGCCCGTTTGATCTCCCCATACTGGCTTCTGATAATAGTGCTTTTCAGCACTATCCAAACGATAAATCCCGCTGCGAAAACTACTATTACAAAAACAAGCAATCGTACCAACGGATGTTCGAAAAACTTGGGATTTTTTTCTATTGTAAACTGTTCGCTCACCAGTTCATTTTTCCCTGCACCGTCCAATACTTTGATATGCAATGTATAAGTGCCGTACTCAAGCCCTGTATACTCAAGTGGCTTCAGATTACTCCGCAAAACTTTTATTCCTTCTGACTCTTTTCCCTCCATATACACCTGCACAACGGGATTTAAAAAAGAATAATCAAGCACCGCAACGGATATGGTCGTCCTTCCGTCATCCGCAGGGATCGTGTACGTTCCTTCCGCGTTTGCATAAATCTCTGAATCACCGCAAACAACCGAGCTTATGCCTGCTTTGATAGGTGTTTTGTCATCTGTGAATTTGTCAATGTTTACCTTGCATACACCCTCTCTTCCGGGTATATAGAGGAATCCATCTTCATCGAGATCACAGTAGCCCTGTGCAGTCGGCAGACTTGTGAGTCCGTTATTTACAGTATATATTCTGTAGTCTTTGACTTCATCTATGATCATACTGTTTGCCTTTAATGTGTACAATCCATACGACGAAACGATCCACATATTGTCATTTTTATCTGAAAAAAGATCGTAGTTATTGTTGTACGGAAATGATTTAATTGTAGTGATCTCTCCATTTTTCATGTACTGTATGGAGTTGGATGTGACAAGCCAAAATATACCTTTTAATTTGTCATGCTTTATTCTTAAAATAACATCACTTGTAAGTCCCTCGTCTCTGCCTATCGTCTTTATACTTGACCCATTTATTTCATACAGGCCACCCCCATCGGAACCCGCATATATGATTCCGTTTTCGCCCTGTTCAACAGATAGGATCACGGTGTTTTTCATTCCTTCTTTTGCACCGACAGTCCTTGATACTTTGTTGTTTTGTATGATAGCAAGCCCGCCGTTTGTACCTACAAGCACCGCCCCGTCTTCTCCTACATCAATACACCTGATAGCATTGTCAGACATACCGTTTTTGGTAGAAAAATATTCCAAACCTCCGTCCTTCAAAACATGAATAAGTCCCCGATCTCCGGTGTATGTTCCCACCCAAAGATCACCGTCAACTCCTCTTTTTATGCACCTCACACGGGAGGTTCCCACAATCTCCGTGAGCTTATCCGTTACCGAATTGTTTCTTTTGTCTATGATCCTAAGTCCGCTATCCGTCCCGATATATGTTTTGTCGTTGTACAGGCAGACAGCATTTGTGACCTCTTTCTGAAGATTTGATTTTTCGTATACATCCACAAACCTGTTGGTCACGACCTTCATCACGCCCTGTGTAGATGAAGCAAACCACATATTGCCCTGATAATCAGAAGTCATCATTTCTATACCGCTGTCCATGACGACATTGTCAAGGGTGTGAAATATCTGATGATCATCAAGATAACCGGCCTTACTTATCGAAGTGATCCATATCTTTCCACAGTCATAGCTTATCCAGTGTACTCCGTTTAATGGCGATACCGGAATCCTTTTAAGCTTCGACTTATTGTCTCCGAACCTACCATGGTAAACAACATTGCTCTCGGTTCCCAGATAGACTCTTCCGGCATTTTTCGGATCAGCCTTGATAGTTGTGATCAGTTCAACTCCAAGCTCTTCGCTTGTGTAGAGTGCAGATATTGCTTTGTTTTTTATCAGAAAAATTATCCCGCTTTTGGTCTGTCCGTACACCCTTCCGTCGCTATCGGAATCAAGTCGTAATACTCTTTCTTTATTTATCCTTTTGTCATCTATCACGTGCAGATTTAAGCCCTGATCAGCATAGCAGAGCCCTTCTGTTGTCCCGATAAAAATGTTCCCTTCGCCGTCTTCCGCAAAATCCCTGATCGAAGAAGATGTGAGGCCTTCCTTGTAGGTGATATGCTTTTGAGAATTTCCATCTATCACAACTACCCCGTTGTCATTTGTTCCAACCCAGATACGACCCTTGCTGTCTTCAAAAAGACCTCTGCCGCTCGTGAGTCCATTGTCCACAGGAAGCCTTGTGAAACTGTTTCCATCATAACGAAGGATACCTGCGTATCCTCCCACCCAGATATATCCATCAGATGAGGCAAGTACGGTATTTGCATCAGATGTCGGCAATCCATTCGTAACATCATATAACCTCGAGGTAAAATCAACATCTGTATCCTGACTGATGACAGAGAAGCCTCCGCCCGTTTGCTCTTCAGTTGCTGCATTCATAGGAACGCAGACAAAAGCTGACATAACCGTGACAGTTGTCATGATCGCTGTAATTAATGCTTTTATTTTTTTGTTCATTCGCTCAGACAACCCCCTTTATTCATCCTTATTGTACTTTTTCAATATAACTTTGACTTCAGGCAATGACTCCATAAATACCTCTATACACTTCGGGTCGAACTGCTTTCCTTTTCCCTCTTCAAGTATCTCCAATGCTTTTTCGAGCGGAAAAGCGGGCTTATAAACTCGCTTAGAAGTAAGCGCGTCAAATACATCCGCAACAGCCATTATCCTTGCGGAAAGAGGTATAACTTCACCGTGGATACCCTCAGGGTATCCTTTTCCGTCCCATCTTTCATGATGATAAGCAGCCATGTTTCTGGCTTCCTTCAGATAGCTGTCACCCTCCACCGTACTTATGGCATTTTCCATAATCCTTTTTCCGGCTGTTGTATGAGTTTTCATTATTTCATACTCTTCATCAGTAAGCTTTCCGGGTTTGTTCAATACTCCGTCCGGGATATTGATCTTGCCGATATCATGAAGCGGTGCCGAACGAACTACATCCGACATAAACTTCGGAGTGATCTTGCCCGGATAATATCCTTTTTTGTTCAATCCCTCTACTATGATCTTTACATACGCAGCTGTTTTCTGAACGTGCGCTCCCGTGTCGGAATCACGGCTTTCCACAAGGTCCGCCATTGTTATGATAAGTCCGTCCTGCATTTTTGCAGTCGAGTCTGACAGCCGCCTGATGCTTCGCATCTGCTCAGCGTGATTTTTGGTCATGTTTTCGGCAGACAGATAGAGCGTTTCTATCTCATCTCCTGTGCATATTCCGAGACTCCTGAACGCTCTCACGTCCTCATCCACACTCTCCTGGGTATTGGAGGAGTGCGCGATATTGTCCATACACTTTACGATCGCATTGATAGGCTTGATCAGACGGTTGTCGGTAAGCCAGATGATAAATACACATAAAAGGATAAAGAATCCAAGAAACACCGACGCTATTTCGGTCAAAAAGCTTATTCCCGTGTCTCTAAGTCTCATCATATCCACATCTGCAATTGCATAGCATGTACAGTTTCCGGATGAATTAAACACAGGCACTGCCACAGTCAACAGATATCCATATCTATCATTGGTCGTGATGGGGTCGATCTCTTCTCCCGCAAGCAACTGAGGGATATACGGCTCAAACGCCTCGTCATATGGGATCATCTTACCGATGCTCTCTGCCTTTGCCTTATCTGTATCGATATCAATAATGCACCTAAAGCCCTCGGGCTCAGGCTTGTATATATACAAAAAAGCGATCTCCTCCGAACTGAACAGTATGTTTTCCAATCGTTTTTTTGTTTCCTTGTAGTTCTGTGTATTTCCATGGCTTTTCAGATACTCATCTATCCTGTCTCCGTCTACAACTCCCGAAGCAAGCTTCGCCGTGCCGCGGGCGAGATTGGTGTGCTCATTTACGGTCATTTTTTTGAATACATTTACACTGAGAACAGCGCAGACTACAGCAACCGTAACAAGCGAAAAAACAAGTGCAAAAAGCACTTTTATACGCAACGATCTTTTTCTGGTCTTGGGCTTTTCGCCCACAGAAATATCTTCGCTCTGTGAGTTTTGCACACGGAGATTCAAACGGAAAAACGGATAAAATCTGTCCGGAATAATATAGACTAAACCAAGTGAAACCAAAACCGTGATGACCTTGTCAGGAAAATCAAGAATAATGCTCGACAAAAGATGTGACACTCCCTGATTGAAGTATCCTGTTCGATACAGCAATCCACTCAGGGACTCACTGTCAAAAGAAATGCCGTCCATAAACCACGGGATAATAGCTCCAAAACCCCCGCCGATAACCGTAAATGTCAAAATCATCCCTATGATTCCGCGTATTTTTTTGTGCATTCCTTTGCCGGCAAAAAAAGACGCTGCAAAGGCGATCAAAACATTTAGAACACCATAGTACAACGCAGACGGATCCCCAATGGATTTGATGATATTGGAGACAAATCCCACTATAACGCCCGGCAGATAACCACCGATCATAGCAACAGTTACCGTACCCGCGGTATCCAGATACAGAGGCAGTTTGAAAAATGTAACAATATAACTTAACAACATATTCAGCGCTACTCCCGCTAAACACAGAAACAGCGCTGTAATGTTTGTCCTTTTCTTTATATAATTTGATATACCGGTAATGTTCATGTAATCCACCACATTCTTTCACAGAGTATGCAGCTTTTGATGTCGCATAATACAGCGTTAACTTCTTAATTTTACATCATTACGGGCATATTGTCAAATAATTGATGGTTAATTTTTACATTTTAATCTGAAAGATTTCTTTTTTTCTGCGAGGCAGCATCAAAACAAAGCAAATAAACATTCCAGTTACCACACCTATTGCAGAGGAGTTTTATACTACTAAAAACTGATCACGGTATCGGATGTAGTGTATCAACTATCGGGAATAATTTTTTCTTCCCTTTTTTTATAAGCATTGACCGCAGAAAATCAGGTACTTTCGGGGATGTTGCCAATCCTCGGATATACTTTATCCTTGCATATCCGTCCAGTATCCTATTGATTTCTTTTATTTCTTTTTCATCATTTGTATTGAAATATTTTTTGATTATTATATCCCATACAAGCGCAAAGTCTTTTTTGGTTAAATTATGCTCTTTTTTGCCCCATCCGGCTTTTGCTGCGATCACATATACAAGGTACATAGATGACAGCTCCAGCACAGGATGACCCTGTGCAGAGTCCTCTACATCTATCAAGACTATCTCGCCGTTTTGAAGCATAATGTTGCCGGGATGGAAATCCTGATGAACAAATGAGTTTCTGGCCGGGATATCATCGATAAGCTTGTACAGTCTTTTTTCTTCGTCTTCAGTTAAGTACCCTTTGTCTACTATAGCCTTGATATCCCTTCTCGCATTGTCTCTGGCATCCTGAAGTGTTCCCTCTCCTATCTCGATCTGATGAAGATTTATCAGAGTATCAGCGATCATATTTGCATATTTCTCAAGGTCATTTCTGTTTTCAGACATTTCCTGAAGCAATGACTTTGCATTGATCATTTCGTAAACAACACCGTAGTTTTCACCGACTTTTACGACATCAAATGCAATTGCAGTAGGTATCCCCTGCACAAAAACACTCTTGGTGACCTGCTGGTTTCGGCGTATTTTTTCAAGATCGTTACGTTCACCATAATACACCTTGACTATAGTCTCATCGTCTTTTTTGTATACCTTTCCGTTTCCACCCTCTCCGATGATCTCGCAGCCGTCAACAGATATCTGACGGAGTCTTTTTTTCACATCAAAAAGCTCCACAAAGCCGGTCGTATCAAAGATCTCATAGACCTCCGGTGATACCTCGGTAATCGTGATCGCTTTTCCATACGATTTGCGAAGCTTCATAAGCGCACGAAGTCCTGCACTCGAGATGTATTCAAGCCCTGAAGCATCCATGACCACCTCTTCTTCACTGTGACCTTCCACTGCTTCAAAAAGACTTTTTTCTGTTTCTGAAGCATTGTTTGTGTCGATCCTTCCCTCGAGGCTTATGACCAGTTTTCCATCATTGTACTCTGTTTTCATATTTTCCTCCTATTCCGACTCAACATCTGTTTTACTGATACCTTTTTACATTGATATAAGTTCTACCACGTTTGGTTGTACCACCGATGCTTTCCAGTATAAACTTACCCTTGCCCCGGACAGAAAACACATCCCCGGGTTTTAGATTGACAGCGTTTTCCGTGGTTACTTTGCTGTTTAGCTGCACCTCATTTCTTTCAAAAAAACTCAAAGCCTCTTTCCTGGAAAGCTTACATGTAGCCGCTATGATCACATCAAGGCGCATAGATGACACCGGATACGATTCATCTATCAGTGATGGTTTAAGCTCGATGTCGTCATCTATTTTTACACACGATATCTGTGTATGACGTATCTTTATCAGATTTTGAATAATAAACTCAGCCACATCATCCAAGCAGAATATGAATCCGGTTTTCCCTTTGACCAGGATGTCACCTATCGTATCTCTTCTGATGCCAAGATTCATAAGTGAGCCCAAGTAATCTCTGTGGTTTAGCTCTTCGCCAAACTTTTCAAGAGCCGGCGTTACCTTCAGGATAGTTACAGGAAACTGTCCCGGATATCCAAACAACTCCTCAGAGCCAAACCCTACTACCTTTCGTTCGGCCATCTCATTACTGCCGAAAAGCTCATACGGAATAAATGACAATTCCTTCGTCATCCCATCAAGCACCCCCTGCTCAGGGAGACTCAAAAATGAGCTGTATGTATATATATTTTTTTCATAGGCGCGTTTCGCCAGATCGCGAAGCCTGCCCAAGAGTACCTGTTCTTCAGTCATTTTAATCCCTCATTATTCTATCACATCCATAAGTTCTTTTACGGAAAAAGAATAATCCGTATTGCAAAAATGACAATGCACCTCCGTAGGTTTTCCCTCACGGATCATATCCTCCAGCTCATTTTTCCCAAGACTGATAAGGACCTTTTTTACCCGCTCTTTAGAACAGTTGCAGAAAAAGGATATCTCTTGTTTTTCACCGGAAAACCTCGGCGAGAAGTCCTTGAGGATATCGCTGATGATATCCTCGGGTGTTTTGCCTGATGCTAAAAGCGTGGTGACAGAGGGAGTGTCTTTCAGGCGAGTTTCGAGATCATCGATGACGGTATCCTCCACTCCGGGCAGAAGCTGGATCAGATATCCGCCCGCCTGAGCGACCGTGTTGTCTTTGTTCATAAGGACGCCGAGCGCTACGGAAGAAGGAGTCTGTTCTGATGTAGCAAAATAATATGTCAGATCCTCAGCAATCTCCCCCGAGACGAGTGCGATCTGACTGGAATAAGGTTCCGCGAAACCGCTGTCACGGACCACACTGAGTGTTCCTTTGCCGAGGGCACCGCTTACATCAAGCTTTCCTTTGTCATTTGCCGGTATGATCACGAGCGGCTCGATCGGATAACCTTTTACATGACCCATCGAATCAGCAGCCACGACAAGCCCCTTTCCCGGTCCATCCCCACGGATCTGAAGTGTCAAAAGATCCTTCTCTCCCTTCATATCTGCGCTCA
>CAMVCQ010000008.1 GCA_947166015.1 uncultured Lachnospiraceae bacterium
GCGGGCACCATATTTCGATCGGGGACATAGTCCAGCACCTCTTTGATACGCGTGGCAGCCACCTCGCACTTCGGCATCGCATTGACGATGGCCATCACCGTGGAAAAGCCTCCGGCGAGAAGCGTCGAAAACTGGATATAAGTGAGAAGATCCGCCAGAGTGACGAGCCCGCTGCGAATCTGCCAGGGCCCGAAATACAAGATGGCGATGATCGTAAAGTTCATGATCAGCGTCGTGAGCGGAAGAAGGATCGCGATATAATTGTTCGCCTTCACCGACTGCGACCGCACTTCACGGTTCGTATCCGTCAGCTTTTCCGTCTCGTACTGCTGCCGTCCGAACGCCCGTATGGTCCGCATACCGGTGAGCTTTTCATTCATCTGGGTATTCATCCGGTCGTTGCGTCTCTGCGCCTCGGCAAAAAAGACCTTGCTCTTGCGATTTCTCCGGATGACGATATATCCGCTGAGGACGAAGGCTCCCCCCAGCACCAGTGACAGCGGTGCATCCAGAAAAATACATCGGATGAAAGTAAAGGCTGCCACGAAGGGCACGATCAGGGCGTTTCGAAGCATGTTGATCACGACCACCTGCATCTGCGTCGTATCGGAGGTCGCACGCGTCAGCAATGTCTCCTTGCTGAACCTCGTGTAGTCGAGATCGGAAAATCCCTGTGCCTTTTTGAAAATATCCGCGCGGATCCCCGTGGTAAACCGCGCCGTGACATAAGCGGAAAAATACCCGGCCACAGACATGATGATGCCCATCGCCAGCGTCATCCCCAGCATGATCAGGCCGATCCTCCAGACATACCCCATGTCCTCTTTCAGCAGCCCGTTCTTGATGATATCATTGAAGAATTTCGGAAGACTGGTCTGGGTGTATGCCTGCCCGACGGCACAGATAAAGACCAAAAGCATCTGCTTCCAGTAATCCCTCAGATATCTGCCTAAAAGTCCAAACATATCTCCTCCTGAATTGTCGCAGCGCGTGCCACACGAAGCGCTGTCAGCCCATCATCGACTGGTACAGTTTGCTCAACCCGACCTTTTCCACCAGCTGTTTCATACCGGGAGAGTCGTTGATCTCTCCGACCAGGAACCCATCCTCACCGAAGAGAAGATCCAGTCCGCAGATCGTCAGTCCGATAGCTTTGGTCGCTTTTTCCGCGATATCGCGCATCTCATCCGTCAGCTCGTACTCTTCAAAGGAACCCCCCTGGTGGACATTGGATCGGAATTCATCCGGGTTACCGGCCTGTCGGATGACCGCCGTGTACGGCTTGCCTCCCGCCATGACCACTCGCACATCACGGCCTTTGGACGTGCTGATATACGGCTGTGCCAGCAGCATATCCACATAGTTCTCCGGAATCTCCGCCAGGTATTTTTTCAATTCCTCTTCATCGTGTATCAGCTCGACGCCCTTGCCGCCGAAGCCCCCGTCCGGTTTGATCACACAGGGGATACCGACCTGCTCCCGGATCTGCTCCACCGGGGTGCCACGGTAAATGGGCATCGTTTTGATCGTCGGGACCTTGGCATTGGTAAGCAGCTGTGCCGTCTGCAATTTGCTGCCGGCGATCCTCTTTTTCTCGATGGGATTGATGGAGACCGTCCCCATAGCGGTGAGCGTGTCCTCAATCCCCTGCAGATAAGCATCGTACGCACCGTAGAAGAACAGCCGGTCCGGTGCCGATACCTCCTTCCCGTTCGCAAACAGCTTTCTTGACCCGTTCCCATCCAGCGTATAGCTGATATCAAAGCGCCGATATACCTCGACACTCACATCCATTTTTTTCAGAAGCTCTTCTCCCTGTTTGGTCATCTCAACCAGCGATTCGTACTTGACGATAGCTCCCGTCACGATCCATAATTTCACTTTGCAACCTCCCTTTCCGAAGCCTTGTCCGGCTCCCATTACCAATATAACAGTTCCTCTAATAACCGGTTTACACCATTCTGTCTTTCCGTCTGCTTAGCATTTTCACCTGCCGGTTTATTCTTTCCTTCATTTCCGTCGGCCCGGCTTTCTCATCTGCCGGTTTGACTGCCCCTGTATTTCACACACACCATGGTGATGTCATCGGTCTGCTCATCACCCGCTGTATAGGCGTCCACTTTTTCCAGCACACGTTCACAGATCAGTCGCGGGCACGAAAGGTCGTCCCCGGCTCTCTCCGTCCCGTCCGGCATCTGCTCCTTCAGGAAATCCGTCAGCACCTCCAGCAGGCGCTCCTCTCCGAACAGCTTTCCTCCCTCGGTCTCCGCCTCGGTCACTCCGTCAGTGTACAGATAGATCATATCCTCCGGCGACAGCTGCATTTCTTCCTCAACATAGACGACATCGTCCAGCATCCCGAGAACCAGTCCGCAGCGCCGTTCTTCAAATCCCACCGCATATCCGCAGTCCGAGGCCGGATCCCTGCGCATATACACAAAGGGGTTATGGCCGGCATTGGCCATGGTGAGCAGTCCCGTTTTTATGTTGAGATATCCGATCCACGCCGTGATGAACATCTCTGCTTCATTCTCCGCACAAAGCTTGGCATTCACCCCGGCGAAAACCTCTCCCGGACGTATTCCCTGCTTCGCCTGTTCCTCGATCAGAGTCTTGGCTTCCATCATGAAGAGTGCCGCCGGGATTCCTTTTCCCGATACATCCGCAATCAGAAAAACAAGCGTATCCTCGTCAACCATAAACACATCGTAGAAATCCCCACCTACCTCCCGCGCGGTCCGGATAAAGGCGTGAGTCCGGAACCGATCTCTTTCCGGCAGCGATTTCGGCATGGAGGACATCTGAATCCTTCGCGCGAAGGCCAGCTCCTCGTCGATCCTCGTCGCTTCCTTTTCGATCATGTTTTTCAGGGAATCCACGGTTTGGTTGATACCGTTTGCCAGAGTCTCCATTTCGACCGTATCAAAGATCGCAACCTTTTCCGTCAAGTCACCCTCCGTGATCCGGACGAGACTTCCGACTATACTTTGCAGCGAGCGCATGATACGTCTCCGGAAAAACAAAACCGGCACAGCGATCATGACCACTGCCAGAATCACGACGCGGATAGCCTCAAACAATGCATTGTTCCACGTCGTCGACCGGATTTCCTGCGACGGCATATAACCGATGATGAGAGAGTCTCCAACCAACTTGCCTGTCGCCCGGACAGACCTTCCGAGGAGAATGATCTTCTTCCATGTGAAATCCTGCCTGTGGGCGTTATCATACTCCGGCCATAAGTCCACGAGCTTTTTCTTTGTAAACTCATTTTTATAGCTGTCTGCGATGACGCCATCCTTATCCACGATCATGAGGTGCCCGGACTCTCCCAATCGCCGATACCGGGTCTCCCCGATCAAAAGCGCACGGACTATATCCGCATACTCTTCAAATGGAACCCCAAACCGTATAAACCCCTGCCCGCTTTTCAGCCATCGATCCGTATACTTGATCTGCAATCCCGGAGTTGCCATAGCCTCCCGAACTTCTTCATAATTAGTTCCGTTTTTCAGTTCATCGTGATTTTCTATCATCCACTTTGTTTCCGGCTCTTTGGAAAGATCCTTTCCGATAAAGCTCTCATCCAAAGCAGCCCGAATGATACCCTTATTGTCAATCAAATAAAACTCATAACGAACATGGTTGTCTGTGAGCATTTTTCTAAATTCTTTCATGTCCTCATCCATGTCTTTTTCGTCGGACAAGTCATCATCATCAAAAAGAGAGCCTACGGTGGTTACCCATCCGTCGAGGTAGTCATTCACATAATCCTCCATATCGTGGCAGACGTCCTCCACTCCGTTCCTTACTATATCCTGAAATTCTTTCACGGAACGCACATACGTCATAAAAGTAAAGATGACTCCCAGCAAAGCCACGGTAACGATAACAATTGTCGTAGCTCGTATCATCAACAAGATGAGACTTCTTTTTTTCTTTGGTTTATTCTCCTTCATGATATATCCATCACATCGGCAAGTCCGGTAAAGCGGCAAACCTTCATTACTTCATCGTTAACATGGATCACCTTCATCGATCCGCCCGCTGCCTTCATTTTTTTGTAGGCCTGGATCAACACGCGGAAGCCGGCCGAAGCGACCATACTGACTTTTTCCATATCAAAGATCAGCGCTTTGACCTCCGGAAGCTCATTCACTTCTTTTTCCAGTTCCGGTGCCGTCTGGATGTTCACCATTCCTTCCAAAAAAAACGTACAGGTCTCTCCCTCTACCTGCTTTGTTATACTCGGGCTCATAGCTACACTCCTTTTTAGAAATAAAGTGATATTGTGTGACCCTTCTCAGATTCTTTTTCACTCTGATCTGTCAGGGTTTATTCCGTTTCATAGTCAAAAAGATGGAAGAAAAAGTCTTCCTTTTGCTGGGTGTCGATCACGCGGACCGGCTTGAGCTGGTTCGGCGACACGCCCTTCAGGATCATCATGTCACGGTAGAACATATAGGCTTCCTTCTGCGTGACACACAGCTTCGTCCGGCCGAGAATGCCTGTCGCTACCTTGGTTCCGAAGGAAGGATTGGCCTCGCTCAGCCGCTTTTCGATGATATCCCGGTACTCCGGCAGCTTCTCCGGATCGATGTCCTCATCCGGCTCGATCAGAACCACATAGCGGCCGGGTGCCGTCGACGTATCCGCGTAGACACTGTAATCGCGCACGAACACTCCCGCGTCATCCGAAAACCGAGCGATCGTCCAGCGAAGTGCTTCTTCGTTTGTCTTTTCTCCCTCGATGGAGATCATCTGATTTTTCCGATACAAAAATGTGATCATCGGAGCTTCGTTGTAGAAGCCGGTCACCCGTACCACGTCCTTGATCCGGTAACGGTAGAAGCCGGACAGGTTCGTGATGATGATCTCGTAGTCCTTGCCCGCCTCCAGCTCGTCGATGGTCAACGTCGACTCATCCGTCTCATCCTCCCGGTCCATGGGGATAAACTCGTAGAACCCGCTGTCCGGGATCAGGACGAAGGACTCCTCTCCGGTCCGCCTGGCCACCGCCATCATGGATTCAGACGCTGCGTAGTCCAGGAAACTATAGGGGACGTTTCGCCCTGTGTACTGGCGCATTTTCTGTGTATACTGGAAAAATCCTCCCGTACCGATCGCTCCGACCCATTGAAACTCAGGCCAAATACGCGGGATGATCTCACGAAAGCCCTTTCTGAACTCCTGACGAAGCTCCTCCGCCCGGGCCGGTTCCGGCTTCAGATTCGCAGTAAAGCGGGCGCGAAGCTCGTCCGAAATCAGTACATCCTCCCCGATCACGCCCTTTTCGATATCGTCGCAGATGGATTGCCAATTGCTCTCCAACCAGGTCATCAGATCGACCGCGGCCGTCATAAAGGGCGATACGATACAGATCACCTTTTTTTCCGGCAATCCAAACCGCATCTTCAGGTATTTCATATCCATATCCTCTTCCGGGAAGACGATCTCAATCGGAGAGGTCAGAATATTGCCCAGCATATCGGCGATTGGACGAAGGACCGTACCGGAGATTGCCCCCTTCGGGACACCGTTTTCGGTCATCATGGGGACGGCTTCCATCGTGTTCAGGATGTATCCGTCCTTGAAGGTCTTCCCGGTCGTATTCCGATAGTACTCATCCATCAAACCGAACAGGAAATTGGTGCCGTACTGGTTGTAGTTGTCCAGCGTCGCCTGAGACACCGGGATGTGCTTGGGGACGCCGACACTTCCTGAGCTGATCGCATAATGACGGATTGGCGAAGTCGTGATCAGATCCTCCTCGTCATCCCTTATCATGCGCTCGATATAGGGCGCATAATCATCATACTCGGAAAAGGGTACCATGCGTCTGTAATCGTCGATCGTTTGAATCTGATCGAAATGGTATTTCTTCCCGTATTCCGTCCCGGCATTCTCGTGAAGCAGGCGGAGCAAAAGCTCTTCACTGGTTTTGAACGCCTCCCGGCTTGACTGATCCAGATGCCGGAGCGCGTTGGAACCTCTCTTTTTCATGACATTGCAAAATATATGATTGGTTATTCCTTTTATCACGACAGCCTCCTAAAAAATAAAAACTACATACGAAGAAATTATATCAAAAAATGCCATGAAAGACAAGATTTATTTAGCTTGAGTTACCGGTTGTTCATTTTTTGACAAATTCTTTATTTATAATGAAGCCTGTTAAATGCGGTGCACAGGTCTATTCTCCTGAGACGCCGTCGCGAAAAACGGGAGCATTCCCGGCATGGGGGACATTTTTTCTATGAAGATCAAAAGAACAAAACATCTTTGTATGATACTTATTTTTTCTATGATATGGGGAATGCCTGCAGGCTTCCCGATCGGTCAGCCTGCAAATGCCGCGGCAGCCGAAACACCGGAGATCACCGCTGATGCCACCGATCCGGCAGCTACAACCGACCCCTCGATTTCACCGACTCCGTCGATCTCACCAACCCCGGAGATCATCAATCCGGTCACAAGCATTTCTGCAAAATACACCAAAAAAAGCATCTATCCGGATAAGGCAGTCAAGTCGAAAACCGATCTGACACCCGATGACTCTTTTGAGGTTTGGATCGGAGACAAGATAACTCTGTATCCGACTGTTTTGCCTGAGGATGCCACAAACCCCGCACTCACCTACACGAGCAGCAATGAAACAATGGCGAAGGTTTCCGAAAAAGGAGTCGTGACGATCAAGGCTATGGGAAGCGCAACAATCACGGCTGCATCCGTGACCAATCCCGAGATAAGCATTTCTTTTGAGGTTCACGCCTACAAAAATTCAATAGATATTGTTTCGGATCTCGGAGCAGTTCCCGACGACGGTGTGAGCGATTACAGCATTATTAAAAAAGCTCTGGCTCAGGCACAGTATCTAAAAGACGGTGACACACTGAACGTAAATATCCCCGACGGAACATATGATATCGACGGTATGCTTTTGGCTTACTCAAACACCAAACTTACACTATCCGACAAAACGATCATCAAAAGAAGCACGACCACGGGCAATAAGCACATGCTTCGAAGCGCAGTAAATGAAAAAATAAAAGGCTACGATCAGATCAAAAATTTCAGCATATCCGGCGGCACCTGGGATGGAAACGCGGACGGAAGCGGTACATCAGATCTACTGTACTTCGGGCATGGTCAAAACATCACTATCAAGGATACAACCGTAAAAAACACATGCGGTGAGCATCTGATAGAGCTTGCAGGCATCAACAATGCGATCATACGAAACGTCACACTCAGCGGATACAAAATACCCTCGTCTATAGACTACTACACGCCGCAAAAAGAAGCGATACAGCTTGACTATTGTTCCTCATCATCAGCGCCGGCTATGAAGCCTGCAGACAATACAGCCTGCAAAAACATCACAATTTCAGGCTGCAGGATAAGCAACTACATGTGCGGCATCGGCTGTCACGGTTCAACGCCGTCAACCTATCTTGAAAACATAAATATATTGAACAATACATTTAAAAACATAACAAACATCTGCATAGATGCCAGAAATTTCAAAAATGTAACCGTCGAAAAAAACACAGCGACAGGATTAAATGAATTTTTTTACTCGGAAAACTCAACCGGTACGATCAAATCAAATACGATCACGAACAAAAGCTTTTCTCAAATGATGACTCTTTACTTAAATACAGCAAACGGGATAGAGCTTTTGGGGTCGGAATTCACCGTTTCTTCAAACAAGATCACCGGTCAGAAAGCAAACGGAGTGTATATCGGAACCCGTTCGAAGGTGACTCTCAAGAGCAATAAGATCAAGAACAGCAAAAAATACGGAGTCTATATATATCGAGCGACCGCCACGATAAAGTCAAATTCTTTATCCGGCAACTCAAAAGGAGTTTTCTACGCCGACGAAGAAACTACGATAAAATCAAGTGATGATATCAGGGCTTACTACATCGATCTCGATGACAAATACAAATACACCGGAAAAGCAATTAAACCGATCAAAAAGATCAAAGGCCTGAGTAAAAAATACTATTCAGTAAGCTACAAAAACAACAAAAAACGTGGAACCGCAACTGCGACGATAAAAGGAAAAGGAAAGGTCAAAAAATCACGCAAGCTTAAATTTAAAATCGAATAGCTACGCATTATCTTTTGATCCGAAACCGCAATTTTCTTTTCTTTTTGACTCCGTTTCTGCCTTTAATTATGATGGTAGCTTTACCTTTTTTTCGGTTGTGCTTATATCGGATAGTATAATACTTTTTGGCAAGCCCGCGAATTCGTTTCACCGGTTTTATTTTTCTGCCGGTGTATCTGTAGACGCGTTTGATTTTGATCGGATATGCACGGATATCATCCGATTTTTTTACACGTGCTGTTACATCGGTGTGGAATGAAGCTTTTTTGTTTTTGTAAAATCTGTTTTTCTTGAATTTCACTTTTGCCCTATAGGTATATATTCCGTATTTTTTGCTCCTTCTGATAATGTTTTTGGTCACGGTCGCTTTTGAACCTGTACCGATATAGATACCGTTCGCTTTCTGTCCGGTGATCTTGTTTGAGCGAATGGTAAACTTCGATCTGAGAAGCTCTATTCCATTTGGCGCATTTAGTCTTTTTTTGGTTTTCTTTTTGAAAGCCTTTTTTCTGAGAGTATTATTTTTAATCGTACCGCTTGACTTTTCACCAAAGAAAAATTCATTTATCCCTGTTGCTATATTATTCTTTACAACAAGTTTTTTGAACTTTCTTGCGTCTATGCAGATATTGGTGATGTTTTCAAAACGGTTGTTTACTATGCGGATTTTTTTCAGTGAAACTCCGGGTCTGTATCCATGACTTCCTATCCCACACATATAGTTTTTGATCTCACATCCGGAAATAGTGATCTTTTTACAGGCTGTATGGTCATAGGGCTTCATGTACGGTGCAGTGGAAGAAGAGCAATAATCAAGCTGTATTGCCTCTTTTTTTGATGTGTATTGGTTTTGCTTTTTTGGTTTTTTGTATCCTCTTAAGTGGACATTTTTGATCGTTGCTTTGTATATCCCGGCAAGCTCTATCAAATGCTCTCCACAGGTGTTTTTGATGGTTGTATTTTTAATGGAAATGTTTTTTCCATGTCCAAAGTACACCAGATTGGAGCCACCGTTTTTGTGCGCATTTCCGTTCCATGTACCTCCGGACATCTTGAAGTTTTTGAACTGCTCGTAGCCTTTTGTTTTTTTGTTGTTTTTGCTGATAAGCATTGTTTTTGAACCGGCGGATACAGTTCTTTTGATAACAGCTTTTTTTGCAAGCTTAAGCGTGGTATCAGAGTATGCAACTATGGTACCGTCTATATCATAGGTTCCTTTCGGAACAGTTACTTTCAGCCTGTCACCCTTATTTAGATACTTTGCCTGAGACATTGCTTTTTTGATAGTTTTTAAATCACTTTTTCCATCGTTTGGAACAGCACCAAGATCTTTGACTACATTTATTTTTGTCTTGTAGCAATGAATCTCAAAATGTATGGTTACCTCAGGACAGTCAGCAGGGCTTGCGGATATCGTTGCATCTCCGAGGTTTTTGATCTTGACTACACCTTTGTCTGAGACAGTTGCTGTATTGGTGTTGCTGCTTTTGAAGTTTACCGTCTTGTCGGTGGTATCCTCAGGCAGAACGGTTGGATACAGTTTCATTTTGTCTCCTATCCAAAGATCAAAGCTCGCTCCGTCATTTATGTTTGTCTTTTCATCGACGACTTTATCTTCATATATGGTTTTTAGTTTATATTTCAGATTAATGCTGTCCGCCGGCTGAATAACACTTATCTTTCTGTCTGCAGAAAGAAGTATACTCTTTTCCTCTCCGTCTTTTTCAACCTTTATGATGCAATCAACCGATATGATCGCAGGCGTGTAGTATGTCAGTGCCTCCGGTGTGATAAATCCCGTATCACTTACCTGAACTTTTTTTGGATCTGATGTGACAAAATGAACATCCATATCCTTCGGAAGCGCGGTAGGATCTACGATACGGGACTGTCCGCTATCGTAAATAACAGACAGCACAAGCTGCATACCCTGGCTTTTGCTTCTGATCTTGATAGCTTTGTCGCTGTCATACCCGATGATTTCTTTTGGATATATGACAAGCCCCGTCGGATCACCTAATGGCGGTTGTTCATCGTCTCCGACAAGAGTCTCTTTCATAGCGATCATATCGTACACAAAAGCAGGCGATACAAGGTCAGCCATCGCTAAACGAAAGCTGAGCACGGGTATCCCCTGCGTAAGTGCGATCAATAATAATATAAAAAATGAAATAATTGCTTTTTTCATCAGGTATCGTTCCGCTTTATCATGTCTTTCCGGACAGAACAAGGAAGTCCGTCCGCTTAATCATTTATTTGTTTTTGTCCATAGCTACACACTTTTCCATTTATTGGCGCCGTGCACAAGAGCAGGCAACATGGTAAATGTTACGAAGATATATAGAACCATAGATATTTTCCATATCAGGCTTCCGGAATCGTTAAGCCAGGATGCGATAAAACAATGGCAGTTAAGAACACCGATAAGGTTGTACAACCTTATGTTTTTGAGCACACCCCACTCCACATCCTTGATGATCAAATGCTTGATATGATAGTACAGAGCAAACAGAGGTATAAGCATGCCTACCAAATGCATTATAACTGAAGGAGTCGTATCTGCCACCTGATGTACAAGGAATATAGAAACAACAAAAATAACAACAGGCAGAATCGCTGCGATCAAACGATATTTCATAAATTTTTTTGATCCATCGTCGCAGAGAGAATCTATCGGACCGTAATTTGCGCATATCAAAAACAAAAACTGTGCGATGACACCAAGCGTCGACAACGTGAAACCATTTAGGTCCACTCCCTCTCTTACCAAAAGCAATTCCATCAGCCCCTGAAGGAAGCGGCATCCCATCACACAAACAATCATTCTGACAAACAAGGGAGACGGTTTCCTGAAGTACTTTTGCGCACCTATCAGAAAAACCACACCTGCCGAAACAGTGTAAATGATCTCCAATACACTCTCTATAGTCATATTAATCTCCATTCCGGAGCGTAGCGACGGAGTGGCGACGAGAACATCATAGGAACTGTTTACAGTTCCTTGTTCTCAGTCTGCCATCAGTGGCTATTTGTGACGCTCCGGCACAAATAGCCGTGTGAAAAATCAGCATATCAATGTGATTTTTCACACTAAACCTCCGGTTAACTCATTTTTTCAATGCTTTTACCACTTCTATGATGCCTCGACTCTTTTTTTGTTCCCTACCCTTCCTTTGAATGTAAGGGGAACAATCGTCAGGTATGTACATAAAGGTAAAACAAATCCCCAGTATTTCAGATCAGTCTGCACAAGTGAGTTGTAGATACCATGATATATCGACGCCATGACAAACATAGCAAAAATGCCCGGGATGATCAGCTTGGCATTTTTTTTCACAAGGTTGATACCTATTCCGATCATCATCGTCGTCACGGCATGCATAAGTCCCGATCCAAATCCCCTCACAAACGCCCATAAATAGCTCACGGTTTCAGGCGCATCCATAACCGCACGGAGCAGGATAACTATGTTTTCAAGAACTGCAAATCCGACTCCTATTCCAAACGCTATGGAAAGTAGTGTTTCTCTTTTATCAGATATCATAAACGCATACATCAGTACCGGCAGTGCTTTGAGCGTTTCCTCCACCAGCGGCGTGACAGTTGTCGTGATATAGTACATATTGCTAAGCCCGGTTGACCTTACGATCGCTCCACTGATCTCCGAGCAAAACAGACTCACAAAAACACCAAGTGTCATACTTCCGATCAAAAGCCTCGATTTTCCTGTCATTGTGATCGTCATCATGATAAGTGGTATCATAATGCATATAAAACAAATATACTCAATACTGATTGACATGATTTTCCTCTCCTGACATAGTGATTATTTGTTATTTATTCACGGGTAACCACTCCATTTGGAGCGTGGTTAGGTTACCATAATTAACTCATTTTAGAATATACACATGAATCCTTAAGCATACAGTTTTTTTACCGTCGGATATAGCTTTGTGTATTTTTCATAAGCTTTGTCATATCTTGCCGCAATGTCCGGATCCGGATGTATGACCTCCGTAACTTTTACAAGTTTTTTGGCCGCCTCTTCAACAGACGCATACTCGCCGTTTGCAACTGCCGCAAGTATGGCTCCTCCGTATCCCGGTCCTTCTTCGCTTTCTATGATCTGTATATCTATCCCCAGGACATTGGCGCATATCTTTCTCCACAAGGGTGATTTTGCACCACCTCCGGTAAGCTTTGCCTCCTTGACGGATATCCCTGTTTTTTTCGCGATCTCAAGGCAGTCTCTCATCGCAAAGGTCACACCCTCCAATACAGCCTGCGTCATATCCGACCTTGCGGTATCCATAGACATCCCGAAAAACAACGCTCTGGCGTCGGGGTTATTGTGCGGAGACCTCTCGCCCATCAGGTATGGCAAAAAGAACACGGAATTGTTTCCAAGCCTGTCATCCGATATCCTCTCCTGCTCTGCGGCATAGTCCTTTGTTGAAATTATTTCATCCATCCACCATTTATTGCATGACGCTGCCGACAGGATACAGCCCATCAGATGGTATCCACCGTCTGCATGTGCAAAGCTGTGAAGCGCATTGTATGGGTCCTTTTTGAAGTTCTTTCCCGACAGGAAAAATGTCCCGGACGTCCCGAGTGATATCGTGCATCCTCCGTCTCCGACTGTTGCAGTTCCGACTGCTCCGGCGGCGTTATCTCCGGCTCCCGCAGCCACCTTGCAATCAGGTGTCAGCCCAAGCTTTTTCGCCACATCCGGCAGAAGCGTCCCCGTAACCTCATAGCTTTCAAAAAGACTTGGCATCTGCTCTGTGCTGATGCCACAGATATCAAGCATCTGTTTTGACCAGCATTTATGCTCTACATCCAAAAGAAGCATTCCCGAAGCGTCAGAATAATCACACGAGTGAACTCCCGTCATTTTGTAGGCTATATAGTCCTTCGGGAGCATTATTTTTTTGATGGCTCTAAACTTCTCCGGTTCATTTTTTTTCATCCACAGAAGCTTTGGCGCCGTAAATCCCGCAAATGCAATATTTGCAGTGTACTCAGAGAGCTTGTCTTTTCCTATCACTGAGTTCAGATACTCGGTTTCCTCGCCTGTTCTTCCGTCATTCCAAAGGATCGCGGGTCGTATCACATCGTCGTTTTCATCAAGTACGACAAGCCCATGCATCTGTCCGCCAAAGCTTATCGCTGCGACCTCAGAAGGATCAACTTCTTTTACAAGCGCGGGTATCCCGTCGGCAACCGCATCCCACCAGTCCTCAGGTTTTTGCTCAGACCAACCGGGTTTCGGAAAACTCAGCGGATACTCGCGTGACTCGATATTTTTTATCTCACCGTCCGCCGACATAAGGAGTAGCTTAACTGCCGACGTTCCGAGATCAACTCCGATATAGTACATATCTTCCCCCTTGATGAAAAATCATTTAAACGGATTCTCCGTCGGATACAACACTCCCGCCGGCTGATTGTAGCCTATCTCTTCCGCTTCAACTCCGATGTACTTAAACACCTCGTACAAAAGCTTTCCAAAATGTCCGAACGCCACCGCGCCGTGATGCGGGAAGCCTTTTTCTATCAACCAGTAGCGATAAAACCTTCCCATTTCCCTGATCGCAAAAATGCCTATACCGCCAAACGATCTCGTCGGCACATCGAGTACTTCTCCCTGTGCGATATATGCACGAAGGATGCCGTCAGCCGTTGACTGAAGTCTGTAAAACGTGATATCTCCCGGAGCGATATCTCCCTCAAGTGTTCCGTTTGTAACCTCCTCGGGGAGCGAGCGCGCCATGATAAGCTGATTTTTCATTTCGCATTTGCCAAGCTTTTGCGAGCAGGTGTTTCCGCAGTGGAATCCCATAAATACATCTGTCTTTGTATAATCATACTTTCCTTTTATATCACTGTCATATATATCATAAGGCACGGAATTATTGATGTCAAGAAGCGTTACTATATCCTGAGTCACAACCGTACCGATAAACTCTGATAGTGCACCGTAAATATCGACCTCACAGGACACAGGTATACCTCGTCCCGTTAGACGACTGTTTACATAACACGGCACAAATCCGAACTGGGTTTGGAAAGCAGGCCAGCATTTACCTGCAATACAAACATACTTGCGATATCCTTTGTGTTCCTCTACCCAATCGAGAAGTGTGAGCTCATACTGAGCGAGTTTTTTGAGTATCTCAGGTTTTTTGTTTCCTTCTCCGAGCTCATTTTCCATGTCTTTTATCACATCAGGTATGCGGGGATCATCCGCATGGTTATTGTACGATTCAAACAGATCAAGCTCCGAGTTTTCCTCTATTTCAACATTTAAGTTATACAGCTGTTTTATAGGTGCGTTGCAGGCCAGGAAATTTTGCGGACGCGGACCGAAGCTGATTATCTTCAGATTGTTCAACGCTGTCACGGCTCGTGCAACCGGCACAAAATCGTGTATCATATCCGCAACCTCATCAGGCGTTCCCACCGGATACTCAGGGATATATGCACCGACATTTCGAAGCTTCAGGTTGTAGCTGGCGTTTAGCATACCGCAGTATGCATCTCCTCTTCCCTGGATAAGCCCACCGTTTGCAGCACTCTCCTCCGCTGCGGCAACAAACATTTTCGGTCCGTCAAAGTGCTTTGCAAGAAGTGTCTCCGAAATCTCCGGGCCAAAGTTTCCAAGGTATACGACCAATGCGTCGCAGTCATTTTTTTTGACATCCTCGAGGGACTTTACCATATCTGTCTCTGATTCAAAGATCAAAACCGGACACTCGTATATGTCTGCTTCATCGTACTTATTTCTGTAGGCTTCGCATACTTTTTTGCGTCGCTCTGCGGAAAGCTCCGGCGGGAAACAATCCCTGCTCACTGCCACGATCCCTATTTTTGTTTTTGGCATGTTTGAAGTATCCATAGTGTTTGTCCTCCTTTTTGTTGTTGCATTAACGTTTCTTTAAGAGCTTATGAATCCTGCTGTATGTTTCGCTGTCAACCTCCTTGCCTGAAAAAGCAGCTTTTTCCATTTCATCGGCAAGTAGCTTTCCTTCTTCCTCCGACAGGCTTGATCTGTCGCTATCTGATATGACCTTGATCCTTTTTTTGTATGACGCTCCGTCTGAAGCGCATTTATGTTTTGCGGCGAATTTTTCAAATTCCATGACCAGCTTTCCGCTTTTATCTGCTTTTGCATAGCGGTACGCATAGGTCAGTTTTTTGATGACAAACCGTATAAAAATGACTAAAACGATAACGCCTATTATACTAAATACCACAACGCCTGCGGAGTATCCGATGGAGTTGATGCTTTGCATAACTGCTCCCGGCTCGCTTAGTCCATCGGTGATTCCCGATGCGTCTGAAGTTCCTCCTACAGCATCCGAATCATCCCCCGAAAGCATCCTCAAAAGACCTGCCAAAAAACTAATGCTCGGAGGGCTTTCCGTGGAGTAAGGCGTCACATCTGCCACCTTCCAACCGCCGCCTGCGATATCGTATACCTCTATCCACGCGTGCGCTGCTGCGTCGGAGACCTCTACCTCCACAACCTCTTTGTTGCTCAGTGCATTGTAGCCTTCATAATAATCCTCTGATTTTATATCCCTCAGTACCGTTCCGTCGCTCGCTATATCTGACGGGTCTACCACATATCCCTCCACATATCTGGCAGGGATCCCAAGGCTTCTGAAAATAAGTACTGCCGCACTTGCAAAATGAGCGCAATATCCTTTTTTGTTCTCACTCAAAAAATAATTTACAAAATCCTTTTTGTTTGGTGTAAGCCCCGGCTGATATGAATACGGTATTTCTTTTTGATAATAATCCTGCAGCTTTTTGATAAGCTCATCTATAGACTTTTCTCTGCCCGTAAGCCCAGCGTCCTTGCAAAACTGCGTCACAACCTCTTTGTTCTCGTCGGGAACTGTTCTCCAAATACGATTTGAGGCATCCTCGACCTCTCGTTTTATCGTTAATAATTCCTGAATTTCATTTTTATTATCTTGTGTTTTGCCTTGTTTTTTCTCTTCACTTTTTTTTGCAATATCAGCAATTATTTTTGCATATCTTTCAGATAATTTTTCTCTATCAAGAGCGGGATAGAATTCCATTTCTTTTTGCGCTCCCGGTGTCACGGTATACTCGGAAGCACCGTCCTTGGTGTCCATATAATACGGCAGGTAAACTCCGATTGCCGCAGCAGTGTTTTCTACACGGATCTTTGCTTTTGCTGATTTATTATTTTGTTTGTTATTTGTCTTGTTTGATGCTTTTTTTGACTTATTTTCTTCGACGAATTGCTTCAATATCCTGCCCGTCAGACTCGAAGTGCTCTCAGGTCTTGGGACATCCCCGGTCGCCTCACGGAGCCATCTGTTTTCGAAGGGAAGGTACTGTGCACCCGTAAATGTTCTCAGATAAATTCTCTTTGTGTCATACGGTACAAATGTCACCTTCAGATCCGTCTCGTAATCAAGCTGAACTGAGTTTACTCCCCCCAGAATTCCGCTTGATAGCCCTCCGGTGTTGGGATACATGTTGAACAATCCCCATATTCCAAGCTTATACAGGTTCTCAAAAGATCCTTTTGTTTCCTCTTTCCAAGCACTTGTTTTCCTTATGCTTGCGTATTGTGATCTGGGACTTATAATTCCAAATATAAATGTAACCGCCATCGTCCCTGCTATCACCGCTGCCATGATCCTTGCATGAGAAGCTATGTCATATATAAAGTTGATATGCGGCTTTTTTTTGATAAGTCCTACCTGTTTTTTGCCAATGATGAATCGGTTGTTGTCCGGAGTGATATCAAAATGCTCCGCTCCTCTCATCATCCATGTCAGGATAAGCCCCGAAAGCAGCATGACCGTATAGAGCAAGTCGGGTTCTTTTTCCAGATAAAACGGCACGAGAAGCACCGACAGGCTAAGCAGCGTTGCGAGCATGTATTTCATTCTTCTTGAAATAATGACATTAAATAGTATCGCATTTACCCAGCCAACATATATGGACGAGATCGTCACTGTCATATATCTGTTTGGAAGTCTTTCCTTGAAGCCCTGGATGACCTCCGTACCAAAAAACACAGCCGCTTTTTCGGCCATATTGTTGACCACTGCAAAAAAACCACTGCTTATATAATTTCTAAGCTGTATCGCCGTAAACAGCATAAAAACAAACAATAATATATATCCCAGATTTTCCCACAATTTAGAATAATACAATAATGCACAGAATAATGACCCTGCAAGTATCAAAAAGTTTACTATCAAAACATTGTAAGCTATACCAAGTGATGATAGAAGACATCCCGTCTGTCCCATGACAACCAGGTAAACCATAAAGCCTTTCATTAACAATGTCCAGATGCGCTTTTGAGTATTTGCTCCCTGCCTTTGCGACAGCTCTATCCCTTCAGAGAGCACTATCGGTTTATTTTTCTTTTTAAACATAGCCCCTCCTTCCGGTCAACTGATACTGACATGTTCCGTTCAACTGATGCGTTTTTCATTGAGCGCTGCGTTCTATGAGATCACATCAGCAGATACTCCTTTTTCATCAACATTTAATCTCACATAGGATTCGAGGAAAGGATATATCCTGTTTACGTATTCTCTGAGCGCTTCCTCCGTGACATCGCTTCCCGTGTACACATCGAGCGGTTTGTTGAGGATAACAGCGTAGGCCTGCATCAGGGCAGATTCATCTCCTATCACGTATTCGTCAAAGCCGGTTTTGGAAGCATCGTATACCAAAAGCCTCAGGCCTGATTCAAGAGTCAGCATCCTGTTCAAAAGCCCATAGCTGTATCTGAGGATATGCCTTGTTCTGTCTGCATCCTTAAAAAAGTTCAAAACCACAACGATATCTGTTCCGGACATAGAGCTTCTGACCTTGACCATAAGCTCATCGGTCCTGGCCGATATCTTCCAATGGATGTCGCGGATCCTGTCGCCCTCCATATACTCCCTAATCTCGTTTACTTCCGATGTATCGCTTCCTTTTCTGACGGATTCCTCTGCCTCTACGGCGCCTGTTTCAAGCCCCGATATATCCTCGGTCTGGCGATAGGATTTCGTCGGAAGCGCTTTGATATAAACTGTTTTTGTGGGATCTGTTTCTATTTCGTTTGCAAATTTTACGTGAAAAAGCCCTGTCCAATCGGATACTTTTATATCTTTTATACTCAATCTGTAGCTTCCGAGATCCGTAACCACAAGCGGTAATACAAGTTTGTCTCCGCCCGATCTTAATGGCACCGAGACCAAAATATCCGCACTTGTTCCGAAAAAAACATTGCTTATTTCAAGCTTTGCATCCATCCCCGGAAGCGGTATAAAACCGTCATTTTTCGAGCTTATCAAAACATCGGTTTCCTCACCCTCCGTAAGGATCGTTATATGAGATAGTATTTCTACACCTGTTTTTTTTGCTTCAAACAAAAATGAAACGACAGAAATAAAGGGGAGTATGATCAAAACGATCATGGCAACTACAACAAAATAACTTCTGAACATAGAAAAGAGAACACCCAAAAGAGCGCCTATTATCAAGTATCCGAGCCATCTGAAAACAGATATTCCTATACGCATGCCTGTTTCCCTTCTATTTTTGTGCTATGACCGGAACATTTTTCATCATATTTTTGATGCATTCCTGTTCGGTCCGCCCCTCCGCTCTTGCACGGGAGCTGAGTCTCACCCTGTGACTGAGTACATCCGTTACAACCTTTTGTACATCCTCGTCGGTCACAAAATCTCTTCCATCGAGAACAGCCATTGCCTTCGACATACGGAGAAGCGCGATCGATCCTCTGGGGCTTGCTCCATTCTCGAAGTATTCACCCTCTCTTGTCGCTTCCGTAAGCCTTACCATATAGTCATAGAGCTTGTCATCTACGAAAACATCGCCGGTTTTTTTCTGCCACGCCACGAGATCTTCCAAAGTAAGCTTGACCGATACCTCATCAAGCTTTTCCCAAACCTCGTTTTTAAGTATATCTATCGCATCACTGTGTGATGGATAACCCATAGATATCCTGATCATAAAGCGGTCCATCTGTGACTCCGGAAGCTTTTGCGTACCGGAAGAACCAAGCGGATTCTCTGTTGCGATCACGACAAAAGGACTCGGAAGCTTGTAGGTTTTCCCCTCGACACTTGCCTGCCTCTCTTCCATCGCCTCGAGAAGTGCGGACTGGGTTTTGGGGGATGTACGGTTGATCTCATCAGCCAGAAAAAGATTACAAAAAACCGAACCGGCACGAAAAACAAACTTTTCTTTTTCCTTGTCATACATCGAAAACCCAAGCAGGTCACTTGGAAGTACATCCGGTGTAAACTGCACTCTGTGGTACTCGAGCGAAAGCGTTTTTGCAAGCGTAGTCGCAAGAGTGGTTTTGCCCACACCGGGGATATCCTCCATCAATATATGTCCCTGCGCAAGTATCGCTGCAAGGAGCTTTTCTATCACCGCATCTTTACCTTTTATTATGCTGCCTATCTCATTTTGAATCTCCACGAAAACAGGGTTTTTCATCTTTACCTCCCATCCGAAGTCTGTCCGTTCACAACCTGACCGGATACCGCCTGTCCGGAAGCCGCCATCTGCTGTTTGTACGCTTCCTCGTATTTGTTTTTTGAAAATGACATAAATATAAACATCGATCCAAAAACAAGCACTATAAAAACAACAAAAAACATGATTGTTTTGAACACAAGCATTCTTTTTGATTTTTTATTTGATACTATCATTTGAACTACCCTCCAATTTGTTCATTGTTTTCATTTTTTCACCGTCTTCTTTTTTCCATTCTCCGGTGTACTCCTTTGACCATTTGAGTATTTGGTATTCCTTTTTTTTGTTGAAGCGAAGCAACACCTCAACCCGTATCACATGCTCTTTGTCTATATTACAATGATATGTTGCATATGCGTCCCAATCGGTATAACCGACGCCGTCAGCCAGTATTCTTTTTACTCCGCCCTTTGATTCTTCTGCCTTATATATAGTGGCTGATACAGGTGTCAATCCGTTTCTCAAGTCCGCAAGTATTTCTTCGGCCTCAAGATCTGCAGCATAGTACCCCGTCATCGTATCGGTCGATCTGTCTTTTTTGTCAGTTTCTTTTCTCGCTCCGGACATCACCATAAATCCGTACACTATAGCTCCGACTGCAAACAGGATAACAACCGAAAACGCGACCGTAAGCGCCGCGTTTGCAAGCTTTGTTCCCGAAATCTTTTTGATCTCTTCTGTGTTTTGTTCCAAGCGTTTCTCCATCCTATCTGAATAATGTTTTACTAAAGATTATTTTTCCGTCTGCTTTTGCTTCTGCCAAGCCACCTGCACAGTATAAACAGGACTCACATCATCCTTGAATTCTTCGCTTATTCTTTTTACTTTTATATCGGCTTTTGTCAAAACATCACTTGTGTTTTTCGGATCTATACTCAGGTCCACGACCAGGTCATCCTCCTTGTAGTTGACCATGATCCTTCCCGAACCGTCCTTTTCATACGATGCAAGGGTTCCGGAAAGAGTCTCAGCCACCTCTTTTAAGTCGCCGTGAAAAGCCTTGCAGGTCTCTATTACCTCCGCCGCATGCTTTGCAGCAAGCTCTTTTTCAGAGGATTTCCCGGAATAATTTCCTGCAAAAGCAAAGCCGTACAGGCAAACACCTACCATGATAGCGGCAAAAATAACTGCTATGATAATCTCAATGCGGTTAAATATAAATCTGCTTTTTTTTGGTGTCATCCCACACCTCCGGAGTCAATCTCTTCGCCTATATCGCCTTTTGCTCCCTCACCTATAAGGCCTCGTGGAGCCACCGACGCGACATTTTCTTTTCCATTTACATCGATTTCTTTTATCCTTATCAATCCATCCTTCATTTCAAAAGAAAGATCCTTTGCTTTTGCAAGCACTGTCCCTTCATCAGGAGAATTCTGTCCCTCGTCCACTGCCAACAATTCATATATTTTTCCGTCATAAAAATAAACTCTCTCATCGTAGCTTTGCCCCTCTATATCACGATATATATGAAGGGTGTTTACTCCGTCGTCGTCTCCTGCGTCAGCAAAGCCTCCGACCTCTGTTTTTCCGGCTCCATCACAGGTCCTGATCTTTGAAACAATATATGAGAGTACGGTTTTTGCATCGCCTTCATTTTTGCCGGGATTAAAATCAGTTTCACCGCTGTTTTTTTCTATAACAGAAATCTGAGGCGGTACATCCTCACCGAAAACTTCATAGTACACTTCAAATCTCGTTCGGTCGATATCAATGTCGTATTTATCCTCCAAATACTTGATATCTGCCGGATATATGCCCTCGTTTGCATAGCAGTTCAGAACAGATTCTCTGATTTCGCCTTCAAGCCGGACAGCGGTTTGTTTTTGCTTACCGATACCAAGCTTTTTTGACACGAAAAAAAGGCAACCCGCTATGCTGATTGGTACCAAAACTATGATCAAAAGCTTAATGATTTTTTTCAATTATTTTGCCTTTCACGCCAGACCGTCCACTCCGACAGCCGTATATCCTTCCTTGTTTGCATCTACCAGATCTGATTTGAGCTTATCCATATCCGTGTATCCGTCAACACTGTTCCAATATCCGTACCTGAGACTTGTCGATCCGAGCAGGTATATGTAATCCGTCTCTATATCCCAGTTACCCGATTTTAGTTTTTTTATGTTATTGAATTCCACAGGGAAATACACAGTTGTCGCCTTAAATGATTTAGGTTTTTCCTTGCTTGAAACTGTCGCCGAAAACACCATATAGACTTTGTTTACACCGACATAATTTTGCATATCTTTGTTGGTCTCGAGGTAATATCCGAAATACCTGATGTCCTTGACTCTGAGTGTTTTTCTTCTTGAGCTCTCGCTGAAATACTCATCTATACAATCACTTGTAGCCTGCTTCATTATGTCAAATCCGGCATCATCTATCTCAGCGGGTGTCGTTACATAGGAGTCAACCTGCTCAACCGTATACTGTTTTTCCGTCTGCGTAAATGTCGCTCCGTACTCTTCAAGAAGCACCTCAGGCGTGATGCCTTCCGCCCTCACGGTTATCGGATCACCCACCTTTAGATTTTTGTCCTTGTCCGCAGTAAATCGCAAAAGGCTGAGCGGCTCGACAGTTGCGGCATTTCTCACCGTGAGTGTCAGGTTCGGGGAGATCCCCTCATACTCGAGCGTCACTTCAGCAAACGGATCAAGCTCAACTCCCTGCGACAGCCCTGTTACTGTCAGCGATTCTTTGCCACCTACGAGCTTGACGCCTGCTTCATCCGCTTTGTTCTCATCAAATCTGTAATCAACTATTATCACATCTCCGTTTTTCAGATCCGTGTTTTTATCAAAAATAACCTCTACGGATTCGACTGCCGCATCAAGTGCTCCCTCATCGTCAGCCTTCTCTTTGAGGTCATTTTTGAGCCCATCCCTGTCGATATCGGCTCTTGCGGTTCCATGCCCCTCAACTCCGGAGTATATCACCGTTATATAGTCAGACAGATTTGTTCCGCCCTTGCCAAGCTTAACAAAAAAAACTATAAGCAGAATTATAAGTGCAACTACCAAAAAGAATCCGCCGCCGATGAGTCCGAAAAGCACCGGCTTGTTGTCTTTTAATTTCATCCGTTCCTCCAATTGTCGTATATCATGATGATTCGATAAATGTCATTATTTTTATGTTCGATCATAGTTTGATTTATGAGATATTTTTCATGAATACTGCGATCGTTTTTCCTTCGATATCGGCTTTCAGCGCCCTGTCAAGATCACTCGTGTCAAGCATTTTTCCTATTCTCGTCGGGTATGCAGTGGCCTCATGATCTGTAAGAGCAAGCTTCAACACATCAGATCCGTACAGGTATACATCTCCTTTTTTGACACTTTTCTTGGAAGATCTGCACTCCGCAAATCCACCGTTTACAAATGCGAATTTTTCTATTTGATCATTGTTGCTGTCTCTGAGCGGTGCCATATTGAATCGGCTGATCTTGCCGGATGCAACTCTGTTGTAGAATTCAGTCGCAACGGAATGATCATATAGCTGTATCTGGAAATAATACGTGTTGTTCAAAGACAGATACAAATACGTGTCCGAAAGCTTGTCCGCGGGTTCCGGTGTAGGTTCGGGCGTCGCTGTTGGCGTGGGCGATGGTGATGTCGAGGCCGACGGTGCCGGCGTCGTTGAGCCCGGTTTCGGATATCCGCAATTCGGGCAGTAGTTTTTGTCATTTACTTTGCCACAGGCAGGACAGGTCCACTGCTTCGGCTTCACAGTCACCTTGCAGGAGAGAGTTTTTGTCTTTTTGGCAGTGATGTAGGTTTTGACCTTGATGGTTGCTTTGCCTGTTTTTACGCCTTTTATGGTTATTTTCTTTTCTTTGCGGCTTGTGATCTTGATCCTTGAAGACCCGGAGCTTATATAAAAATAAGCCGAGTACGAAGTATTTTTGACCTTCAGAGTTTTTGTCTTGCCTACGCGAACAGTCAGTGTTTTTGCACTCAAAGAAGGTCCCGCCGCAAGCGCAACCCCTGAATTCGTGGGCACTACCGGTACGGAAACAATCCCCATAACTATACTCAGCACAATAGCAAAAACACTCTTTGATCTCATTTTTTATTCCTTATATTATCACTGTTTACCCATAAACACTAATATTTTATCACAAATCTTTGCATTTGCAAACACTTTTAGTTGAAAAATGTCAAGTTTTACTGTATTCTATATAGTATGAATAAAAAAGTATTGCACACACTCGAATATGACAAGATCATTTCACGCCTGACTGACCTTGCAGACTCAGCCTCAGGAAAGGATAAAGCAAGGAGGATCCGTCCTCTGTCTGACAGGGCTGCCATCGTTTCACATCAGGCGTTTACTTCTGCTGCCTACGCAAGGATACTCAAATCCGACAAACCACGTTTTTCAGGGCTTAGCGACATTCGTCCTGCTCTTCGTCCACTTGAAAAAGGCCGAACATTAAGCATAGGCGAGCTCCTACAGGTACACAGACTACTTGAGATAACAAAGTCGGCCATAGAATCCGACAAAAAGCTTGACGATTACAAGGATGTTTTGTCCGGACAGTTTTCCGCGCTTTTGGATATACCGGACCTTCGAACAGAGATAGCAAGATGCATCCCTGCTCCTGATACTATTGCAGATGACGCAAGTCCGGCGCTTAAAAGCATACGCAGAGAAATAGCCGGGATGGACGGAAGGATACGGGATCAGCTCAACAAAACCATAGCGGGTTCTTCTTCCATGCTCCGCGAGAGCCTGGTCACAATGCGAAATGACAGATACTGCCTTCCCGTAAAAAGCGAGTACAAATCATCGTTTCCGGGAATTGTTCACGACCAGAGTTCCACGGGCTCGACATTTTTCATAGAACCGATGGCCGTGGTAGAGCTTGGCAGCGAGCTCGCAAGCATACGCGCAAAAGAGCAGGCTGAAATCGAAAAGATCCTCGCTGACCTGTCAAACCTCACTGCACCGTACGCCACGGATCTCGAGAAAAATTTCCTGCTTTTGGCGGACCTTGATTTTGTTTTTGCAAAAGGTGAGCTTGCAAAGCAGATGAGAGCCAGCGAGCCTATTTTTCAAGGTGATTATATCGAGCTTCGTCAGGCAAGACACCCTCTGATCGACCCGAAATCCGTGGTTCCGATAGATGTTTCCCTTGGGCGGGATTACGATCTGATGGTGATAACAGGTCCAAACACCGGCGGAAAAACCGTCACTCTCAAAACGATCGGGCTTTTGACACTGATGGGGCAGGCAGGACTTCACATCCCTGCTGCGGACAGATCCCATCTGAGAGTTTATGATGATGTTTTTGCCGATATCGGCGACGAACAGAGTATAGAGCAAAGTCTGAGTACATTTTCATCGCATATGACAAACACGGTTTCGATCCTTAAGAAAGCCGGCCCCAACAGCCTTGCTCTTTTTGACGAGCTTGGTGCGGGGACAGACCCCACAGAAGGTGCGGCTTTGGCGACCTCGATACTCGATGACCTGCATGGACGCGGAATTCACACGGTGGCAACAACACATTATTCCGAGCTTAAACTCTATGCATTGGACACTCCTGGTGTTGAAAATGCATCCTGCGAATTCGATGTAGCCTCGCTCAAGCCAACCTACAGACTACTCGTAGGCGTTCCCGGAAAGAGTAACGCTTTTGCGATAGCGGGCAAGCTCGGTCTGTCCAAAAATATAATAAACGAAGCAAACAAGCTCATCGCCTCGGACGCAAAGCGGTTTGAAGATGTAGTCTCGGGACTTGAACAATCAAAAATAGACGCCGAGCGGGAACGCGAAAAAGCAATCCGTTTCCGCGAGAACGCCGAAAGCTACAAGCAAAAGCTCGAGGACAAAAATGAACGACTCGAGCAATCAAAAGACAAGATACTTCGTCAGGCTCACGAAGAAGCAAGAATCATCGTAGAGCGCGCAAAAGAGGTTGCAGATGACGCGATCAGGAAGTATAATAAATGGATGCAGGATCCTGATGCACTCAAAGCTATGGAAAAAGAGCGCTCAGGACTACGTGAAAACCTGAATAAAATAGATGAAAGCTTAAGCAAATACGGTCCCGGCTTGAAGAAACGAAAGCAATCACAATCAAAAGATCCAAAAGACCTGGTTCCCGGGGATGTGGTGATGGTCCTTTCTATGGGCGCAGAGGGTGTTGTAGCATCCAAACCAAACCGTGGCAAATGCTTTGTAAACATAGGTATACTTCGCTCGGAGGTCGCCATCACAGACCTTGATTTCATACGACCCGGTGACAACAACAGATCAAAGAAAGCTACTATATCAAAAGGCAAAAACATCGGTCGAAGCAAAGCCATGAGTGTAAGCACCGAGATAAATCTGATAGGTAAAACTGTTGCAGAGAGCATCCCGGAGCTTGAAAAATACTTAGATGACGCTGTCTTAGCCGGACTCTCTCAGGTGCGGATCATACACGGCTTAGGGACCGGAGCCCTTAGGAACGCTGTTTCCGAGCACCTGAAATCAAACCCCTGCATTGATTCTTTCCGACCGGGTGAACAGGGCGAAGGCGGCTACGGTGCGACCGTGGCATTTTTCAAAAAATAATTTTCGGAGGAAAATGAAAAAATGAGCAAGAAAAAAATAATGATCGTCGACGATGATGACAACATCGCAAGCCTTATTTCTCTTTACCTTACAAAGGAATTTTTTCAATGCGAGATCGCCCACGACGGTGAATCGGCGTTGAAGCTGAACGAGGAATTTCGCCCGGACCTGATCCTGCTGGACATCATGCTTCCGGGAATCGACGGATATCAGGTGTGCCGTGAGCTGCGCAAGGACTATATGACCCCCGTGATCATGCTTTCGGCAAAGACCGAGGTGTTTGACAAGGTTCTGGGGCTTGAACTCGGGGCCGATGACTATATCATCAAGCCCTTTGACAACAAAGAAATGGTCGCGCGCGTAAAAGCTGTTCTCAGGCGATACTCAAACGCGGCAGCCGTAACCGCATCAAAAGAGGACGAGCCTGCGACCGAGGAGGTAAGCTGTGGGGATCTTGTTATAAATCGCTCAACCTACTCCGTCACTCAGGACGGTGTGCCGATAGAAATGCCTCCGAAAGAGTTGGAGCTTTTGTATTTTCTTGCTTCGCATCCCAATCAGGTGTTTACAAGAGAACAGCTTCTCGACCGCATTTGGGGTTATGATTATGTCTCCGAAACAAGAACCGTTGATGTCCATATAAAAAGACTTCGTGAAAAAATAGGCGACAGCAAGACTCATACCATCTCCACAATATGGGGAATAGGATACAGATTTGAGAAAAAGGAGCAGTAACAAATGAGATTTTTTGGCAAAACAACACTCATAAAAAAGCTTCTGGCTTTTTATCTTGTTATTGTGGTTGGATCGTTTTATTTTATCATGTTTTTCGGAAAAAACTTCATATATTCACAGGTTCGTGAAGAAACAAAAAACGCCATGATCAATTCCGGGAAGCAGATAGTTTCTTCTTTTTTTGGCGATTCAAGTTATACTTCTGACAGTATAAAAAAACTCAGAAATGAGCTTTCCATGGCAGGCGAAACCTCGGGAAGCAGAATTCTCGTCATCCAGGATAATGGTGATATAATACTCGATACAGGTGAAAAATATACGCCCAAAGTGTATAATGTCAAAAAGCATCACGAATCCGATTTTCTTCAAAATGAATACACTTACGACTATACGATCGGAGGCTATCTATCCACACCATGTCTATGCGTATCGCTTCCTCTTTATAAGAGCTCAAGCTTTTCAGGACACCTGATCATAGTACAAAGCAACGAATATATAAACGAAAAAACCGACTTCTATTTCGGAGTTCTTTTGCTGGTTTACTATGCACTTTTGGGATTGCTTTTGTTGACATATATAGCTATCTATTTTTTCTGTTTTGTCCCGTTAAAAAAGCTTCGCGAGGGATGCAAGGATTTCGCTATAGGTCGCGAAAATCCGCCCATCATCATCAATTCACATGACGAGTACGGAGAGCTTGCGGAGACACTAAATATTCTCGGAAATGAGCTGAGTAAATTTGATGAATATCAAAGGAAATTTTTGTCAAGTATTTCTCACGATTTTCGCTCACCGCTTACAAGTATCAGAGGTTATCTGCAGGCGATACAGGATGGCGTGATCGCACCCGAGGACCAGGACAAGATCATCAACATCATCCTGTCCGAGACAGACCGACTCACCAAGCTTACAAACGAGATCGTCGGACTGAATTCATTTGACCGCGACAATATCTTCCTCGAAATATCCGAATTTGACATACACAAGCTTATCAGAGAAACAACCGCTGCCGTAAGTGGTCTCGCAGGCAAAAAGAAAGTAAAAATAACCCACTCTCTATACACAAACAGCCCGGTCATCGTCGAAGCAGACCGTGAAAAAATTAACCAGGTGCTGTACAACCTCCTTGAAAACGCTGTGAAATTCAGCATCGAGGGTGGAAGCATCAATGTAAGGACACTATTAAAAAAAGGAACTATAATCATATCGATAAAAGATAATGGAATTGGTATCCCCAAAGAGGATCTCGGCAAGATTTTTGACAGGTTTTATAAATCAGATCTTTCAAGAGGTCGTGATAAATCGGGATCAGGGTTGGGCCTCAGTATCTGCAGAGAGATCCTCAAAGCCCACAAGCAGGATATCGACGTAGTTTCAACCGAGGGTGCAGGCACGACCTTTTCATTTAGCTTGCAAACGAAATGATTATGTTTTTAATCAAAAGAGCCGGTTAAAACAATTCTGTGGAGTACTCCGCAGCCATCGTTGCGCAGGCACCGTTTTTTGGTGCCGTGCAACGCGATGTGCGAGGACAAGTGCAAACGGTGCTCCACAGGATTCGTTTTAACCGGCTCTTAGTTGTTTTATCATATATCATTCTTTTTGTCCCATGATAAACGATGCAGGTCACCCTCTGTTTGAAGGTTTGAGAATCCGTGCTGGCGGGCGAACTCATATGCAAGGATCGCAACCGAGTTGCCAAGATTTAAAGATCTGATATCATTATACATCGGTATCCTCACTGCATGCTCGGGGTCTTTTACAAGGATTTCTTCAGGAATTCCCGCGCTCTCTTTTCCAAACATCACATAGCAGTCATCCTCATACTCGACATCACTGTAGATTTTTTTCGCCTTGGTTGTCGCCATATAGATGACCGCACCCGGATTTAGGCGTAAAAAATCGGGATAGCTGTCGTAGATAACATAATCCAGCTTATCCCAATAATCAAGCCCCGCGCGCTTAACCTGTTTGTCATTGATAACAAATCCCATAGGTTCTATCAAATGGAGCTTTGCTCCGAGAGCAACGCAGGTTCTCCCAATATTTCCTGTATTTGCCGGTATCTCCGGCTCCAAAAGCACAATGTTTAACATTAGTTTTCCTGCTTCAATGCAAGATAAAGGTCTATTCCGCCGCCTTCAAAAATCATCGGCACACAAAGTGATTTCGTGTAGCTTGAACTAAAACTAACCTCTCCATGAGAAAGAGTCGGCGGTGTGATGTCTATTCCGATTCCCGATGATGAAAAAACAGTTGATGCGTTTCCCATGATCATATTTCCAAGCTCCGAAAGAGCAGACGAAGCAAAATCATCTATCTGTGTGATCTCAGTCATACACATCTTGGATGCGATCGCACAAGCGTTTTTCTCTGACATCGCAATAAGCACCTGGCCTCTCATCTCGCCGGTGACACCTACGATTATCACCCAATCACCTTTGCCAAAGGATGCCTCCTTGAGCACAGGTTTTTGGATAGCAACCTCAACAAAGCACACATCCTGCAATATTTTCTTGGCGGTCATCAAAAAAGGGTTGATATGTTCCGCATTAAGTGTTGCCATACGCCGTCCTCCCTAAAGTTTTTTGACATGTGGATATATTCTACCACATTTATCGCGTCGTGTCTACAAAATTTTTAATTTTCTCAAGTGCTATTTTGAGGTTTTCAATTGAATACGCATAAGAAATACGCAAAAATCCCTCGCCGCACGCCCCAAATGCCGTCCCCGGAACTACAGCAACTTTTTCCTTTTCAAGCAGCTTTGTCGCAAATTCCTCTGATGTAAGACCTGTTTTTTGTATGCTCGGAAAAACATAAAAAGCTCCGCGCGGCTCAAAACAAGGTAATCCTATCTCGTTTAGCTTTTGGACAAGAAATCGTCTCCTCTCGTCATAGCTATCTCTCATTCTCTCAACATCACCGTCACCATTTTTAAGTGCTTCTATAGCCGCATATTGGCTTGTCGTAGGCGCACACATGATGACGTATTGGTGAACCTTCACCATCTGCTTAAGTATCGGCACCGGTGCCACTGCGTATCCCAGCCTCCATCCGGTCATCGCAAACGCCTTGGAAAAACCGTTTATCACGATCGTACGCTCTTTCATTCCGGGAAGTGCCGCCATCGAAAAATGCCTTGCTTCATAAGTAAGCTCTGCATATATTTCATCCGAAAGAACAAAAATGTCCCTCTCGATGGCTATCTCCGCGATTTCTTTGAGTTCCTCTTCACTCATCACTGCTCCCGTAGGGTTATTGGGGAATGGCAGTACAAGAAGCTTTGTTTTGTCCGTCAATGCGCTTAAAAGCTTTTCTTTTGTAAGCTTAAACTGGTCTTTTGCATCAAGTGCAAGCCTCACAGGCACACCGCCCGCAAGTGCTACGCAAGGCAGATATGAAACATAGCATGGCTCCGGTATGATGACCTCATCTCCCGGATTCAAAAGAACTCTGCACGCGACATCTATCGCTTCACTTCCGCCTACGGTAATGAACACCTCATCACTTACATAGTCCAGACCAAACCTTCTCTTCAGATAGTTGCATACCTCTTCACGAAGCTCAATAAGACCCGAATTGGAGGTGTAGAAGGTTCTTCCTTTTTCAAGTGAATATATTCCCTCTTCTCTGATATGCCAAGGGGTATCAAAATCAGGCTCGCCAACTCCGAGAGAGATCACATCCTCCATAGTGGCTGCCAGATCAAAAAATCTCCTTATCCCGGACGGTTCAAGCTCAGTGACCGTCTTTGACAAAACATAATTCATGGTGTTATCAACTGCCTTTCATCTATATCAGAGGGCTTCTCAAGCGGTATACCGTGCTCTTTGTATTTTTTCAATACAAAATATGTCGCACAGCTCGTAACAGACTCCATCGGAGCCAGCTTCTGAGTGACAAACCTTGCAACCTCTTTCATACTGCTTCCATCTATGATTACCGTGAAGTCAAAGTTTCCGCTCATAAGATAGACTGACTTAACCTCATCAAACTGATATATCCTCGAAGCGATCTTGTCAAAGCCCCTGCCTCTCTCCGGTGCGGTTTTCACCTCGATCACGGCAGTCACTCTCTCATCTCCGGTTTTGTCCCAATTGATAAGTGCGGGATAACCACAGATTATGCCCTCGTCCTCCATCTCTTTGATTGAGTTTTTGACCTCCTCAGCAGTCAGATCGAGCATCGCCGCGAGATCCTCTGTAGAAAGCCTTCCGTTTTGTGCCAGATTTTTGAGTATTTTTTCTTTCATTTGCGTCCTCCGTTTCGGGGTGGCTCCAAAAACCGTACCCTGCCGTCTTTTTTCACTGTTTTTGCCGCAGTGGAATTTATATAACCTATCACCGAAGCATTTATACCTTTTGCTGCGAGACTGTCCGCAAGCAAGCTGCCATTTGTCGTGACATATATCATACATCCCTGCGAATCAAGCGTATAAGGATTGATATCAAGAACTTCACACAACTCTATGGTTTCCTGTCGTAGGGGGATTTTTGTCATATCCACCTCAAGTCCCGTTCCCAGGCTCTCACCCAGGTCCCACAAGCTCCCAAATATCCCGTTTTTCCCACATTGCATCGTATGTTTAACGGGTTGCCCGGCCACGATCTCTTTTTCAATATCCATATGCACATCACTGTCAAAACCAATGCAGGCTTCATGGATAGTTGCTGACAAGCGGGGCCTCAGCTCTTCAGTTTTTTCTCGTGCAATTTTTGATGTTCCCGCAAGAGCTATCCATCCGCTGAGAACTATCGCATCCCCGGCCGTAGCTTTTTTGGTATCAGACATCAGTCTGTCTCCTTGGCAGGCTTTTTTGTCTCCTTTGGCTTTTCAGTAGCCTTTGGTTTATCTGTTGACTTCGGTTTCTTTGTCGCCTTTGGCTCTTCTTTGCCGGAGCCTTTGGTCACCGTCCTCGGCACAGCCTTGTACGAGCTGGAATTGATCTGCTTTTTCGTTGTTTTTCCGTTTTCCGTAACCACTTTCCAGAGAACGGCCTCATATCCTATATGTGCTGACTGCTCAACGTGCTCATACGAAGGTGGCTTGGTCGGATCAAGAACGACCTTGTCCTCACCGGGTTCGGTTTTCTTGAGAACCTCGGAAACAAACTCGACTTTTCTGTCGGGATCTCTGGTCTCCTCACCGTAAACATTGAAATACAGCTGTCCCGAATCAGTCCATCCCTGAATAAGCACCGGAACATCCGTGTTGTTTCTGAATTTAAAATCCTTATAATCCCCTGCGATCGCTGCATCCATAGACGGCTTAACGTACGAAACAACCATAGAATGCGGCGCTCTTTGTACTATTTCAAGCTCTGCTCTCAGTATCGCATTGTATAATGTCGTAGAAACCTGACAAACGCCTCCGCCGATGGAGTCCTCAACTTTGCCGTTATTGTACGACGGAGCAGCATAATACCCGTTTTCCTCTGTCATCGGCGAGATCGTATCGTGCACTGAGAACGTCTCTCCCGGATAAACCACGCTTCCGCTTATAAGCCTTGCCGCATTTGCAAGGTTTTTCGACCTTGATACATTACCCGCAGAAAAGCTTGTGGAAAAGCTGCCTATCTTGTCTTTGCATTTTTTCACTTGCTCATAAGTGATCTCAGGTTTTTCGACTATCAGTATCGCCTCAACCTCAATATCACCCTCAAGCGTCTGCTCAACCGCTGACTTGATCACATCGATAGTTGCATCCACATCGACAGAGATTCCATCACGGGATTTGGTATACTTAAACTCACCGTTTTCCATCTTTACGGTAGCATTTTTTGCTTTTTTTACATTTTTTCCGCATTTCTTTTTGACGAATTTTTTGACCTTTTTCTCAGAGTATGTGTAGCTGAGTGTGTAGTTCACATGCTCCTCTTTTATGCGGTTTACTTCTCTGTAGTTCTCCAAAAATGACCCGGTCTTGCCAAGACTCATCGCCTTTTCAACCGTATCGTTTTCCTCAGCATGAAACTCAAGCTCTTCAAGAGTAGTCTGGACTTTTTTGCCGTTTACATCTACGGTAAGCGTCCTTGCACTTTTCCCGTTTGTATACTGCTCGATCGCAGCCTGCGCCTCCTCGGCAGTCATTCCGCTTATGTTTATTCCGTCAACATACACGCCCTCGATGATCCTGTTTTTGTCCGGAGTGTGCTGCATCAAAAAAACAAGCGCATAGATGCCGGAGATCATCGCCATTATGATAAAAACTATAAGGGCCGGGAGGATATGCGGTTTCTTTTTTTCGTTCATAAATTTCTTCCTTTGTTACTTGATGTTTTTGCAAAAATGTATTATAATAGTATAGCACAGTTTATGTGATAGTTCAAGCACCACCGGTAGCGATACTGGCTACGATGCCTGCAACCATCGCAATTATCAGAACTGCACTGATGATGACAGCGATCATTCTTTGCTTTTTACGATTCAGCATGATGAACCCCCTTTCGGTCTGTTTGAGTCAGTTGCAAAAGACATTATAACAGTAAACTTCTGATTTTACAAGGAAAAGAGAGGAAAAAACGCAAAAATGATAACAGTCCCCGTATTTATCATCATTTTTATCATTTTTATCGCGTGGACTCAATACGAAATGAAAAAAGGGGACAAGGCCGAGCGAAAAGCACATGAGGAATTCCTTGCGAGAGAGTACGAAGCAAACCACACTGCAAAAAAAGACTTTTCGGATATACCTGTTTTGAGGTTTGACGAATCCGTGATCCCGCTTCCCGAGGAAGGGCAGTTTACGGAAAACGACGATGTGACCGGCTACATCAAAAGCCTGAGATCACTTATCAAAGAACCGATGATGGACCTCTCATCGTACTCAAACACAGACTTAAAGCTATCATACGGCACGGCGAATTTCACGCTTTTGTCCGGATATGATGCAAATTATTCAAACTTCCTCATGCTTTTGACAAACCTCGCCAGAGCTTATGAAAGGCGAAAAATGTACGACTTGGCCGAAAAATCATACAAAGCAGCGATCCAATGCGGCTCTGTCAAGCTAAACGACTACACGGCTCTGGCAGGCGTGTACTTAAAAAAAGACGATCCGGCCGCCATCAACTCCCTGATCGAAGAAGTTCAGGCATCAGACATAGAGAGAAAAGAAGGCATTGCAGAGGCGTTGAAACGGGAGCTGGCAAAGTACTAGATCAGTCTTTGTCACATTAATCCAATACTTTTTTATCATTTTTTCAAAGGAAGGGTATATGATCATGAAAAAGAAATCTATCTCAAAGCTTCTTGCTGTTGCCTTATCAGTTTGTATGTGTGTGACAGGCTTAGGAGTATCTCCCGCTTCTGTTGCCGCGGATTCTGTTGTGAAGGCAGAGGATAACTCCGTATCAGGAGTCAAGCTTGTTTTCTCTCCGACAAAGCTTAAGCTCAAACGCACCACCGACGGACATACCAAGGGTGAGTATGTCTCTGTCAACCTGTGTGATTCGGACGGAAATGTAATAAGCAAAAATGTCGCGGCAGAGTTTTCATCATCTGATAAATTCGTCATAAAGGTCGCAGATTATCTGGATTCAGCATTTGTGACCGGTGTCGGAACAGGTACAGCGTATGTGCGCGCCAAATATAACTACAACGGCCAGCAGCTCGAGGCAAGCTGCAAAGTAACTGTCGAACTCGAGCTTACACCGGAAGAAAAAAAACAGCAGGAGCAGGCTTCCAAAAAGCCCAACCCCATCATTGTTTCAGGGAAAAGGATCACCACCACTGCATACAAGACAAAAACCTTCAGCCGAAAAAAAGTCATAAGGCTTTCAAAAGCAAAGGGAACCGTTACATACAAAAAAATAACCGGCGACAGCAGGATAAAGATCAACAAAAAAACAGGCAAAGTCACAGTCAAAAAAGGATTGACGCGCGGTACGACCTACAATGTCATGCTCGAGGTGACCGCCAAGGGAACAAAAAAATACGCAAAAGTCACAAAAACCGTTTTCTTCTGGGTAAAGGTTAACTTTTAAATATATGTCGATTTAGAATGACATAATTTCAGATGGCCTGATAAGGAAACGTGATAAAGACGTTTCCTTGTTTTTTTAATCAATTCTTCACAAAATTATAATTTAATCGGGAGGTACAACACCATGAAAAAAACAATCAGTTTGATTTGTTGTATAAGCGTTTTTGCTGTATTTTGTCTGTGTTACACGACAAGTATAGATTCATACGGTAAAAACAATTCAAACGCATCATTGAATGATCCTCATTTATACAGCGATGATACCGCCTCCTCAGACACGCCAACTGATCCGGCTGACCCGTCAGTTACGCCGGATCCTTCTGTCTCACCCGAGCCCACGATAACTCCCGAGCCTACATCAACTCCTGATCCAAATGCCCTAACGGAAGCGGAAAAGAAAAAGATCAAAAAGTTTAAGTCATCAAAAGTAAAAAGCGTCAAAGTAAAAAAAGCTCTTGAAAAAAAGGTTAAGCTCACTTGGAAAAAATACTCCGGAGCAAAAAAATACATCGTACTTCGATCTACAAAAAAATCAACAGGCTACAAAACACTCACAAAAACAAAAAAGACATACTACACTGACAAAAAAGCGAAAAAAAGAAAGCAGTATTATTACAGAGTCAAAGCAACGACTACGATCAAATCGAAGACTTATTATTCCAAACAAAGTACTGCAAAAAAAATATATGTATTTCCAAAAACTCCCCGCGCTGTTATAGTCGGAGAATGCTTTGTTGAAGGTATGAAAGAGCTGACAAGAATACCAAAAAACATAACTCTTGTCGCAAAGATAGGCATCAACACAACCTCAATGCTTACAAGTAATTATTTTTCATACAACGGACAAAATCTGACAGCTATTGAACGCGTTGCTTATTGCAAGCCCGACAGAGTTTATTTCCTTGTCGGTGCAAACGAATCAGCCTGGCAAAATGTAAACGTAACCATGAGTAATTTTGCAAAAATGCGCAGTCTTTTGATGCGTATAAATAAGCATGTTCAACTTGTAATGATGAAGATAGGGCCTTTCGGTACGCAGTCACCCGAAGACATCCCTACCCCGGCCGAAAGAAACAAGTTTAATTCGGCTTATAAAAGCTTTGCAAATAAGTACAGTAATACTTATTTTTGTCCGGCGACGGATGTCCTTCAGGACGGAAGCGGACACCTTATGGGAAAATACAGCGAAGGCGATGGATGTCACTGGAACACAAACGGCACAATAGCCGTTGTAGAAAGAATGAAAAGCTGGTCCAAGAAAAAATTCGGAAACTGGTAATTAAAATTATAAATAACAAAAAAGCTCACAAACAGCCTAAAACACGGCATTTGCGAGCTTTTTCATTTAGTAGCAGATGACGGGAATCGAACCCGCGTTTTCAGCTTGGGAAGCTGACATTCTACCATTGAACTACATCTGCTTTCACGTGGTTTTTATTCACAAGGAATTTTAACCCAATTTAGTATATTTGTCAAGTATTTCTTCAGCAATTTCTCGTCTTGTCACACACTTATCCATTGCAAGTTTTCCGATGTATTTGTGCGCTTCTTCTTCATCAAATCCTTTTTCATCAATAAGCTTCCATTTTGCGCGATTTACTATCCTTATTTCTTCCATTTTTTCTTCCAAAGTAAGGACTTTTTTTTGTGTACTTTTTAACCTGTCCAAAATAGCACACATAAGTCTTGCACTGCGGCTGACTGCCTTTACCGTTGCCGGTTTTGTTATGACTATTATTCCGAAATCAGTCACTTTCTCCGCAACATCCTCGCTTATCTCGGAGGACGCAGTAACTATGACTCCTGTGGTGTTTTGAGAAACTATATCCATAGCCAGCTCAACACCTGATTCATCCGACAAAGGGATATTGATCATCACAAGATCATAGCTTCTTTCGACTAATTCTCTTCTCGCTAAGGACGCACTTTTCCTAACCTCGATATCACGGTATCTTCCGTCAGAAAGAGCCCGCACTACCGAAGCTGAGAATTTTTCATATGATGATACGACAAGCACGTCGTGCTGTTTGCTTGTTTTTGCCATCAGTCCCCCTGATCAATCACAATAGCTTTTCAGTACCGCTTCCGGCACAACAGCTTTTACAAAATCGCTTTTCCCTGCAACCTCTTTTGCTTCCTTGATGGACTGTGGAAGCAGATGCTCATCACCGATTTCTGTTTTCGGTAACTCGAGTTTGTTTTTGATGCCGTTTAATCCGGCCTCTATCAAAAGAGAATACGCAAGGTAAGGGTTGCTGAGTGCATCGGGCGAGCGAAGCTCGGTGCGTATCATACCTTTGTGCTCGTTGACGTGCATAAGGGCATTTGGGCACTCATCTGACCAGTTGACCCTGTCAGGCGCTGTGTTTGTTCCAAATCTCCTGTATGAAGCCTCGGAAGGGTTCAAAAACAGTGTTATATCACGGATTTTGTCAAGTATCCCGGCCGCCACGTATTTGCACACATCATTTCCGTTTTTGTCTGTTGCGTATATGTTGATATGATACCCGTTTCCCGGTTTTCCTTTGAGAGGTACAGGTGAAAAATCAGCATACAGACCGTTTCTGCCGGCGATAGTTCCTACCGCCATCAAAAATGTCGACATCTGATCCGCTGCCTTGAGTGGAGTGCCGTAATGAAAATCTATTTCATTTTGTCCCGGTCCCTCCTCATGGTGTGATCGCTCAGGCAACAGTCCCATCTCCTCAATTGTAAGACATATTTCCCGTCTGATATTTTCACCTTTATCAGCAGGCGCTATATCCATATATCCCGCTTCATCGTAGGGAATATCGGTCCTGTTTCCCTCGTCATCAAGCTTGAAAAGATAGAACTCTGACTTGGACCCGAATTTAAACTCTACCCCCTCTTCTTCAGCGTGTTTGACAGCGTTTTCAAGCATAACTCTTGTATCCGCCTCACAAAGCTCACCCCCGGCCGTATACACATCGCAAAACATCCTTACGACACGACCGCTCTCGGGACGCCATGGAAGAATTGTTATCGTGGACGCATCCGGCTTCAAATACAAAAGAGCACCATCATTTCTCAGGAATCCGTCGATATGCCCGGCATTGATCGCAATCCCGTCTTCGAATGCTTTTTTAATTTCTTTTGGCATGATCGAAATGTTTTTTTGCACTCCATGCGCATCGCGAAACATCAGACGGATGAATTTAACGTCCTCTTCCTCGATAAACTGTACTATTTCTTCTGCTGAATAATCCATATCAAACCCTCCAATACTATTCGTAATAATCAATGCATTTTTAGTGCCATGATACTTGGAGATATTTCCTCAAGCACATCAAGCAGTATCCTGACCGTATCAAGCGAAGTAAACATAGTCACTCCGTTTGAAACAGCACACTGTCTGATCGCGACACCGTCCTCATAGTGAATTCCGGACAGGATCGCCCTTGTATTTATAATGTAGCTTACATAACCGGCGCGGATCGATCTGAGTATCTCATCAGAGCCCTCCGAAAGCTTTCCGCGCATCCTGGTCCTGATGCCATGTTCTTTCAAAAATGTCGCGGTTCCCGGAGTCGCCTCGATATTGAATCCCAATTGATAAAACCTTCTCACAAGAGGAAGCGCCTCCTCTTTGTCCTCGTCAGCAAGTGTAACAACTACCGTTCCGTACTCCTTCATTTTGATTCCGGACGCCTGCAATGCTTTGTAGAAGGCACGGTTTAGTTTTTTGTCATATCCGATCGCTTCACCCGTAGACTTCATTTCAGGAGAAAGATATGCATCCATACCGTTTAATTTTTCAAATGAAAAAGCAGGTGCCTTGACAAAATACATCTCTTTTTCCGTTGGCGTAAGGTCTGTGATCCCCTGTTGTTTAAGCGATACACCAAGCATAACCTTTGTCGCTATATCTACCAGCTGAAAGCCCGATGATTTCGACAAAAACGGCACGCTTCTCGATGCTCTCGGGTTGACCTCTATAATATAAACGCTTTCATCTTTGTCTACTATAAACTGAATATTAAACAGTCCTTTGATACCTATTCCAAGTCCGATTTTTCTGGTGTATTCCGTGATGGTATTTTTGACTTTATCAGAAATACTAAACGGCGGATAAACGCTTGTTGAATCTCCGGAGTGGACACCCGTACGCTCCACAAGCTCCATTATTCCCGGCAAAAATACATCCTCGCCGTCACATACGGCATCTATTTCCACTTCTTTTCCAACGATATACCTGTCGACCAATATTGGACGGATGGCGGTCTTTTCTCCGTTTTCAGCTGTGTTATCAGCTTGCGTAGCACCATTGGTCGCCCTTTTGTTTTCGTTATTTCCTTCGTCCGCCTCAACCGCATTTTTCAGATAATGCCTGAGCATATCCTCGTTTGCGACTATCTCCATCGCCCTTCCACCGAGCACAAAGCTTGGTCGCACCAAAACAGGATAACCTATCTCATTCGCAGCCTTCACGCCACTCTCGATATCCGTCACCGCCACACCGGTTGGGTGCGGTATCTGAAGCCTTGCTATAACCTCTTCGAATTTATCTCTGTCCTCGGCTTTGTCTATTGCCTCGCTGTCCGTCCCTATTATCTTCACTCCTCTTTTGGTAAGTGGTTCCGCAAGGTTTACCGCCGTCTGTCCTCCGAGGGATGCTATAACTCCTATTGGGTTTTCAAGCTCAATGATATTCATGATATCCTCAACCGTCAGAGGCTCGAAATACAGCTTGTCCGCCGTAGTATAGTCAGTCGATACCGTCTCGGGGTTATTATTTACGACGATAGCTTCGTAGCCCATCTCGTGGATCGTTCTGATAGCGTGTACCGTCGAGTAGTCAAACTCAACTCCCTGACCGATCCTGATCGGTCCCGAACCGAGCACTATTACCTTTTGTTTGTCCGATACTATTGACTCATTTTCCTCTTCATAAGTAGAGTAAAAATAAGGAACATAACTGTCAAACTCGCTGGCACATGTATCGATCATTTTGTACACCGGCCAGATGTTGTATTTTTTTCTCAGCTCCCAAACTTCGTTTTCCGTTACACCCGTAAGTTCGGCGATATATGAATCCGAAAAGCCGGTTCTTTTTGCTTCATAAAGCAGTTCTTTTGTGATTGTTTGTCCTTCTATCTTTTTCTCAAAATCAACTATATTTTTTATCTTGTCAAGGAAGAACATATCGATCATTGTTTCTTTAAAAATAACAGACTTGTCAACACCTATCCACATAAGCTGTGCTATGGCGTAGAGTCTGTCATCTGTTCCTTCTTTTATGTACTCGATAAGCTCTTCGGTTGACATGTTTTCACGGTCAAACTTCTCCAGATGAATGTGGTTTTTTCCATCCTCAAGTGACCTTATCGCCTTCAAAAGGCTTTCCTCCATAGTCCTTCCAACACTCATAACCTCTCCGGTCGCTTTCATCTGAGTTGAAAGAGTGTTAGACGCCGTAGTAAATTTATCAAACGGGAAGCGGGGCATTTTTGTAACTACATAGTCAAGTGCAGGCTCAAAGCACGCCGGTGTGTTTGCAAGCTGTATCTCGTCAAGTGTCATCCCGACAGCTATTTTTGCGGAAACTCTGGCTATCGGGTAACCGCTTGCCTTGGATGCAAGTGCCGATGATCTCGACACTCTGGGGTTGACCTCAATTACGAAATAATCAAACGAGAGCGGATCAAGTGCAAACTGGACATTGCAGCCGCCCTCGACGCCGAGCGCACGGATTATTTTTAATGCGCTGTCTCGAAGCATATGATACTCTTTGTTTGTAAGTGTCTGGCTCGGAGCCACAACTATAGAATCTCCCGTGTGGATACCGACGGGATCAAGGTTTTCCATGTTGCAGACTACGAGCGCAGTGTCATTTGAATCGCGCATCACCTCGTACTCGATTTCTTTGTACCCGCGGATACTTTTTTCAACCAGAACCTGATGCACAGGCGAGCACTCAAGTGCGTGCTCAATTTTTGTGACAAGCTCCTCTTCATCATATGCAAATCCTCCACCGGTTCCGCCGAGCGTAAACGCAGGTCGCAGGATAACAGGATATCCTATCTCTTTTGCCGCCTCGATACCCTCTTCCACGGAATAAGTGATCTTTGAAGGTATCACAGGCTCTCCTATTTTTTCACAGAGCTCTTTGAAAAGCTCCCTGTCCTCAGCCAGTCGGATGCTTTCCTTGTCAGTCCCCAAAAGCTCTATCTCGCACTCGTCAAAGACGCCTTTGTCACTGAGCTGCAGCGCAAGGTTCAGTCCCGTCTGACCGCCTATGCCCGGAACAATAGCGTCAGGCCTTTCGTAGCGGCAGATCCTCGCCATATACTCAAGTGTGAGCGGCTCCATATACACGCTATCGGCGATCGATGTATCTGTCATAATAGTAGCGGGATTTGAGTTTGCAAGTACGACCTCGTAACCTTCCTCTTTGAGTGCTAAGCAAGCCTGCGTACCGGCGTAATCAAACTCCGCCGCCTGACCAATCACTATCGGCCCCGAGCCTATCACAAGAACTTTTTTTATATCTGTTCGTTTTGCCATTTTTCTTACCTCTGTTTATTTATAAAAATGTCCTGATCAAAATTACTTAAAATTAAGGAAACACTGATCCTGTCAGCATTTCCTTAAGCATTCTTGGTTTTTTCCATATTGTTTATGAATTCTTCGAATAAATAAAAACTATCCTGAGGTCCCGGTGCACTCTCCGGATGATACTGCACGGAGCACACCTTGTCAGCTTTTCCGACAAGTCCCTCAATTGTATTGTCAAGAAGATTTACATTCGAGACATCAAGTCCTGTCCCTGCAAGCGAATCCTCGTCTACTGCATAGCTGTGATTCTGCGACGTGATCTCTATTTTTCCTGTCAATAGATTTTTAACAGGATGATTGCCTCCGCGATGTCCGAATTTCAGCTTGTATGTTTTGGCTCCATACGAAAGAGCGATCAGCTGATGTCCGAGACAAATACCAAAAATTGGCATCTTGCCTTTGATCTCTTTCAGCACATCGATAACAGGCTTGACATCCTCGGGATCTCCCGGTCCGTTGGAAACAAATACCCCGTCAGGGTTTAGTGCCAATATCTCCTCAGCCGGCGTGTCATACGGAACAACCGTGACATTGCAGCCACATTTATTCAGGCTTCTGACTATATTCAGCTTCATACCGCAATCAATAGCTACCACGGTAAACCTCGGATTTGCCGTCCTCGCGTACCATCTTTTTTTGCAACTGACTCTTGATACCGCATCATGAGGGATGGGTGTTTCGTGTATACGCTGAACCCCCTCCCAGGTTGTGACATCAGTGTCTGTGATAATAGCCCTTCTCGATCCGATATCGCGGATGCTCCTGACAAGCTTCCTGGTATCTATTCCGCTGATACCCGGAACCGCTGCCTCCTCAAGTAGCTCAGACAGCGTTTTT
>CAMVCQ010000009.1 GCA_947166015.1 uncultured Lachnospiraceae bacterium
ACAACTGGAGGGAGGTAAGGTGTGAGACTATGTCTAGTGTAATTGTTAAAGAAAATGAATCACTGGATAGCGCTCTTCGCCGTTTCAAGAGAAACTGTGCGAAAGCAGGGATCCAGCAGGAGATTCGTAAAAGAGAGCACTATGAAAAGCCTAGCGTCAGACGCAAGAAAAAGTCTGAGGCTGCTCGCAAAAGAAAGTTCAAATAAGAATTTGTGAAAACAGAGCCTGTATCTCGAATGAGAAAACAGGCTCTATTGCGTTGAAAAGGGATGAAACGGAGGCGCTGTTTGGATACTGAGTTGGAGCTTGAGATACCGGGCGACGATCTGAGAAATATATTCGGTCAGCTCGACAAAAACCTGAAAAAAATAGAAAAAACGCTGAACATTTCCGTGACGGCCAGGGACAAAGGTATCCTGATACGCGGAACGGAAGTAGGTGTGAAAAAAGCTGAGCATGTATTTGGCGAGTTGTACAAGGTTTCTGCGGGCGGAGAGACAGTGAGCGAGCAAAAGGTTGATTATCTTTTGTCACTTGAAATGGAGGATATAGAGCTTTCGTTTTCTGAGATAGACAGGGAACTTTTGGGACATACGGTTTCAGGTAAGCCGATCCGCCCGAAGACTCTCGGACAGAAAAAATATGTAAACCAGATAAAAGAAAACATGATGGTTTTTGGCCTGGGACCTGCGGGAACAGGAAAAACCTATCTCGCTATGGCAATGGCTATCCAGGCATTTAAAACAGATGAAGTAGGAAAGATAATCCTTACAAGACCAGCCATAGAAGCGGGAGAGAGCTTGGGGTTTTTGCCGGGTGATCTTCAGCAAAAGATAGACCCGTACCTAAGGCCACTCTATGACGCATTGTATACGATCATGGGGGCAGAGAGCTTTGCCAGAAACAGTGAAAAAGGCTTGATCGAGGTTGCACCTCTCGCATATATGAGAGGAAGGACACTCGATAACGCTTTTATAATTCTTGATGAAGCGCAAAACACAACTCCGGCGCAGATGAAGATGTTTCTCACAAGGATCGGGTTTGGCTCAAAGGTAGTGATCACGGGTGATCTTTCGCAAAAGGATCTGCCATACTCAACTGAGTCGGGACTTGAGGTTGCCGTAAAAGTCCTTGATGGTATTGAAGACATCGGTTTTTCATACCTTACAAACAAAGATGTTGTAAGGCATCCGCTTGTCCAAAGGATCGTACACGCGTATGAAAAGTATGAGGCGAAGCAAAACTACAGGGAAACACGAAAAGCCCGCCATACAGGCAACAAACGATGACAATTAAAAAGATGCATTAACAGTATCTGCTGATTTGATGAAAATGGATAAAAAATGATTGATTATGTAAATGACTATGATTATAAATTTGATTTTGATGAAATAAAGCTTATCGAAGAGCTTACAAAAGCTACTATGGATGAGCTTGATTGTCCGTATGATGTTTATGTGACGGTAAGCATTGTTGATCCGGATATGATACAAAAGATCAACAATGAATTCAGGGAGATAGATGCGGTCACGGATGTATTGAGCTTTCCGATGTGTGAGTATGACGATCCGGGAGTTTTTGAAGGGGACATTTTTGATGAGACGATGGAAACTGATCCGGATACGGATGAACTTTTGCTGGGCGATGTTGTGCTTTGCTATGACAGAGTGATCTCGCAGGCAAAAGAATACGGACACAGCGAAAAAAGAGAGTTCGCATTTTTGGTAGTTCACAGTCTTTTGCATCTTTGTGGGTTTGATCACATAGAGGATGATGACCGCGTTTTGATGGAAGAAAAGCAAAAGCTCATTCTTGACAGAGTAAATATAACAAGATAATAGTGTGAAAAATCACACTGATATGCTGATTTTTCACACGGCTATTTGTTCCGGAGCGTCACAAATAGCCACTGATGGCAGACGAGAACTTGATGTTCTCGTCGCCACTCCGTCGCTACTCTCCGGAATGGAGGTTAATATGTTTATAGTTCATGGATTTATTTCTATGTGAGTTGTTTCTAAATATTTAAAACAGGTGATCTGATGGCGCGCAAAAACAACAGCAGTGATTTTTTGAAACAGGGCGGTATACTTGCTATCGCCTCTCTTGTCGTGCGCTTTATCGGACTTATCTACAGGATTCCGATGTCCAATATCCTTGGTGAAGAGGGAAACGGCATCTATGCGGTGGCATTTGAGATCTACGATCTGGTGCTCATCATATCATCTTATTCTTTGCCACTTGCCATGTCAAAAATAATCTCTGCGCAGATTGCAAAAAAAGAATATAAAAACTCATCTCAAACGCTCAGAGTAGGTTTGATTTTTTCTACTATATCCGGAATTGTTTTCGGTGGAGGATTATTTATAGGAGCATCTCTGATAGAGGAGCATATTTATCCTGAGTATGTCGGAGTTCATATACCTTTAAGGGTGCTTGCACCGACTATAGCTATCGTGGCATTTTTGGGAGTTTTCAGAGGATATTTCCAGGGTAGAAAAACGATGATGCCCACGGCGATATCACAGGTTATAGAACAGGTTGTAAACGCAATTGTAAGCGTGCTTGCAAGTTGGCTTTTTATGAAATGGAGCATGGGGAATTTCCATCAGGCTGCGATAGGAGCTGCAGGTGGAACGCTTGGGACATGTCTTGGGGCAGCGAGTGCACTCCTTATGCTATTATTTATCTATTCTATCTACAGACCTATCAAGAAAAAAAGAGAGCGTGCTGATGTGACCGGAAAAGTTGACTCGACGGGATATCTTTTCAAGGTTTTGTTGCTGACTATTTTTCCGGTCATATTATCGCAGACAGTGTACAATATAAGCGGACTTATAGATTTCAAATTGTTTGGATACTTTTCAGCTCAAAACGGTGTGGATCCGGTCGAGATAAAAAGTATGGTTGGAGTATACAGCTCGAAGTACAGGGTTCTGTGCTCTGTACCCATAGCTCTTTCGACTGCGCTTGCTTCATCTATGATACCGACTGCTGTTGCTGCGTATACAAGAGGTGATATAAAAGAATTGAAAGACAGTATAGCAGCCGTGGTAAAAATGAACATGATAATAGCATTTCCCTGCGCCGTGGGTTACTCGGTTCTCGGACAGCCTGTAGTAAAAATGCTCTTTTCGTCGAATTACATTCTAGGCGGAAGGATGTTGATCGCAGGCTCCGCAGCTATAGTTTTCTATGCTTTGTCAAATGTCACCGGAGGAGCATTGCAAAGCGTTGACAAAATGAGTATCCCTGTCATAAACTCAGCGATATCGCTTGCTGTCCACATAGGGATAGTCATAGCCTGTCTCAAACTGACGCCGATGGGGATATATGCACTTCTTGTCGGAAATATTACTTTCCCGATGGTTGTTTATATACTGAATATGATTGCTATAAGGCGATATATACCCGGCTACAAACAGGAGATCACAAAGACATTTATCGGTCCGCTTGCAGCATCGTTGTGGATGGCTGCCGTTACAGTGGTCATATATATGCTTACCGGGCTTGTGACCGGGTCAAACATTATCAGGACTCTGATAGCTTTGGTGTTTGCGATAGCGTCTTATTTTTCGATACTTTTGATACTCGGAGCAATGACAAAGGAAGAGATAGTCAGATTGCCGTTTGGATACAGGTTGTATGCGGTTGCCAAAAAATGTCGCCTGATCGACTGATCATCCTGTGTGACAGCGGAGCGTAACAGTTGACAGAGTTATGAAGAAATAGTATAATACTATAAGCTTGCAAAACACGTTTTTTAAAAGAAAAGCGTAGAAAAAAATGATTATTTTTTAGGAGGTTTGTGATGCCCTGGTGTCCGAATTGTAAAAATGAATACAGAGAGGGGATTACCGAGTGCGCCGATTGTGGCGTGGAATTGGTAGATGAGCTCCCTGAGGAAGAGGACGAGTACAAAGAGCCTGTTCCTGTAGTTATGTTTTTGTCGAGCGAGAGAAGTGTTTGTGATAAGCTTGTCAGATATTTGAAGCTCAATGGGGTTTATTCTGCAGAATGTGTCATAGGAAGTGCAGAAGGCGAAGAAGAGGAAACATACGAACTTATCGTTGCTGATATCGAAAAGGACAGATTTTTTGAGATACTGCCCGGAGCTGTAGAAGGCGAAGATATCAATGAGGATCGCATGTATGAGCTGGTGCCTGATCTCGAGGACAGACTTGATGAGATAGACAGCGAAGAAGCTTCCATGCAGTTTTCGGAGATACGATCTGAAGCAAGCTCTGTATATGTACATAAAAAAGACAAATATGCAGACCTGAAGTTTTCAGGATACTCATTTATCGCATTTGGCTTTGTTGGGTTTGCTGTTGTAGCGCTCAATGCATTGAAAGTGATAAATCTTTTCAACCTGTATTCGATGATAATAATGTCACTGGTATTCGTTATATTTTTTGGCATCGGAATCAGCTCGCTTGTGAAAGCATCCAAGATCAAAAAGTCAGTTGAAGTAGAGGATGAGTTTACAGAGCAGATACAAGAGTGGATCAAGGACAACCTTACCGGCGACCTTATAGCCGAATGGTACGATGAAAACCGTGAGGATCAGGAGAATTATTTTGACATCACTGAAAAGCTTCAAAAAATGCTTGCGGAGGAGTTTCCGAACATCAATCCGTCGTATATCGACGAGCTTGCGGATGAGAGATACAATGATTACCTTGAAAGCTCAGCGTATGAGGATCCGGAAGACATCCCTGTAGCGGCTGATGATGAAGATGAGGAAGATGAGATATAGTGTGAAAAATCGCATTGATATGCCGATTTTTCACACGGTTATTTGCGACGAGCACAAATAACCTTTGATCCGACATGCGTGCTTCAAGCACGCATGCGGTGACTCGCACAAGTGCTCGTCATGGAGGGTTAATATGAGTAAAAGTTCTAAATGCAGTTGTATTCCGGATATAAGCGAAATAGAATCACTCGGTGATATACCTGTGATCATTGATGAAACAAAAGATAATTGCAAAAAAGAGATAAAAAAAGAATTAAAGAAAAAAGTAGGCAAAAAAATCAAGAAAAAGAAAGGAAGCATTATGAAGTTTTTGATCAAGCTTATTGCGAAACTGATTTTTAAAGCTGCTATACTTGCAGGATTTATGGCAGGGGTTTTGTTTATACTGAACAAATTCGCTCCTGAGGTATTTGATGATGCGTACAACTGGTTTGTTGATTTAAGAGAGAAAAAGGAAATCACAGAGAAGGATGAAGACTGATTCCAATTATATCTATCCGCCGTCCAGAAAGCTTGCGCTTTCCGAAGAAATACTGATGCAGGTTGAAAAACCTGCAAGGTATATCGGTGGTGAAAAAAACAGTATCTATATGGAGCCGTCAGAAGTGGCGGTTCATTTTTGTATGTGTTTTCCGGATGTTTATGAGATCGGAATGTCTCATCTCGGGATCCAGATACTCTACGAAATGTTCAATTCCTTTGAGGACACTTATTGCGAGAGAGTTTACAGCCCCTGGCCTGACCTCGACGAGATAATGCGCGAAAAAAATATCCCATTATTTTCAATGGAAACACAAACCCCCATAAAAGATTTTGATTTTTTGGGAATAACTCTGCAATACGAGATGTGCTATACAAATGTTTTGCAGGTGCTCGACTTGTCCGGGATACCGCTTCGTTCAAAAGACAGAGGCTTTGAGTTTCCGATAGTTATGGCGGGGGGACCTTGCACATACAATCCTGAGCCTATAGCTGATTTTTTTGACATTTTTTATATCGGAGATGGTGAGACCTCTTTTAGAGAGCTGATCGATGTGTATAAAGAAGTCAGAGATTCAGATGGAACAAAAGAAGAGTTTTTGTTTAGAGCATCGCAGGTGCCGGGTATATATGTTCCTTCGCTGTATGATGTGAGCTACAATGAAGACGGAACTATCGCTGAGTTTAAACCAAACAAAACCGGAGTTCCCGAAAAGGTCAAAAAACAGGTTGTGACAAACCTTGATGATACATACTATCCCGAAAAGCCGTTGATCCCTTATATCAGGGCGACTCAGGACAGGGTGGTGCTCGAGATCCAAAGAGGCTGTATCAGAGGTTGCAGGTTTTGTCAGGCTGGGATCACATACCGCCCTGTCAGAAAAAGGAGTGTAGAAAAACTCAAAGACCTCGCGATAAAAATGCTCGAATCAACCGGATACGAGGAGATGACGCTGTCGTCGCTGAGCTCAAGTGACTATGAGCAGCTTGGCGAACTCGTGACATTTTTGATCGAGCAGGGTGAAAAATACCATTGCAATATCGCGCTTCCTTCACTTAGGATCGATGAGTTTTCACTTGATGTCATGAGCAAGGTCCAGGATGTGAAAAAATCATCCCTTACTTTTGCACCGGAGGCCGGCTCGCAGAGAATGCGAAATGTAATTAACAAAAACCTAACAAAGGATGTGATCCTCGAGGGCGCGATCACAGCGTTTAAAGGCGGCTGGAAAAGAGTTAAGCTGTACTTCATGCTTGGGCTTCCCGGCGAAGAGGACGAAGATATCAGAAATATAGCTGACCTTGCCGATGAGATCGCAGCGGCATACTTTGAAAACATCCCCAAGGAAAAACGTCAGGGAAGACCTGAGATCACGGCGAGCTCTTCATTTTTCGTTCCAAAACCATTCACCCCGTTTCAATGGGTGTCTATGGGGACGGCTGACTACTTTGAAGAAAAAAGGCTTATGCTGACGGATCATTTCAAGACAAAGCTAAACAAAAAATCATTGAGATATATTTGTCACGATGCCAAAACATCCGAACTTGAAGGCTTGTTTGCAAGGGGTGACAGACGTCTTTCTGATTTCATCGAGGCGGCTTACAAAAAAGGTTGTATATTTGATGCTTGGACTGAGCATTTTCAATATGATATCTGGTACGAGCTTATTGATGAGATGGGCATCGACCTTGAGTTTTATAATTACAGGGAGCGCAATGAGGATGAGATCTTGCCGTGGGATTTCATAGATGCGGGCGTGACAAAGCAGTTTTTGTGGCGTGAATATATGCTGTCAAAAGAAGCCATAACAACTCCAAACTGTCGCGAAAAATGCTCCGGCTGCGGTTGCGCAAGGTTTAAAACAGGCGTATGTGTCGGAGAAGCCTAAAAAAAGATCAGATTCTGCAAGGTGCCTAAACGCGTCGATGCGGTTGCATCGACAAGAGAAGGCAACAAAGCAGGTGGAAAAACAGATGAGAAGTGTTATGTATAAGAGAAAGCAAATAGTAATAACAAAAAAAGATGATAATGTAATCTGTCTTTATATGATTGGCAATGACATCTACGACTGCGTGATCGAGCGTGTTGACGATGCGCCTGCAATGGGAGATGTTTATGTCGGTAGAGTGGATAAGGTTGTTGACAATATAAAAGCAGCTTTTGTGGACATAGGATCGTCGAAGAGTGCATTTTTACAATTTGAAAAAAGCGGTAAGCCTAAGTGCGAGGATGAGATTGTAGTTCAGATAAAAAAGCCCGAAAAAGGAGAAAAAGGCGCCGTTCTGACAAAAAAAATATCACTTGTAGGCAGGTACTGCGTAGTCAATCTGAAAAACAGATCCGAGTATGAGGTGATAACAAGGACCAATGCCAAAACCGCGGACCCGGATAGAGTAGAAGCCGAAAGATCGAAGCTTGTTGCCAAGATGGAAAGTATAATCAATCACTCAGAAAACAGGACCGTGTTTAGCAGAGTATACAAAGAACCTGAGTTTTATATAAGATTTATAAACTCATACCATACAGATGAGGTTGACAGGATAATTACAGATGATGATGAGATATACAGCGAGTTGAAAAGCTATGATGATTCATTATCGCTTGAAAAGTATGAAGATGAATCTTACAGCTTAGATGCGCTGTATGCGATATCATCAACGCTTCAAAAAGCAGTATCAAACAGAGTGTGGTTAAAAAGCGGTGCAACACTTGTGATAGATAAAACCGAAGCGATGACTGTGATAGATGTAAATACTGCAAAAGCGATCGCGGGTAAGAGAAGCTCAGAGGGGACATTTTTAAAAACAAATATAGAAGCCGCCGAAGAGATCGCAAGGCAGATACGCCTTAGAAATGTATCGGGAATCATTATAGTTGATTTTATCGATATGAAGGAAAAAGCATCCGAGGAACAACTCATATCGCATATGAAACAGCTCCTTGCAGACGATCCGGTGCGTGCTTGCTATATCGACATGACTGCCCTGGGTCTCATGGAGATCACCCGTACCAAACGCTACAAAAGCCTGTATGAGTCGCAGATTTTATAATTGGAGGTAAGAAACATGAGTAAGCCGGTAATCGAGCTAAAAGGCATTGTCAAGTCTTACGGCAAAAAAGAAGTCCTAAAAGGCATCGACATGAGCGTAAAAAAAGGAGATATTTACGGACTCATTGGAAAAAACGGAGCCGGAAAGACAACACTTTTCAAGGTGGTTTTGGGACTCTCTGATTTCAAAAGCGGAAAGCTGTCCATACTCGGAGGAAAAAACGAAGCTGAGAACAACAAAAACCGAAAAAACATAGGATTTTTCGTGGGTGCAAACAATTTCGGATACTTAAGCGGACGAGAAAATCTGCAGTATTTCCGCAGGGTAAAAGGAATAGATGACCCCAAAGAGGTCGACAGGGTGCTGGAGCTGGTCGGCCTTGACAGCAAAGCTGCAAATACCGCATCCAAAAGGTATTCAATGGGAATGAGGCAGAGACTTGGGATAGCAAATGCACTATTGGGAGATCCGGATATACTTATTTTTGATGAGCCCATAAACGGACTTGATCCGCAGGGGATAGCAGACATCAGAAACCTGATCACAAAACTGAACGAAGAGCAGGGAAAAACAATTATAGTATCGTCACATATCCTGAGTGAGCTTGAGAACACTGCGCATAGATTTGGCATTGTTCACGAAGGGGTCATCATGAAGGAACTGTCACAGGACGAAATGGTGAACAAAGAAGGATACACCAACCTTGAAATATCGGATAAGGATGTCTCCAAAGCCAAAAAGCTTTTGGCTGCAAACGGGATCAAGATCAACTCTGAGAGCAAATCAACTGTTTCATTGGAGGACTTCTACTTTGATCTCGTAGGTGAAGAGGGAGGTGTAAAATAATGAAAAATTCGATCATTGCAGACCTGATAAGAATACAGAAAAAGATTTCGTTTATAGTACTTTTGGGTGTCCAGCTCGTTTTTTTGGCCGGAGTTGAAGGAATTTCAATGATAATAAAGCTGGGTGACGATACTTCAAAAAACTTTGAAACATTTACAGGATTGGGAGCAGGGTCTATGCCACTGCTTATCGGAATCCCCGTGTTTTTGGCAATCTACTCGGATGATTTCAAGTCTCACGCCATGCAAACAGCTATTGGACGCGGTCTTTCGAGGTCAAAGCTTGTCTGGGCGAGATTTATCGAAGTGGTATTGGTCATTTTTGAATCAACCCTGGCGGTGACAATCGTTCAGACCGGGATGGCTCTGATCGCAGGTGTAAAAGCAGCTACAATTGGAAGCATGTGCTTGGACAGACTTGTTGAAATGATGACGATGATCTCATCTATAACGATGTTTATCATATTGGTATACGGTATGCAGTCAGCTGTTTTGGCGCTTGTTATGTATATACTTGTAGGTGGAGGATTTGTATCGGGCTTACTCGGTTCGATAAGCGCTCTTGTACCGTTTTTGGCAGAACGCAACATCCATCTGGAGTACATCACTCCCGGGACACTTATTTCAAGTCTTGCCATCAATCCGGAGTATAATTACGGCTGGGCGATATGGTTGCTTGTTGTAGTTGTCTATATCATTGTTCCGGTTTGGCTGACGACGGTTGTGTTCAAGAAAAAAGAGCTTGAGTTCTAAAAATGCTTGACACGAGCGGTGTCAAATGCTATAATGTCCAAGTGTGTGTTTTTGACTAGTGCGATTTTTGTGTCAAAAACAACGTAACTGCGGCCTTTGGCCGTCAACCGCTCGGCGAGGTTTAGTTCGCGATAGCGACACCAAAGCCGGCGAGTATCTCATATGATGGCTTTGCCGTCATAGACAGGAGGTGTAATAATGTACGCGATCATTACAACCGGTGGTAAGCAGTACAAAGTCGAGGAAGGCGATGTGATCAGAATCGAGAAGATCAGCGCTGAAGCAGGTGAGGAGATCACTTTCGACCAGGTACTTATGATCGGAGACAAAAAAGTCAAGGTTGGTTCACCAACAGTTGACGGAGCTTCGGTTAAGGCTACTGTAGTTTGTCAGGGCAAGGCAAAAAAAGTCGTTGTCTACAGATACAAGCCAAAGACAGGTTACCACAAGAAAAACGGTCACAGACAGCCGTTTACTCAGGTTAAGATCGAACAGATCATCGCATGATCACAGTTTCGGTCAGACGATCCGGTGACAACATAAGCGGGTTTACCGTTGCAGGTCACGCGGGTTATGCAGATAAAGGTGATGATATCGTCTGTGCGGCGGTATCGATTCTTGCCATAAACACTGTTAATTCCATTGAGAAGCTCACGGGAAGCGTTCCTGTGATAGATGAATCGGATGGATTTTTGGATGTAACAGTCCCGGATCCCGCCGAAAAAGGTGTAAAGCTTTTGCTCGATTCATTTTTGCTTGGAATTGAAGGAATTGTGGAAGAATACGGAAACAAATTTGTGAAATTTAGTTTAACAGACGCGTAAGCGCAGAAAAGAGGATAACAATGCTTAAGATTAACCTTCAGTTATTCGCTCATAAAAAAGGAATGGGTTCTACAAAGAACGGTCGTGATTCAGAATCCAAAAGACTTGGTGCAAAGCGTGCTGACGGACAGTTCGTACTCGCAGGAAACATCCTGTATCGTCAGAGAGGAACAAGGATCCATCCGGGAACAAATGTAGGAAAGGGTGGAGATGACACACTTTATGCCAAAGTAGACGGAATCCTTCGTTTTGAGCGCAAAGGCAGAGACAAAAAAGTTGCCAGCGTATATCCTGTAGAGGATTGATGAAACGTCTTATGAACGTTTTCAAAAAAAGATATTGAAACTAAAGGCTGACAAAGCAAACGTTTTTGTCAGTCTTTTTTCATAACGAAAGTAGAGAGAAAAAATGGCATTTTCGGATAAAGTAACCATAAGGATAAAATCAGGCGACGGCGGTGACGGTCACGTGAGTTTCAGGCGTGAAAAATACGTCGCAAACGGTGGCCCCGACGGTGGTGACGGAGGAGATGGCGGAGATCTCATTTTTGAAGTCGATCCCGGCATCAATACGCTGAGTGATTTTCGTTACAAGCAAAAATTTTTCGCAGGTAACGGTGAGCCCGGCGGAAAAAGACGTATGCACGGAGCCGACGGCGAAGACCTGGTTGTAAAGGTTCCCGCAGGTACGATCGTCAGGGAGGCTGAGAGCGGAAAAGTCATAACCGATATGTCGTATGAGAATACCAGAGAAATTGTCCTAAAAGGCGGCCGCGGGGGAAAAGGAAACATGAACTTTGCAACGCCTACTATGCAGGCGCCCAAGTACGCAAAGCCGGGAAAACCGGGCATCGAGCTTGAGGTGACGTTAGAGCTCAAAATGATTGCCGATGTGGGATTGGTTGGATTCCCAAATGTCGGTAAATCAACTCTTTTGTCAAGAGTAAGTGCTGCCAGGCCAAAGATTGCAAATTATCACTTCACGACACTTAGTCCGAACCTCGGCGTTGTTGATATGGAGGGGGGAGGATTTGTGATGGCCGATATCCCGGGTCTTATTGAGGGCGCCGCAGAGGGAGTAGGCTTGGGGCATGATTTTTTGCGTCACATAGAAAGAACAAGGGTAATTGTTCACGTTGTGGACGGCGCATCGACCGAAGGACGAGATCCTGTGTCAGACATTGAAGCGATAAACAGTGAGCTCAAAACATATAATGAAACTCTTGCCGGGAGACCTCAGATAATAGCTGCAAACAAGATGGATTGTCTGTATGGCGATGCAAAGGATGAAGCGATCAAAAAGCTTGAAGACAGCCTCGGACAAAAAGTGTATCCGATCTCTGCTGCATCGGGAGAAGGTGTTGACGAGCTTTTGTATGCAGTCAAAAAGCTTTTGAGTGAAACCAAGGAAGACAAGGTTGTATACGAAAAAGAATTTGAGATCGAGGAAACAAACATCGCCGACGAACCGTACACCGCATACTATGATGAGGACGAGGAAATGTATGTGGTAGAGGGACCGCGTATAGAAAGAATGCTTGGATACACAAACCTCGAATCCGAAAAGGGATTCAAATTCTTCCAGGATTTCATGGTCAAAAACGGAATCATAGACGAGCTGAAAGAACTCGGACTTTCGGAGGGCGATACCGTCAAGCTCTATGGATGGCAGTTTGAGTACTTTGATTAATAAAAGGAATGCATTTATGAAAAAGATCGGGATACTCGGCGGAAGCTTCAACCCGCCGCACAAAGCACATCTACATCTGGCCGAAGCAGCTATTTCGCAGTTCGGCCTTGATTTCGTGCTTGTTATCCCCAATCACCATCCGCCGCATAAAACCGATGAGGAATTTGTTTCCGATGAACACAGGATGCGAATGGTAAAAAAACTAATATCAAAAAATGACAGATTGAAATTCAGTGATATAGAATTAAAAAGAGATGATATTTCATATACTTACAAAACGCTCGAAGAATTAAAAAAAGAGTATCCAAAGGATCAATTATATTTCATAATGGGTGCTGATTCTCTTGAGTATTTTTCTGAATGGCGATGTCCTGAGATAATAGCAAAGCTTGCCGTTATACTTGTAGCTCCGAGAGGAGATACTGATAAGGAAAGGCTTGATGATCTGATCGCACTAACCAAAAAAGAGGTCAAAGGAAAGTACTATCCTTTGTTTGTGCCAGAAGAGTTTGCGGATGTGTCATCAAGCGGAGTGAGAACGGAGATGACATATGCACCAACTGACATTACTATTGACGATGACAAAAAAGCTAGTGCATACGACCTTACAAAAAAAGTATACAGATATATAAGGATACATGGTCTGTACGGATGCACGGAAAAAGTGTACAAAGATATAACAGATAAGCAACTGAAAAAAGCGCTGAAATGCACCCTTGACGATAAGCGATATAAGCACACTCTGGGTGTGTCGGATACCGCAAAAAAACTCGCTAAAACCTATGCGCCCGAGGATGACATTTTTCAAAACAAAGCTTATATGACAGGACTTCTTCACGACTGCGCAAAATACTATACTCACGAAGAGCAGTTAAGCCTATGTGAAAAATACGGTGTCAGACTGACAGTCACGGAGATAGAAAACCCGGCTTTGATCCATGGAAAGCTTGGTGCTTATCTGGCAAAGCACAGATATGGGATCGACGATGAGGAAATACTTGAAGCGATAAGGGTGCATACAGTGGGTAAGCCTGCGATGTCTCTGCTTGACAGAATCGTGTATGTGTCTGATTATATAGAACCGTCAAGGAAGATAAACGGTGCCGTGCATAAGCTCGATGATATCAGAAAGATTGCTTTTTTAAACATTGATATGGCTGTGTATCAAATACTTGAGAACACTGTTAGTTATTTATCCGATTCATACAAAAAAATAGATGAAATGTCATTTAAAACAATGGAGTATTATAAAGAGTACAAAGGAGAATTGAAATGAGCGACACTTCAAAAGAAATGGTCCGCATTATTTACGATGCACTTGATGAGAAGCTTGCGATGGATATAGTCATACTCAAGATAGATGAGATCTCTGTCATAGCTGATTATATGGTGATCGCAAACGGTGACAATCCAAACCAGCTGCAGGCTATGCTTGATAATGTCGAGATGCGCATGGATGAGGCGGGTTATACCCAAAAAAGAACCGAAGGAAACAAAAATTCAACATGGACGCTAATTGATTATTCTGATGTGATAGTGAACATTTTTTCAAAAGAAGACAGGCTTTTTTACGATATCGAAAGGATATGGCGAGACGGAAAAAGTATACAAAGAGATGAGCTTGATTGAGTTTTTCGGACATTTTTTTCGATGGTTTCATTTTTAAGAATGCGTTGCAAACGCCGAAAAATGGTATGCTGTAGAATGAATGTAACGAATTTTGGTATAAACGACACTTGAATTAAGTCCGACAATCTGATATCATGCCAATTATAAAATGGTTGTGTTTTGGCTTGGGAAGGAGACCTATGTCAAAATACGAATTTATGAAATTGGTCGAAGAATCGATCAAAACAAAGGATGAAGCAGTGGGCTGCGAGGTGTGCGGTCGCACATACATCAAAAACAATGATGTCCTGAGGTACGGGATATCGATCAGAAAAGGAAGAGAGAAGATCTCTCCGACTTTCTATGTCGACAGGTATTATGATGATTATCGCAGAAAAAAGATAACTGTCGATGAGATTGCAAAAGAAATTGTAAAACAGCTTAGAAGTATCAAAAAAAGAGAGTTTGATTGTGACTTTGATTCCGGAGTGGGAAACTACGGGACGGGCATCGCATATCGTTTGATCTCAGCACAAAAAAACAAAAAGCTTCTCTCTGAAACACCGCATATTCCGTTTTTGGATATGGCGATGGTCTTTACTATTGTGTTTAATAATACTGATGCGGGTGTGGAAACCGTCAGGATCAACAACAGCCTGATGGAGTCCTGGGACATCAGTACAAAAGAGCTCTATGATCTTGCTAAATCAAATACTCCAAGGCTGTTCCCGTACAGGATTGAGTCGCTTGCGTCAGTTATGAAAAAATGTTTTGACGAGGAAATCTTTGATGATTGCATAAGCAATCCGGACATTTTTATACTGACCAATGATCAGGGTGTTTATGGAGCGACGACAATACTGTATCCGGGAATGACGGAAAAGATCACTTCGTTGGTCGGCGGATCATACTATGTCATACCAAGCAGTGTTCATGAAGTGCTGATAATGCCGGATACGGGTGACAGCTTTTCGGAAGAGCTTAACGATACCATCAGGCTGATAAACAATGAACATGTGCTGGATGAAGAGGTTTTATCGGATCGGGCTTACTTTTATGACGCTTCCGAGAAAAGATTTAAGATTTAGACTTTACAAAAACGAATGTTTCTATTATAATTATGTAGGTGAATTTTTTTGATGCTTTGAGCCGCGCTCAAAGTGCGTGCGAAAAATATGCCGTTTCGGGACATTTTTTCGCGCCTGCACCTGTAGCTCAGCTGGATAGAGTAGTGGTTTCCGAAGCCATTGGTCGGGGGTTCAAGTCCCTTCAGGTGCGTTAGGAACACGATTGGAATGATTTTTCCTTAAAAAAATATAAAGGATGTGTATATATAATGAAACTCAGATACAAAAAACTTGTAATTATAATAAGCGTTGCAACATTGGTACTTGGATTTTTCATATTGACACTTATACCGACAGGAAGGGGCGGAAATGACGCATCCAGTGCAAGTCTGGAGCTTACGGATAACGAAGAGATCAAGACTTTGATACAGGATTATTTTACTGCGAAAAAAAATGTTGATATGGATGCGTTTACAACGATAGTGAGTGATGTCAGCCAGTTAAACAGAGCAAAGCTCACTGCGATGGCGGCTTATGTTGAGGATTATCAAAACATAGAGTGCTACGTGATAGAGGACGAGCAAAACGGCGGTTGCAGAGTTTATGTCAAGTATGATCTGAAGATGAAAAACATCGACACGCTTGCACCGAGCTTGAGTGCGTTTTACCTGACAAATACTTCGGATAATAAATACGTTATTTATCTGAGTGCGCTTGATGAGGTTCAGGAGGATTTCATAAATTCTGCTGATGAAAATGAGGCAGTTGTAAATCTTGAAAATGATGTGCAAAAAGCAATGAATGATGCCATCAATTCCGATCCGGTGTTTAAGCAGCTATATCAGAGGATGGATCAGGGTATCCGTTCCGTATCCGGTTCGGCAGTTTCGGGTTCGGTGGCAGGAGTTGCAACAGGAACAGCAGCCGGAGCCTGAGTTTGATATGAATAATTTGGCACCTATAGCGATCGCTATAGGTGCTTTGTGATATTTATGGGAGTGAAAATGGAGTATAGGATCAACAAATACCTGGCACTTAGCGGCGCTTGCTCGAGGCGCGAAGCCGACAGGCTGATAGATAGTGGCCGCGTAAGCGTAAACGGTGAAACTGCTACACCGGGAGTAAAAGTTACAGATGGTGATGTGGTAACACTTGACGGTGAGCCGGTAACCATCGAAAGAAAAATCGTCATAGCGGCTTACTATAAGCCGGCTGGTGTCATCTGTACAACATCCGAAAAAGAGCGTCCAAATCTCACTGATGTGATCGATTATCCGGAGAGGCTTTTCCCAATCGGCAGACTTGACAAAAACTCAACCGGACTTTTGCTCCTGACAAATGATGGAAACCTTGCCGAAAAGCTTATGAGAGGCAGAAACGGTCATGAAAAAGAGTATGAGGTCACTACGGACAAAGCCATGCCTGAAAGCGTCATAAAAGCGATGGAGCAGGGAGTGCCCATACTTGATACTATGACTAAGCCCTGCAAGGTTACAAATGTCAACGGAAAAAGATTTAATATCGTTCTCACGCAAGGGCTGAACAGACAGATTAGACGGATGTGCGAGTACTTCGGCTACCGTGTGACAAAGCTTCACAGGATCAGGTTTTCGTCAATACAGATAAGTGATATGAAAGAGGGCGAGTTCAGACTGCTTGATGATGCGGAAGTAAAAAGCCTGTACGATCAGATAGGATGATTGTATTCATAGATTGATTAATTGTGAATGGAGAGAAAAAATGTCAGCAGAAAAAACAAGAATGCAGGAGCTCATAGAAATACTTGACAAGGCAGGAGCGGCGTATTATTCCGGGGATGATGAAATAATGTCAAACTATGAGTACGACGCACTGTACGATGAGCTTGTTGCACTTGAAGAAAAAACAGGTATGGTTCTTGCAGGCAGTCCGACAGTAAGTGTCGGATATGAGGTTTTGTCTGAGCTTGCAAAGGAAGCACACATCCAGCCGATGTTATCTCTTGGAAAGACAAAAAATGTCGATGAACTTGTTGACTGGATCGCTGACAAAAAAGGCCTGCTTTCGATGAAATTAGATGGACTCAGCGTGATAATCACATACGAAAACGGAGAGCTTACAAAAGCACTGACCAGAGGAAACGGCGAAGTGGGCGAGGTTATCACATCCAACGCAAAGACATTTAAAAATGTACCGGGAAGGATCCCATTTAAAGGCAGACTTGTACTTAGAGGAGAGGCACTTATCAGGTATTCTGATTTCGAGGCGCTCATACAGGAACCTGACATGGCTGCGTACAAAAACCCCAGGAATCTCTGCTCGGGAAGCGTCAGAAACTTAAATACCGAAGTAACTTCCAAAAGAAGAGTGCGTTTTTATGCATACAATCTGATCGATATCAGTGATGATGCCCCTGTTTCAAAGGAAAGTGGAAGCAAAAAAGATGAGATAGAGTTTATCAGGTCGCAGGGCTTTGAAACAGTACCTTACAAAGAAGTTGATTCGCTGGATCTAAAAGACAAGGTCGAGGAATTCAGAGTTGAGGTGGAGCACTCTGACCTTCCGAGTGACGGTCTCGTGCTCACTTATGATGATATAGAGTACAGCAGAGGACTCGGCCGTACGGCAAAAGCTCCAAGGGACTCGATCGCACTCAAATGGCAGGATGAAACTGCACAAACGACACTCAGAGAGATAGAGTGGTCTGCGTCAAGAACAGGGCTTATAAATCCAGTGGCTATCTTTGATCCCGTCGAGCTTGAGGGTACGACAGTCAGGAGGGCGAGCGTTCACAATGTAAGCATCTTAAAAGAGCTCGAGCTTGGTATCGGAGATACGATAAATGTCTACAAGGCCAATATGATCATCCCACAGATAAGTGAAAACATAACCAAAAGCGGCACCTGTACTCCTCCTGAAAAATGCCCCGTATGCGACGGGGATACAAAGGTTGTCACGGAAAACGGTTCATCGGTTTTAATGTGTACAAATCCCGACTGCTTTGCAAAAAAGATACATGGACTGGCACATTTTGTAAGCAGAGATGCACTTGGCATAGACGGCCTTTCCGAAGCAACTCTGGAAAAATGGATATCAAGAAAGTATATAAGCTCCTATGTGGACATTTTTAATATCGAAAAATATAAGGATGAGATAATAAATGATGACGAGATGAAGATCAGAGACAAGGCTTTTGCAAACCTTGTAGAAGCCATAGAACGCTCAAAGGATACGACGTTGCCTGCATTTTTATATGCACTTGGAATAAAAGGAGTCGGACTTGCGACGGCCAGGGATATCGTAAATCATTATCCTGATCTGTCTGCAAGAGAGATTTTTGATCTGAGTGTGGAGAAATTGACGCAGGTAAACGGTATCGGAGAAAACATAGCCGGAGAATTCGTAGCATTTTTTCGCAACGAGTCAAAAAAACAGGTAGCACTTGAACTGCTTGACATATTAAGGATCAAAAAAACTGAGGTGCCGGCAGGTGACTCGGCCATATCCGGAAAAAACATCGTCATCACCGGGTCGCTTGAGCGCTTTGAAAACAGAAGCGAGTGCAAAAAAATGATAGAAAGCCTTGGCGGAAAGGTAGTATCAGCTGTCAGCTCAAATACTGATTATCTCGTAAATAACGACATAAACTCGACCTCGTCCAAAAATGTCAAGGCAAAACAACTTGGCATACCGATAATCACAGAAGAGGAATTGTTAAAACTCTTGTAAAATCAAAAAAAATGTAGTATAATGAAAGTGTATGTGAGTCGGTGTGGATATACCGTCTCGTAATATCTGCTAAGGGGAGAAAAAGAGTGAGACTTAGAAGAAATCTAATTACAGTGCTTATTGCCTTTGTTTATGTGGTTTTGATGGCTTACGCTTTTATGACTACAGCTGCGAGGGTATATGAAAACTTTCAATCAGACGGCATGGGGCTGATACTTACCGGTGCCGTGGTTGTTGCACTTCTTGCATTCTTTATATGCGCATACTTTATCAAAGGGCGCTCGGTCCTTGAGAGAGTCCAGGATGAAAAAGCGGGACTTATCATCGTAGAGGCGATCGTTGTAGTTGGTCTTATAGGAGCCGCTTTCTTTTTGAATAACGGCGATGGATCCGGAAAAGGCCTTTGGATCGCAGGTATGCTCGCAGCTACATTTGCCGTGTGCAGGGTGCTTGGTGGAAGACTGTGTGGGATTTTTGGACTTGCTTGTCAGTTTGCTCTGATGATGTCATTGTATCAGTCGACTTCTGCGAGCCTTCTGGCTGAAGAGTTCCTGAATGTATTTTGTCTTATCGTTCCGTTTTTCATTTTTATCATTTTTATCAGATATGTCATACCGGCTTTTTCGGGCAGCGTTGTTATGCTTGTTTTTGCAGACTGCCTGATGGGGCTTGTTTTTGCGATGGCTATTCTTTTCAATCCGATGGCTATCTGGCTTGCACTTGGATGTGTGCTCTCGCTTTATCAGAGCTTCGGTAAGGACGCTGAGAATCCTTTGACAAAAGGTTTTATGATCGGATTTATGATCCTTGTTTTCACAGCGGTGCTTGTGTTTGTTTTCTCGCTTGTGCTTGGCAAAAATCCTACAGCGATCTTTAATCTTCAATTTAACGAGATGTTTAACCTGTCTTTATCAGATGGGACAATATACGATTTTTGTATCAACAAGCTTTCAAATGCGCTTGATGCATTTTTGCTTTCGCCGTACAAATACGGTGTGTTCCCGGCGATCCTGCTGCTTTTCGGAGTCGTGGGAGGTGTGTTTACCGGACTCAGGAAAAGCTCGAGCTTTGCGCCGATGCTTTTTGTGATGATCGGAGTTATTGTTTCGTATATCTCGATTTCGCCTGCAGGGGGACATTTTTACTATATGTCACTGATGATATCGATCTGTGCGGCGTATGGATTCTACAATACGATCATTCCCGAGAAGCTTGTCAAGGAAAAGGACGAGGCTGCAGAAACAGGAGATACGAATTATTACAAAGGGCCACAGCCAAGGTCTGATGCCGATATAAATGGTGCTATAGCAGCGTCTCATATGAGTGCGCTTGATATAGTTGAGGATCCTTCGGCAAACGTTATCGCTGAGAAGAAAAGCGATCCGAAAAAAGATGTTAATGTTGTAAACAAAGAGTATATAGCTTCGTTTGAGGATCCGAGGAACAATCCAAACACAACAGTCGGAGCAAAGGCTCTGCAAAACGAGGATACTGATGAGTTCCAGAGTCCCGAGGGAGTTGTCGGAGGACCGAGAAATGCGATCGAGGGCGCAAGCTACGGTGATGAGGACAGTAAACTCAAGGTTGACAATACCGGAGTCGGGGACGAGAAAAACTATATTGATTTCAAAAACGGAGAGATAGGTCCGGAGGACATAAACAAAATCGGATACAAGGGTCCAAGGCCTGATCCGAAACCGATGGAGCAGGCTGTACCGAAACTGCAGGAGATCGAATACGGTGATCTTTTCAAGGCGGATGATGTCAAGGTTAAGCCTCACGAAAACCCTGTACCGCCAATCGAAGAGGAAATCGAAGAGCCCGAGCCTGAACCGGAACCGATTCATTTTCCTGATGCCGATGAAAAAGAAGAAGTAGATGTAAAAAAAAATGAACCGGAAGAGGCAGTAGCCGAAACGGAAGAGACAGATGAAGATGTATTTGAGCCGGCACAGGATGATTCAGAACAGGAAACGGTTGAAGAACAAGAAGTTCAGTTTACTGATGTATCAGATGATACACAAATGAGTGAAGAGGCATCTGAAGAAACTGAAGAAACACCCGAGGAAGTATCCGTTAATGCTGTAGGCAATCAGACTGCTGAAGATCAAGAAACAGATCAAAACGAACAGCAGACGGTCAAACAAAATGAACAACAAAATGAACCAAACAATAATGAATCTCAACCTGATACAAAATCTGAAAGTGAAGAGGGAGATGAAGAAATGAGCAAAAATGACAAGCTGATACTTGAAGGCACCAACACAGATGAAAAAGGATTTTCATCTTCAGCGCCAAGACCTGTTCAGAAGGATACTCATGACAACAGGATAAATGGACCGCTTAATACTGATCCTTCGCATTTCATGGAGTGGCATGTCTCTGAGGAGTTTATCAGAGAAGAAGAGATTGCCAAAATGAAACAGGAAAAAGAAGCTGAAAAGGTGGCAGCCGACCTTGCTGCAAAGGAGGCCGCAGCTACTGTTGTTGCGCATTCTGATGAACCAGATCCGTCGCAAATGCCCGGAAAAGGTGATATCCAATCCGATAAGGTTGACGATTTTGACAAAGGTGTTCTCGGTGAAGAAAACAATCTTGAGTACAGAGAGTACACCGAAAACACAATGCTTGACAAGACAACAACCGACGAGTCAAGTACAACCATCGATATCAAAGGTACGATCGCCGAAGAAGATGAGGAGGAAAACATAAACTCCAAGATATACTCAGGCGGTATTGATGACGGTGAAAGAGCTATAGAATCAACATTTGTTCCTGAGGAAGACACTGTTCTCGGAGCAGATGCAAAAAAAAAACAGATTTTGACGGAGGATTCTTCTGATAAATCCGATAAACCTGAGGACATTTTGACTGCAATTGAAAACACTCAGGTTCCCGAAGTTGAGATTCCTGATATCAATAACAAAAACGAGCCTGTCGAAGAGGTTGATGAAGAACTAAACAACCTCCTTGACAGGCTTGATATGTCTGAAAGTATAAGAAGACTTAAAGAAAGTGCAAGAGAAGACATAGCTGATGTGATCGAGCAGGATGAAGCTGAAAAAGAAACCGAAGATGCTGAAGAGGAGGTTGTGCTCTCAAACACAGGTTACAATTTCGGCACAGGAGAGGAAGAATACGGAGAAGTTCCTACAATAAGTGATCTTGAGGACAAATGGCGTGCCGAACAGCAGATGCAGGATGTCGATGAGGCTGACATTCCCGATGTGGTTTCGGCTGACGAGATGGATGAGTCTGAAACTACTCAGGATGTAAATGCCGGCGAGGATCCATTTGATCTTCCGGCGTACAACATATATGATGACATAGATACAGGATCAGATCTTGACAGCTTGAGCTCGACAGACATTGTTGATACAGATATGCTTTCGGGAGCTGCTTCAAACAAACAACCTGTAGAGGAAAACAGTCTTTCGGGATCAAATGCAAGTGAAGAGATAGAGTCTCAGGATTCCAAAGCAATCCTTAGCTCTGATGCGGGTACAGAGGTTGCAGAAAATGATCTCGTTCAAAGTGCAACATTTACGGATGAGTCAGAGCTCGAGCCGGATGCAATGATCGGAGTAACACCGGCTGCAGAGGCTCCTGTAAATGAAGATGCAGGTGATTCGTTTAGTGCATTTGATTTCACAAGTGGTTCGGAAACTGACGAAGCAACAGATGATAGTGATAACCTTCAGGCACTTGAAGAAATAGAGCAGCTCGATGAACAGAGCCCGATCGATGATGTTCAGCCGATAGAGGAGCTCAGCCCTATAAATGATGATCTGCAGACACTTGACGATATCGAGCAGGCTGGGGAAGATAATCCTATAGACGATGTCAAATCTATCGATGAAATGACATTTGATGAAACGAAAGACGATGAGTCGGTATCTATCGATGAAATGGAATTTACAGCTGATGATGTATCGGAGGATGAGCCGGAAGAAGTGCTTACAGTTGATGAATCGGTGGCACCTGTAGAAGATGCATTTGAGAGCGTAGAAACAGAGGTGCCGGCGGAAGAAACAATTGAAAGTGTTGAAGAGGAAACTCCGGTTGAAGAAACATTTGAAATTGTTGAACCCGAGGTACCTGCTGAGGATACTATGTCAATTGATGATATGGATTTGACAGCTGATGATGTACCTGCGGATGAACCGGAAGAAACACTGATTGTTGATGAAACAGAGGCGCCTGCTGAAGAAACCATGTCAATTGACGATATGGATTTGACAACAGACGATGTGCCTGCGGATGAACCGGAAGAAACGCTTACTGTTGATGATACTGAGGCTTCTGCTGAGGATACATTTGAAAGTGTTGAAGCAGAGGTACCGGTTGAGGATACTTTTGAAAGTGTTAAAACAGAGACCTCTACCGATGATTTTGGTTACTTTGGCTCAGATAATGATGTTTCGCTTGGTGGACTGTCTTCACTTGAGGAGATCAAGCCAATCGATGATGACAGCAATGCCGATGAAGCCGCTTCGTATGACGATACTATAAGGGTGTTTGATTCGGCAAATAACGAACCTGCTTTCTCCAGCATGTCAGATATAAATACTTCATTTGCAGGCCACGCAGCAGATGAAGAAAATTATAATTATGATCCTGATAATAAATATGATTATAAGTCCGAGCCTGACGATAAGTATAATTACAAATCCGAGCCTGACGACAAGTATGATTACAAGTCCGAGCCGGACGATAAGTATGATTACAGGTCAGAACCTGAGGCGAAATTTGAATCAAAAACAGATAATAATACAGGATCGTATGATGAAGCCGGAACAGATATTGAAGCAGATCAGTTTTCTGAAAGAAAGCCGGAAGTTGATGAAACTATGGAGCCTAAAATAACGGTTTCCAGAGTGAAAAATCATGTAAATGAAAGCCCTGTATTTGGCTTTACAAAGAAGAGGGAATCACAGGCTGATCTTGCAGCAGAGCGTGGTATACCAAAGCCTTCGGATGAACCTGAAAGAGAGCCTGAGGTTATTGATATACGCAGAAGAAGGCGCCAGCGCGCTGACATTTTTGATGAAGAGATACATACTGAAAACATCACCCGCAGAACTGCCGGTGGAATGAGATCATATCACAAAATAATCATTAAAAAAGATTGAGTGAACGACTGATCAATACAAGGAAAGATAAAAATGGCATTTGATGGAATTACAGTTGCAGCTTTGGTTTCAGAGCTAAACACACAGCTTGCAAACGGACATGTGAAAAAAATAGCCCAACCGGAGCCCGATGAGATAACACTGCAGATATCAACGCCGCCGGTACGAAACGCTGAGGGTGAAACTGTCCGCGAGAGGTGTATGCATAAGCTGAAGCTTTCATCAAATGCTTCTTTACCATTGGTGTATCTCACCGATGAGAACAAAACATCACCGCTTACAGCGCCGAATTTTTGTATGCTTTTACGCAAGCATCTTTCCGGTGCTGCCATAACAAATGTATCTCAGCACGGTCTTGAACGCGTGATCCGCATAGAGCTAAACAATCGAAATGAATTAGGCGATTCTGTTGATTATTCTTTGATAATTGAGCTGATGGGGAAGCACAGCAACATTATTTTTGCCGATGCTGATGATGTGATCATTGACAGTATCAAGCATGTCAATTCTTTGATGAGTTCAGTCAGAGAGGTGCTTCCCGGAAGGAAGTATTTCATCCCAAACACTCTTGAAAAAACAGATCCTTTTGAAGTAGATATAAACTTCTGGAATGATGTTATTTTCAAAAAATCAACAACTGTTGCAAAGGCCATTTCAGGCTCTGTCACAGGCTTTTCAAGAATAATGGGATATGAGCTTGCTTTTAGAGCAGGAGTCGACGGAGACGATCCGGTTTCTGCGCTTAACGGCAACAAAAAATCTGCTATTATTAATTGTTTCAGAGATGTTATCGATCAAATAAATAATTCTGTTTTTTCTCCTGTGATATACTATGAAAACGGCGCTCCGAAGGAGTTCTCATCAATTCCGCTAAGTGTATATGATGACCTTGAAAAAAAAGAATTAAATCTGATATCTGATGCTATAAATAATTATTATTCAGAGAAGGATAAGCTTACCAGGATCAAATCCAGGTCATCTGATCTGATGAATGTGATAAAGACAAATATCGAACGTTGTGCAAAAAAACTCGATATACTTCAAAAGCAGATAAAAGACACTGAGAAAAAAGATAAATTCAAGATTTACGGTGAGCTTATCACAACCTATGGATACACTCTTGATCTGCCGAGTAAGGATGAATCTCAAAAAGAGATAAAGCTTCATTGTATAAATCATTATACGGGAGAAGAAGTTGATATAAACTTAGATCCGACTCTGTCGGTGCCGGATAATGCCAATAAATACTTCGATAAATACAACAAACTGAAAAGGACTTTCACTGCCGTTACTGAACAGCTTGAAACGGCGGAATCAGAGCTTGCGCACCTCGAGTCAATACTCAGCGCACTTGAGATTGCAAGATCGGATGAAGACATATCGGCTATCAGAAAAGAGCTTGAGGAGAACGGATACATCCGCAGACAAACCGGAAAAAAAGGCAAAAAAAATACTGTTGTCAGCAAGCCGCTTCATTATATTTCTTCTGATGGATATGATATTTATGTTGGAAAAAATAATTATCAAAACGAAGACATCACATTTAAGCTTGCGACCGGAAATGATTGGTGGTTTCATGCAAAAAAAACACCGGGCTCACATGTTGTGATCAAGGCCAACAATACCGAGCCGCCGGATGCAACCTTTGAAGAGGCTGCAGCTTTAGCAGCGTACTTTTCCAAGGGACGCGGAAGTGAAAAATTAGAGATTGATTATTTACAAAAAAAGAATATAAAAAAGCCTGCCGGTGGGAAACCGGGATTTGTTTTATACTATACAAATTATTCTATAATGGCTTCCGAAAAAAATCTATCAAAAATAAAACCTGCTGATGAGGAGGCGAAAGAATATTTATGTCAAAAATAATATATGATACTCATCTGCATACCGAGTTTTCGACGGACAGCAAAGCTTCTGTAGAAGGACAGATCGAGAGTGCCATATCAAAGGGACTAAAAGGTATCTGTATTACTGATCATATGGACTACGGGTTCCCAAATGACCCTACAACAATGCATATTGAAAATCCATTTACCTTTGATCCGGAAGCTTACAAAAAAAAGCTAAAAGAATTAAAGGAGAGATACAGTAATTTTGATCTGAAAATAGGTGTCGAATGCGGACTGCAGCCGTATGATGATGTTATCGAAAAAAATAAGTTGCTTTGTTCTGATCCGGTACTCGATCAGGTGATAGGTTCTATACATCTTGTCGAGAAAAAAGATCCGTATTATCCTGGGTTTTGGGAAGGCAGAAGTGCAAAGGATACCATCAGGTTGTATCTTGAAGCAACACTTAAAAATATTGAATTATTCTCTGATTTTGACACCATGGGACATCTTGATTATGCTGTGAGGTATTGCCCACAAAAAGGAGTATATGATCCAATTGATTTCATTGATATAGTAGATGCGATATTTGAGTTTTTGATCAAAAATGATATTGCATTGGAGATAAATACCTCAGCTTTAAAAGGTGACTATGCACAGGTAAATCCTCATCCTGTATTGATTAAACGCTATTATGAAAAAGGCGGAAGAATGATGACTGTCGGGGCTGATGCTCACGAACCTGAGCATATCGCTTATGGGTTTGACAAAGCAAATGAGATACTAAAAGAAATAGGATTTAAATCGTATTTTATATTTGACAAAAGAAAACCTGTTGAAATCGGTTTGTGAAGCGTTCAACTTGCATTTGGATATACAGCGTCTGTCTGACGAGATCACAGAGTAATAAGTTTTTCAAAAAAAATTTCAAGGAGGAGAATTTACATGAAGAAAAGAAAATTAGTAAGGAAGCTGCTGAGCTTTTTGCTCACGCTGGCGATGGTTATGGGGCTGATGCCTGGGATGAACTTTACAGCGTATGCAGATACGGTTAATCATCTGGAGACGAATGCGGGTGAGACTTCTATACAGCCCCTATCGGCAACAGCCTCTAAGAACACCATTAGCAAGTATGGAAATGTCGTTCTTTCACTAAAGTGTGAGGATTTACTTTCTAAAGGATATGAGTATGGGGATATTCTTTCCATACGCTTCTTAGAACGTTCCCTGGAGCTGCCGCTTTGCAGCAATTTCACGGATGTCGATTCCGGTTCTCCCGGGATCTTTGCAAAAAAAGATCAAGAGTATGTAATGCTTGCCATAAACATGGGTGATTTTGCAACATACTATGGGATTGCGCAAAAGCAAGTCGATGAAAATAATCAGGTATTGTGGACAATGATCGCCGATGAGGAAATATCCGTAACAATTTCAATGAAGGAGAAGGGTGGGTATTATGCCGAGTATCTGTTGCATCAGCTGAAATATGAGGATGACAGGTCGGCTTATCCTGAGCTTACCGATGAACAGTTCGCCAATTTCAGGGCTGTTACAACGACAGGTATGGGAAAAGGTGTACTTTATCGTTCTGCTTCGCCGATAAATCCCCTGCATAACAGAAACACGTATGCGGATGCGGCAATCCGGAAGGCCGGGGTAAATGTGATCATGAACCTTGCGGATGACGAAGCGACAGCAAGGGGTTATGAAGGCTTTGGGAACAGCTATTATTCCAGACAAAAATTTATTACGCTGAACCTGGGAATAGATTTTGCAGCGGAGGATTTTCAGCAAGGCCTCTCGAACGGGCTCCGATTTTTCGCTTTGAATAACGGTATTTACGAGATCCACTGTACGGAGGGAAAGGACCGTGCGGGCTTTGTCAGTGCAATTCTTGAGTGTCTGATGGGTGCAAGCTACGATGAGGTGATAAGTGATTACATGGTGACATATTACAACTATTACGGAGTCACCAGAGGGGATGAAAGGTATCAGACAATAGCAGAAAGCAATATAGTAAAGAGCCTTGAGAGAGCATTTGCTGTTGAAAATCTGAAATCTGCGGACCTTGCGGCTGAGGCGGAAGAATATAGCAAGCAGATTGGGCTTAGTGACGAAGAAATAGCGTTGCTTAAGGTTAATCTGGAAAAACATGCGGAAACTGTTACAAAACAGAACCCTGACGGCTCGATCACGACCACTACAACTACGACAGATTCCGAGGGGACTAAAACGACAGAATCAGAGACCGTAAAAGCTGATGGCACAGTCGAGAAGTCAACAGATACCATAAAGGCTGATGGCTCTACGGAGAAGTCAACGGAAAAAATTATGCCAAACGGCGCATCGGAGAAGCAGACGGAGATAGTATCAGTCGACGGCTCGACAAATAAGATAACGGAAACGACTAAACCAAACGGCTCATCGGAAAAAGTAACAGACATAACAAAACCGAACGGCGCCACCATCCATGAGGAAGTAAAGACCACAGCTAAGGGGAAGGAAACCTCTCAGAAGATAGAGACCTCCGCGTCCGGCAGCGTAAAGATAACCGAACAGGTGAAGCAGCCGTCGGGAGATCACTCCAAGGTGGTTATGGACAAAACCGGCAAGAAAACCGTCGCTATCAAACAGACTGTCACGACTGCCAAAAACGGCAAGGTCACAATACCAAAGACCGTAAATGCTAACGGCGAAAAGTTGAAAGTCACCTCACTTAAAAAGAACTTCCTGAAGGGCAGCAAAACCAAGCCGAAGAAAATAACGATAAACGCTTCGAACATCACCAAGGTAGCCAAGGGAGCGTTTGACTATATCAATAAAAAAGCTGTTATCAAAATCGTGGCAGATAAAAAGGATTATAAAAGGATACAAAAACTGATCAAAAAGTCTGGCGTCGACAAGGACATAAAGATCAAACGGGTGAAGTGAGACGAGGAGATGCATGAGTAAAGAAGAAATTGAATTTGTTATATATATGATTCATGCCTGTGCAAGAAAATGGGGACAGTCTCCTGCGATGGTATACCATAGAATGTCACAGCAGAATTGAATAGGCAATTACCTTGTGCCGCATTATGATGTTTTTGATAATGCTTGACAGTTAGTCAAATTATTCTTATAATACAAAAATAGTATATATTTGTGTTCTTGTAACGTAAAGAGCGAGTTTTTATCATCATTTTGGGAGGTTAAGACATGAAAAAGCTTATGAAAAATGCACTGTGCAGGCTGCTCGTAGTTGCTATGCTTGCCGGAACTGTTGCAGTTGGGAATCCCTTTGCAGGTGCAAAGACTTCACTTGCTGCGGATACTACTGAGGCGAATACACTTGTAAATCAGGCATCCACGGTCAAACCAGACTCGGGTGAAGGTTTGGAACAGGGAAGAACGATAGTGTTTGAACATCCTGTTTATACTGCGACTTTTGTTATCAAGTCTGTTACATCGAGCGAGGTGGTAGTTGATCTTGATGTCACTGCAAAAGATCAGGATATGAAGGACAGAGGTTATATGTGGGGAGACGCTGAGGCTTCCGATCTGAAGATTAATGGCGGATCAGTTCCGTTAGAGATGCGAAAGGACAGAACTGAAACAACTAAGTATTATGAAGCAACAATTGAGGTTAAAAAATTCAAAGACGGATCGAATTATTTTGAATTCGTGATCAAACCAAGCTTGCGTTATGACGACGAAATAATCGAAGGAAAATCTACAAACAAGGTTGAGTTCACATATCTTGATCCGACTTCAATAAGTAAATCTGGAACTACATTTAATGTGACCACAAACTCTGTATCCTTCGGAAAAGCTGTTAAAGGAGAAGGCTGCGGAACTGTTGTTTATTATCGCAAAAAAGGTGACTCCGAGTGGATAGAGAAGAAATTTGAAAATGGTTCATCTATCAAGATCACAGGTCTTACGGCTTCTACAAGATATGAGTTTAAGGGCGCAAACTACACGACGAAAGACGGTGCGGAGATCATAGGTACCGAGTGCAAAGCATTTTATGTAAATACCGCATCAAATGCTCCTGCCATCAAATCTGTAAAAGCAACCGGAGTTAAACAGTTCCAGGTTACTGTTCCGGGCGAGTGGAGAAATCATAAATGGTATCCGGCGCACAAGGTTTGGAAAACTAAGTTTAAGCTCAGTATCACATTTAAGAAAGCTCCGCAAAATGTCACATCAATGTGGTTTGCTATCAACAAAGCACACCTTGATATCAAAGCAAAGAAAAAGGTGTCAAAAAGCATGACGCTCGGCGGAAAGCTCAAGGGCAAAAAGCTTACTGTTTCGGCTTATTCTTATGCAGAGGTTTATAATAAAGGAAAAAGCAAGGTTGCCAAAAAGAAGGTTAAGCTTTGATGATCCGATGATATAAGCATTTTTGTAAAAATATAGTATACGTATATAATTTTCTATTGATTAAGGAGAATAGGTATGGAGAAGAAAAGAATCGGTTTTTCAAGAAGCATCAAAATGAGATTGGTTTTGATCATGTCAGCTTTGGTTGCAGTGCCTCTGGTATTGTCGATCATCATCAGCGTGGTCAACACCAGGAGTAGCGGCACTGATAATGCCGAAGAGATCAATGATGCGCAGTCACACATCGTAGAGCAGAGCATACTGGCCGTAGTAGACAAGAATCTTACTGCATTGCAGAGTCTTGCGACATCGCCTGCGACAGAGGAGTATGTGGCGGGAGACAAGTCGTATGAGGCAAAGATACTGGCCCAGATGAAGTCGATCGACAGTATGATGGATGACGGAAACTCCACGGTTGTAACAGGTGGTGATGGAAAACAGCTTTTGAGAACCGTAGGTGATCCTGTGGAAGTGTCTGACAGAGAGTACTTTAAGCAGGGAATGCTTGGGGAAGTATTCATCTCTGATGTACAGGTATCCAAGTCCACCGGAAGCAATATAGTAACCTTTGCCATTCCGGTTCGCAGTTCGGATGGCAGCAAGGTGATCGGTATAGTGCAGAGAAACTATGATCTTTCAGAGTTCCATGATCTACTCGCAAGTGAAGTGACGGAGGATAAGCAGGAGCTTGTTATCGTAGACAGAAAGGGAATGGTGATAGCACATTCAGGACACGAGATAACTCCTGACAAGCCCGAGGATCAATCAGGCAATCCTTTCTATACTGAATCAAGAGCTGAAACACCTGTTACGGGCAAATACGAAACCACATGGGAAGGCGATACATGGATGGTTTCATGGGTAAAGGAACCACAGACAGGCTGGGTCGTGGCTTCATGCCGTGTTCAGAGTGTTGCGCTCTCATATGTAACCAATAATACACTTATGATGGTGATTATCGGTATACTGTTTTTCATCATCGCAAGTGTGGTAGCCTTTGTGTTGTCCAGAACCTTTACCGAACCGCTTAAGGAGATCAATTTCTCCATGGAGGAGCTCTCGGCCGGACGGTTCAGGAAGATAGACAAATACACGAACAGAAAGGATGAGTTCGGTGCTATCATAGATGAGACAAATTCCGTTGTTCAAAAACTTGATGCGATAGTGATGAACATTAAAAACTCCACAAATGAGGTCAATGATGCTGCTGTATCTCTTGTCGATGCTACAGAGCAGATATCTGTGACCGCGAAGGATGTTTCTACGGCCGTTCAGGAGATAGCTGACGGCGCGTCACAGCAGGCTGATGAGATACAGGATGCGTCAAACAGTACGGCTCGTATAAGTAACAATATCCAGATTGTTACAGATGATGCGGGCACACTGAAGACAGAGGCTGTCCAGATGGATCAGCATTCTCAGGAGTCAGCAGATCTTATGAGAAAGCTCCGCACTATAACTCAGGAAATGAGCTCATCTATTGACAGTATCGTAGAAAAGATATCTGATACCGGAAAAGGTGTTGAGAATATCAGTGGAAAAGTCGAAGCGATAAACTCTATAGCGAGTCAGACAAACCTACTTGCGCTGAATGCTTCCATAGAGGCGGCGCGTGCCGGAGAAGCAGGAAAAGGTTTTGCTGTCGTCGCAGAAGAAATCGGGCATTTGGCTGATGATTCTGCAGCTTCAGCAGATGAGATAAAGGTTGAGATGGACATGCTGATGCGTGAGTCCAAAGCTGCTATAGAGCAGGCTGATGAGGTGAAAAAAGCGACAGATGACCAGATGACCGCACTCACAGAGGCGATAGACAGTATACGTGAACTTGTAAAGGAGATAGGCGGAATGTCAGAGGGTGTGAACGCGATCCTCTCTGCAGCAGATGTATGTGATGAATCAAAGGTAGTCATAGTAGATGCTATGGGTGCTCTTTCGTCCATATCCGAGCAAAACGCAGCCGCTTCCGAGCAGACAAGCGCTTCCATGGATGAGTTCACTGCTACGATCGGCAGTGTGACAGATACCGCAGAGTCACTAAGAAAGATAGCAGATGAACTGAGCACTGAGATGGAATTCTTTAAAGTGTGATGCGACTCAAGATAGAATGATATAAGCATTTTTGTAAAAATATTGTATTTTCAGGTTGAGGGGACGTTGATATAGGCGTTCCCTTAATCTATGTGATAGCATGATTGTTCAGGGCTTGTCAGGAAGTATGTTTTAGAAAATATCAGGAATTATGTTTACGGAATATCAGAAATTCTTGACTTATGTGCCAAAATAACCTATAATATATAAGTTGATTTGTCTACGAATGGAGGAAATCTATCATGGTTTTGAGCATGACAGGGTTTGGTCGCGGTGAAGCGTCTGATGATATCTACAAGATCACAGTGGAAATGAAATCCGTAAATCACAGGTATCTTGACATCAATATCAGAATGCCACACACTTTCAGCTTTTATGAAAACAAAATGAGAGCCGACATAAAAGAGAGAGTTAACAGAGGAAAAGTCGATGTATTTTTCTCGTTTGAAACTCAGGGCGATCAGGATGTCGAGATCAATTACAACAGCTCAGTTGCAGCCTCCTACATAGCAGGCATGAAAAAAATGGCCGAAGAGTACAGCGTTGACTTTGTTCCTGATGTGAAAAGCATCGCAAGATTTCCGGATGTATTTACCATGAAGGATGCAAAAGTCGACGAGGAGAGGATCACACCGCTTGTAGATGCGGCACTTGGCAGTGCGATCGATATGTTTTTGAAGAGCAGGGAGACCGAAGGCAAAAAGCTCTATGATGATATCGTCGACAAACTGACATCAGTGTCTGAAGTGACCGACAAAATAGAAAATAGATACCCTGATATACTTGATGAATACAGAGACAGGATATCCAAAAAAGCTGAGGAATTGCTTGGCGACAGACAGATAGATGAGAGAGTTCTTGCGACCGAGATGGTGGTTTACGCCGACAGACTTTGCGTAGACGAGGAAATGGTCAGACTCCGCACACACATTTCTCATATGAGAAAAACGCTCGAAGAAGCCGAAAACATCGGTCGTAAGCTTGACTTCCTCACACAGGAGCTCAATCGTGAGGCAAATACTATACTGTCAAAGTCCACGGATATAATCATAGCTGACTATGGGATCGAGTTAAAAACCCTGATCGAAAAGATCAGAGAGCAGATACAGAACATAGAGTAAAAAAGACATTCCGCATAGTTTGGTTATCCGTGAATAAAACCGTATGATCTGCAGAATGAATTGATTTTTGGAAGGGAATATATGAGCTTTGTAAATATAGGTTTCGGCAATATGATTAACTGTGACAAGGTATGCACGGTTGTTGCCCCCGAGGCGGCCCCCATAAAAAGGCTTATCCAGACTTCAAAGGATGAGGGCTCGGCTGTGGATGCAACCTGCGGCAGAAAAACAAAATCAGTCATAGTTCTTGAAAATAAGACTATAGTTCTCTCGGCGCTTTTGCCTGAAACAGTTGTGTCGAGGATCGATTCGGAGGGAGGTTCTGCATGAAAAAAGGTGTACTTGCCGTGATGTCCGGGTTCTCCGGCGCCGGAAAAGGAACGATAGTAAAAGAGCTTCTGAAGAAAAATGATTACCAGTTGTCCATATCCTGCACGACCAGGAAACCAAGAGAGGGCGAGCAAAACGGAAGAGAGTATTTTTTCGTTTCGCGTGAAGAATTTGAAAAAATGATCGCAAACGGCGATATGATAGAGTACGCCGAATATGCGGGAAATTATTATGGGACTCCGAGAAAAGCAGTTAGCGACTGGCTGGCTGAAGGCAAGGATGTCATCCTTGAGATCGAAGTACAGGGCGGTATGCAGGTGAGAAAGCTTTTTCCGGATGCCTGCTTGATGTTCATAGTTCCGCCGTCTGCCGATGAGCTCTACAACAGGCTCAAAAACAGAGGAACGGAAACGGAGGACCAGATCAAGCTCAGGCTTGAGCAGACGAGCAGAGAGATCGAGTACATAAAAGACTATGATTATCTTGTGGTAAATGACGAGCTCGACAAAGCGGTTGAGCGAGTTGAGAGCATTATTAACGATCAAAAATGCAGACCTGCGCTTTGCGAGGAGAATGTTGAAAGTCTGAAAAATGATCTGAGCAAAATAATTGGAGCGTAAATGCTCCGGATGGGAAGTTATAAAATGGAAACAAACAACAAAGGTGAAATACTTGAGGGTGTAAACGGAGCTGCTGATCAGGAAGCAACAGCAACTGCTCAGGGCACACAGGATGTAAACACATCTCAGGAAACAGAAAAAAATGCTGAAAAGGAAAAGAAAAAAAGATCGCCTATAAGTATTGTTGCGGAAATCCTTATCTACGCAGCGCTCATTTTTATATGTATATATGTGGTTCCGGAGTATGTGCTCCAGAGAACTGCCGTTTCAGGTGACTCCATGGAGGATACGCTTCACGACGGAGAGAGCATGCTCGTTGACAAGGTTTCATATCTGTTCCATGATCCCGAGAGATATGACATTATTGTATTTTATCCGCTGGGAAAAGAGGTTGATGATTCGGAGTACTATGTGAAACGAGTTTACGGACTTCCGGGTGAGACAATTCAGATTAAAGACAACACGATCTATATAAATGGCAAACCGATCGATGATCCGTATGCAAAAAATGCGATTGATTCCGAAGGCATTGCGAAAAAGCCTTACAAGATAAAAGAAGGAGAGTTTTTCGTGCTTGGAGACAACCGAGAGGTAAGTCTTGACAGTAGAAAGATCCGACCTGAAGAAGTCCCCGAGATGACTGATTATACGGAAGAAGAACTCGAGGAGTGCAATGCGATAGAGGATAGCGCGCCGGGACCTGTCAAGAAAAAAGACATAGCCGGCAAGGTATTTTTCAGGATTTGGCCGCTTTCAGAATTTGGCGGAGTTAAATAGTAGTTTAAAGGCAGCATATAAAGGAGGAAGAAAAATGTTACATCCATCTTACACAGACCTTATGAACATCGCAAACAGCGAGGTTGAGCAGGGCGAACAGCCTGTGGTAAACAGCAGGTATTCGATAGTTCTTGCAACTGCAAAAAGGGCAAGACAGATCGTTGACGGTTCTGAGCCTCTTGTTAAGGAAATTGCTTGTCCGAAAGCCCTTTCTATCGCTATTGAAGAGCTTTCAACAGGAGCGATAAAAATAGCTCCTGAATAATTCAAACAAAAAATCGAACATTTGTTTCATTTTTCTCTTGACAAACATCTGTTCCTGTGTTAATATGTATACAAACATATGTTTGATATTACCACAGGAGGGATTGTCGTATATGCGAGATAGCAGATGACGGCAGAATCAATGATATGAGAAAAATGATTGCAGGATTAAAAGATTCCAAAAAAATGTGCGTTTTGTTGGCCGGAGCCTTTATCATTATATTTATAGCTATGTTTATGTTGTTTTCTTCTAAGGCTTCTGCGGACAGCGGTGACTTAAATGATGTGAGCGGATATGAAGTGATACTTGTTCACTCAGGTGATACGCTTGATATGTTGAGTCACAGATATTCGAGAGAGTACTCACATATGTCTACATATGAGTACAAAAGCCAGATTGTCAAGATCAATGGCTTGTCAAACGAATATATCAGGGAAGGAAGCTATCTGCTCATGCCGGTAACGGCAGGGAGCAGATAAACAATTCCGACTTGTTTGGTTGTATTTTGATTTTTCGTTTTTGTTGTTTATGCAGATAGAGTTTTGATAATTCTATGGTGATTTTTATTATTTTGTAATATATTAATACAGATATTGTGTAGTCTACTGCAGTAGACTTTTTTTATTGACATTTTTTTGCCAATTCAGACAGATATTATAAAATAGGATTTTTGATATGCGCTAAGTGGATTATATATAATAACTGTATTTTCTATAGTTTGCATTATATAATTTAAGATGCTTGTTTTTTGTATTATATAAGTTTGATTGGAGTGAATTTGTTATCGCTCCGGATAGGAAGGGAATTGTGAAGAATAAGGTTATCAGATCGATATTAATTTGTTTTGCATTTTTTATGACGGCTTTTGTGTTTTGTCCAATGGTGTCTGAAGCTGCATCTGTCAAAATTTCGTACGGAGGCAAGGATTATACCAATACTTCAAGCAGACTAAAGGTTAAGTTTGGCTCGACACTTGTTTCGGAGGCCGGATATGAGGCTCTTGAGATCGGTGGAGTTTATATGGCACCATACGTGGATGTGTTGAGTAAAGCTGGTGGGATGGAGCTTTCATATGACGAGACATCAAAAACAATTTCTGCTAAATGCAATTCTCACGAGCTGATAATGACGGTCGGATCGAAAAATGCGACATTGGACGGGACTTCGGTGACTCTCAAGTCAAAGGTACTTGATGTGAAGTTCTTGAGCACCGGTGTATCAAAAGTCCTGATACCGGTTGAGGATGTATGCGAAAAGCTTACACTGTATTGCAGGATGACTGAGAGTTCATTGATCATCAGAAATCCATACAAGCTCGACTATGACGGCAATACTGTTTTGTATAATGGAATTCGTGGTGAAGCATTCTACAATCACAAAAAGCTTTCGCTTGAGTCTATGTCTTTTATTAAGCTTGACAGTACTATTTATGCTTCAGCTATAGATATTTTTAAACAGCTTTTCGGATATGATGTTACCTTCAACACTGAAACCGGTGATTTTTTGGCGACAAATAACGATATCGCGACATCAGTTTCATTTATAGCCGGAGAGTCGTCATTTGTATACAAAAAGAATTCTACAGTTAAGACAATTGCGCTTAAAGCTCCTACAAAGCTTATCACAAAAAACGATGTGACTGTCATGCCCTGCATCCCGGTAAACGAGTTTTTGGATCAGCTCGACTGTACAAACAGCTGGTCATCGACTGAAAGATTGTATTATATACAGAATGAAAACTTTTTTAACTGGTCAGTAACAGCTCCGGCTGCGAACAATAAACAAAATCATATATACAAGGCTACGGGCAAGTACAATATGATCGATGATTATTTGGGATCGATCAAGCTTACATTTTATGGTGATCTGCAGACTGCGATCGATAAATCAACAATTTCAAGAGACAAAAACATCATAAAGATAACAATGCCATCAAGTGTTTATCTGCCGGCAGAGAATTATTTTGATAAATTCGGAGAAATAGTTGAAAAAATGGAGATAACCACAGTGAATGATTCTGTCGTTGTAACGCTTACCTGCTTTGAAACAACAGAGTTTACTTATACGACATCTGATAAAAAGCTTTGTATAAACCTTATCTGGGATTATAGCTCGCTCACCGGGAAAATATCAAATTATTCGATGACTATCAGGCGCCCTGAGGGTGTGTTTATGAACAGTGTATCAAATATTGATTGCTATGATGCTGTTAGTTACAAAAAAGTATTCAAGATCATTATCAAAGGTGATTATACTGATTTTTACAAGCATCATCCTGTTGTGATAAACAATAACAATATAAAGCAGGTCAAGATCAGCAAAAGTGATGCCGGAAATACCGTGATCACCGTATACACTAAGTCACTGCAGGGATACAAAATCTATAAAAAAGACAAGTATTTTGTAGTTTCACTTGGTAAACCAAGCAAGATTTACAAAAATATCGTCGTTCTCGACGCAGGACACGGTGGATATGATTTCGGGGCTGTTCATTATAAAGTAAACGAAAAAGACTTGAATTTCAAAATGATCTATACGCTGATGAAGAGCAAGTTTAAGTCAAACGACGGAGATACGAAGGTCTACTGGACCAGGAAGTCTGATACGTTCATCACTCTCGATACCAGGGCAAAATTTGCAAAAAAAGTCGGTGCGGATATGTTTATCAGTCTGCATATGAACTCTGCGCTAAACACGAAAGCAAACGGAACTGAGGTTTATTATTCAGTGTCGAACAACAAAAAAGCTAAGTCCGGACTTCGAAGCAGCATTCTTGCGAGAAAAATGAAGGACAAGCTGATTTCCGACCTTGGCACTATAAACCGAGGAGTCCGTACTGCCGGATTCTATGTCATCAAAAATAACACCGTTCCGGCTATCCTGGTAGAACTTGGATTTTTGTCCGGAGACAAGGATCACAAAAAACTGACCGATTCGGACTTCCAAAAGAAAGCAACCAAATCGATCAGCAGTGTGATAAAGAGTATTATCAAAAAGTATCCATCGTGATGGACTCTATCGTTTAATCATTTCTGAGAGTAACTGCACTGGCGGCACGACGTTTGCGATCCTCATCGAGCGCGGCGTAGTGCCGTCTTGTCGTATTTACATCATTATGTCCGAGAACCTCAGCTACAAGGTAAATATCGCCGGTTTCCCGATACAAGCTGGTGCCGTATGTGCTTCTGAGTTTATGAGGCGTGATATGCTTGACGGTCGTGACGTGTTTTGCGCAGTCCTTGACAAGATCCTCGACAGCTTGCACTGTGATGCGCCTTTTTTGTATAGAAAGGAAAAATGCGTGTTCGTGGCCGGGTTTTGTCACGACTTCCTTTCGTTCAACATAATAATCATACATAGCCGTGCTGACTTCGTCGCCAAAGTAGACGAAATCTTCCTTGCCGCCTTTTCGTATGATCTTTATGCGGTTATTTTTGAAATCGATGTCCTCGAGATCGAGTCCAACACACTCTGAAACACGGATGCCTGTGCCGAGCAGGAGAGTAAAAAGCGCGAGATTTCTGACCTTGTTCTTTTTGAAATATGTCTTTTTCATCCCGGTCATTTCATCACCGCCGTGCTCAACATAATCAAGCAAGTTTGCGACCTCATCATAATCAAGCCTGGTTATTTCGCGTTTGTGAAGCTTTGGCATATCAACGATGACAGTCGGGTTTGTAGTGATCATTTCATGCTTGAAATAATAATTATAAAAGCTTCTAAGTGAAGCAAGCTTTCTTTTGAGACCGCGTTCGCCGTTTGTGTGTGTGATGCCTTTTTCGTCCTCGTACAGCTTCAAATACTCGAGAAACTCCTCAATATCTATCGCAGTGAGCTTATCGAGATCAGAAAGCGATATTCTGGTGATGTCATCCATTTTTTTGAAATATGGATTGCTTTCGCACAAAAATGTAAAGAAAAGTCTGATGTCGTACACATATGAAATTCTTGTCTTAGCTGATGTACGAGGCTCCATAGCCCTGAAATAATCTCTGCAAAAAGGTGGCAGAGTCGCCAGTACCTCGCGAAGCTTTCTGGTGTTTTCACGATCTGTTTTCTCATGATAGGTTATTTTTTTGCTTTCCATTGGTTACCTCCCAATATTGCTGAAACGTTTATTAAGCAGTATACTGATCGATTTTAGTTGACTGCTTTTCTCTATATATGACTCTTTGAAAAACTGGAGTTTGTCCAAGAGAGCTATATGTATCATTATACACCCTGCTATCAAATAATGCAAGGTGTTTTATGATAATTTATTACTTAGTCGTTACTATTCACGGGTAACCAAACCATTCGGAATGTCCGTTCTTCTCGCTTTGATCTTGCAAGCAAGCTTGCAGATTCAAAGCTTCGTAGAACTCTATCGTGTCTTTCAG
>CAMVCQ010000010.1 GCA_947166015.1 uncultured Lachnospiraceae bacterium
CGTGCAGGCTGTCGAGGCAACGAGCAAGCGTTTTTTCCTCATTTTTTACGATCATGCATAAACTGAATTCCATTTTATTCCTCTCCTCCATTCTTTCTACACCCAGCCCTTCAGATCAAGCTGGATCGATCTGTTTCCATTATACTCGTTGACAGATGGAACGTATGCAAATGCCATCCGTGTGTTCCCGTTGAAACTCTCCATCAGAGCCAAAGCTTCTGATGAGTATTGCTTTGTTACGTATTTTCTGAAGTTATCAGCTTCCGAGAAAGCGATGCCGTAGACATTGGTTCCTTTGTCATCTGCCAAAAGAAGCTTGAGATGTTCGCTGTCTTTGCCCATATAGCGAACTCCTTTTACGAGGAGATCTTTTTGTGCAAAAAGCGGTCCGGGGTTTCCTACGCCCAGTGGAGCCAAGTTGTCAAACTCTTCTATGAGTTTATAGTCAATTCGCGATATCGGAAGAGCGATATCTATGAATAATTCATCCTTGAAGTCGTCTTTACTAAGTGACGACAAACTATTAAGCCTTGCTTTAAGTTCGTCCAAACTATCTGATTTTAAAGTCATTCCGGCAGCCATGGCGTGACCGCCAAACTTCACCATTAGATCCTTGCACTTCATAAGTTCTAAAAACATGTTATAACTTTTTATAGAACGTCCGGAACCCTTGATGAGCCCGTCATCAACCTCTGAGAATACGATCACGGGGTGTCCGGTTGCTTCTTTTATCTTCGAAGCGACGATGCCGACCAGGCTTTCGTGTACATCCGGGACCTTGACGATGATGATATCGGGAAGTTTATCTTCGTCTATCTCGGTACCTCCCATACCGTCATCCTTGGGATAAAGGGTCAAAAGCTCTGAAATGACAGCTTTTTCGCCTTCGCGCGTCATATCCTTTCGCTCATCATTGATCGACTTGAGTTTCTCGGCTCTTTGAAATGCTTCTTTTTCATCGCCTGCCTCAAGCAGATCAAAGGACTCGGTCACTGAGGAAATGCGACCCGCTGAGTTAAAGCATGGCCCTATGATAAACCCTATATGACCGGCGGTTATCGTTTTGTTCGCAAGTCCCTGTAGCTCTATGAGCTTTTTTAATCCTTGATTTTTGGTGGATTGCAGAGCTTTCAGTCCGTACTTTACGAGTATTCTGTTTTCGTCGACAAGCTCCATCACATCGGCTACCGTTGCTATCGCGACATACTCGAGAAGCTCCGTTGGATCCTCTCCGGGAGCGAATTTTTCATAAAGAGCGCAAATAAGCTTGTATGCAACCCCGGCACCGCAAAGACCTTTGAACGGGTACTCATCCCCGGAAACCTTGGGATCAAGTATGGCATCTGCGGGAGGAAGGGTCTCCTGAGGCTCGTGGTGGTCCGTGACTATCACGGTCATACCGAGCTCACAGGCGTAGGAAACCTCGTCGACGGCGGCGATACCGTTATCACAGGTGATCAGCAGCTCCCTTTCGTCCTCTGATGCCTCGTCTATTATTCTTTTGTTCAGTCCGTACCCTTCAGTTGTGCGGTCGGGCGTGTATATTTTTGCATCGAATCCGAGAGCGCAAAAAGCGCGTTTGAGTATATATCCGGAAAAAATGCCGTCACAGTCATAATCAGATGCTATCGCAACTTTTGCACTGAATTCGTCATCCTTCATTTGGCCGATGATGTCGACTGCTTTTTGCATATCCTTCATAAGCATCGGCGGATATAAGTCATTTAGGCCGCCGCGGAGATATTTTTCCATTTCGGCTTCGGTGGTGAGGTCACGATTTCGCATAAGCCTTACCAGAACCGGCGAGACTCCGAGCTTTTTTGAAAGTCCGTCAAAGTCAGCGCTTTTTGAATATAATCTCCATTCCTGTTTCATAGTCTGAGCCTCGTGTTTCGTGAAAATAATTGAAGGGCTGTGATCATCAATGACGGAGTAAACAGTCATTTTTCAGCCCGAATATATGCATTTGTAGAATGACACATCCTTAAACTACCATATTTTGGAGAAAAATTCAAGCTAAAATGCTTGCTTTTTCGGTGATGTTAATGTATAATGGCGTAGTGTGTACCCAAATACACATAAATATAAGAGGAAAAGACGAGGAAAAATGCTTATGAAGTACTTCGGTACTGACGGTTTTCGCGGCGAAGCAGGTGTCGCGCTGACTGTCGAACACGCTTACAAGGTTGGAAGGTTTCTCGGAGCATATTACACCAACGAAAATCACCGTGGAAGGATCGTGATAGGAAAAGACACCAGAGTTTCGGGATATATGCTTGAAAACGCCCTGGTTGCCGGACTTACCGCGAGCGGAAGCGATGCATACGAGATGTATGTAACAACTACTCCGAGTATATCCTACATGGTCAGAAGAAAAGGCTTTGATTGCGGAATAATGATCTCCGCGAGCCACAACCCTTATTTCGATAACGGAATAAAGATCATCGACGGCAGAGGATTCAAGCTTGCTCCTGCGGTTGAGGAAAAAATAGAACGCTATATCGATGAGGGTGAACCTGCTCTTGAATTCGCAACGCGCGACAGGATAGGAAAATGCTACGATTATTCGAGGGGTAAGGAAACATACACCGATTACCTTGAGGCTATTGTGAGAGAGGATATGATGGCAGGAGGTGCTTCGATAGAGGATGTCAAAACTCCTTTTGCCGGCAAAAGTGTGGCTCTCGATCTGTCAAACGGATCGGCATACAAGCTTGCGATACAGGTGTTTGAGGATCTGGGCGCGAGAGTGATCGCCAGAAATCACGAGCCAAACGGAACAAACATCAACAGAAACTGCGGATCGACACATATCGAGACACTCCAGCAGCTTGTGTACGATACCGGAGCGGATGTGGGATTTGCCTATGACGGTGATGCGGACAGATGTCTGGCGGTAGACGAAGAGGGAAAGGTTATCGACGGAGACCACATCCTGTATCTGTGTGCGGATCATATGAAGAAAAAAGGCAGACTGAAGGATAATATGGTCGTTACGACCGTGATGTCAAACATCGGATTGTACAAAGCGTTTGATGAAATGGGTATCAAATACGAGCAGACATCGGTTGGAGATAAATACGTCTCGGAGAGTATGATCAAAAATGATTATCGCATAGGCGGAGAGCAGTCCGGGCACATTATTTTCAAAGATCACGCAGTGACAGGCGACGGAATACTCACATCGCTTATGATCATGCAGGCGTGGATCGAGGCAGAGGTTCCGTTATCGGAGCTTACCAGAGACTTAAAAATATACCCACAGCTACTTGTCAATGTCAAGGTAAACGACAAACAGGCAGCACTCTCGGATGCAGATGTGATCGAGGAGGCCGACAGGGTGAGCGAGGAGCTCGGAGATTCCGGAAGGCTTTTGCTTAGAGAAAGCGGCACGGAGCCATTGATCAGAGTGATGGTTGAGGCAGAGACCGATGAGATGTGCAAGGAGTTTACAAGCAGGATAGTAGATAAGCTCAAAGAAAAAGGCCATGTTGTTGACTAAATGATGGCATGCCGACATACCAAAGTTAAAAAATAATAAAAGATAAATCACAAACAAACGGAGGAAAAAAAATGAACGTTAATGTTGAAAAACTCGAAGGAAGCAGAGCAAAGCTCACGATCACAGTTGACAGTGAGACATTTGCAAAGGCAAGGGATGCGGCTTACAAAAAGAACAAAAACAAGATCTCTATGCCGGGATTCAGAAAAGGTAAGGTTCCAAGGAAGATGATCGAGAGAATGTATGGGAAAGGGGTATTTGATGATGATGCCATCAATATGGCAGCTCCTGATGCATATGAGGAGGCGATCAAAGACACCGATCTTGAGATCATATCTGCTCCTGAGTTTGATATTGTTGAGATCACAGATAGCGACGAATTTGTTTTTGACGCAACTGTTGCCGTTAAACCTGAGGTTAAGCTTGGTCTGTACGAAGGAATCGAGGTTGCAGCACGCAAGGTAAGGATACTGAAAAAAGACGTTGATGCAGAGATCGACAGAGTTCGCGAGCAGAACGCTCGTATGGTCGAGGTTACGGACCGTCCTGTTCAGGACAAAGATATCGTAAAGATCGACTTTGAGGGATTTGTTGACGGAAAAGCGTTTGAGGGAGGAAAAGGCGAGGATTACAGCCTGACTATCGGTTCTCACAGTTTTATCGACAATTTCGAAGATCAGCTTATCGGTGCTTCGATAGGTGACGATGTGGATGTAAATGTGACATTCCCTGAAGAGTATCACGAGCCGAGCCTGAAAGGTAAACCGGCATTGTTCAAGGTTAAGATAAAAGGAATCACTGAAAAAGAGCTTCCTAAGCTTGATGATGAGTTCGCTGAGGAGGTTTCTGAGTTCTCACTTCTTGAGGATTACAAAAAAGATGTCAAGAAAAATCTCAAGGAGAAAAGAGAGGCTGAGGCAAAGGCAGCAAGAGAGCAGGAGGCAGTTGAAAAAGCTGTTGCAAACTGCGTAGTTGATATACCGAAGCAGGCTATCGATTCACAGGTTGAGGAAATGGCAAGGGAGTTTGCTTACAGACTTCAGTTCCAGGGTATGCGTATTGACCAGTATATGCAGATGACCGGACTTACAACAGAAAAGCTTCTTGATGATATGAGACCCGAGGCAGAGAAACGTTTGAAGACCCGTTTCGTACTCGAGGCTATCGCAACAGAGCAAAACATCGAGGTTTCCGATGAGGATCTGGACAAAGAGATCGAGAATGCAGCGACTATGTACGGCAAAAAGCCTGAGGACTACAAGGCTGATATGACTGAGACAGATATCAAAAATATGAAGCTTGACCTTGCGGTCAAAAAAGCTGCAGAGTATATATGTGATCACGCCGACAACTATTGGAAGGCTGATGATGACGCAGAAAAAGAAGAAGCTATGGAAAACGAAGAAGAGGAATAATTTTTATATACAGGAGGAACAAAAATGGCTTTAGTACCTTATGTCATAGAGCAGACCAGCCGCGGAGGCGAGCGTTCGTATGATATTTATTCAAGACTTCTCAAAGAGAGGATCATTTTTCTCGGAGATGAAGTAAACGATACAACAGCAAGTCTTGTGGTTGCACAGATGCTTTTCCTTGAGAGCGAGGATCCGAAAAAAGACATCCAGCTTTACATCAACAGCCCGGGTGGATCGGTGACTGCAGGAATGGCGATATATGACACCATGAATTATGTAAAATGCGATGTATCTACGATCTGTATCGGTATGGCTGCGAGCATGGGGGCATTTTTGCTCTCGAGCGGCGCCAAAGGAAAGAGATACTGTCTTCCGAATGCTGAGGTTATGATCCACCAGCCGTCAGGCGGTGCCAAAGGTCAGGCGACCGAGATCCAGATAGTTGCCGAAAACATTTTGAAGACCAAGAAAAAGCTCAACGAGATACTTGCGGCAAACACCGGACAGACAGTTGAGAAGGTGACTGAGGATACCGACAGGGACAACTTTATGAGCGCCGAGGAGGCACTGGAGTACGGACTTGTCGATGAGATCATCACTTCCAGAAAAGATACAGAAGAAGATAGCGACGACAAAGACAAAGAATAACGGAAGGAAAGAGTACAAAAATGGCACATTCGGGTAATGAACACGGAACACTGTTTCACTGTACTTTCTGCGGGAAAAGCGAAAGACAGGTAGGGAAGCTGATATCAGGTCCCGGCGGGATTTTTATATGTGATGAATGCGTGGATCTGTGCAACGAGATCCTTGATGAGGAGGAATTCGCCGCAGAAAACGAGTCAGGCTCTGCCGAGGACGAGATAAACCTTTTGAAGCCGATGGAGATAAAAGAATTTCTCGATGAGTATGTGGTCGGACAGGAAGCTGCGAAAAAAACGCTTTCCGTGGCTGTGTACAACCACTACAAAAGGATACTTTCCGGCAAACACCTCGATGTTGATCTGCAAAAGAGCAATATCCTCATGGTGGGACCTACGGGCTCCGGAAAAACCTATCTTGCTCAGACCCTTGCGAGAATTCTCAATGTTCCGTTTGCTATCGCTGATGCGACTACGCTTACCGAGGCCGGATATGTCGGCGAGGATGTGGAAAACATCCTTTTGAAGATAATCCAGGCAGCGGACTACAACATTGAGCGCGCCGAGCACGGCATTATCTATATCGATGAGATAGACAAGATCACGAAAAAGGCTGAAAATGTGTCCATAACCCGTGACGTTTCGGGAGAGGGTGTTCAGCAGGCATTGCTCAAGATCCTTGAGGGAACAGAAGCCAGCGTGCCTCCGCAGGGAGGACGCAAGCACCCACAGCAGGAATTCTTCCATATAAAGACGGACAACATCCTCTTTATATGCGGAGGGGCTTTCGACGGGCTTGACAAGATCATAAGCCATCGTATCGACCGCAAATCAATCGGTTTCGGAGCCGAGATAGGTGATGCCACGGATGCAAATGTCGGCGAGCTTTTCGCGCAGGTTCTGCCTGAGGATTTCGTGAAGTTTGGGCTTATACCGGAGTTTATCGGACGAGTTCCGATGACCGTAGCGCTCGACCTTTTGTCAGAGGATGAGCTGATGCAGATCCTCACGGAGCCGAAAAATGCCATCACCAAGCAGTATGAGAAACTTATGGAGCTTGATGATATAGCTCTTGAATTCGAGGAGGATGCCCTTCGCGAGGTTGCAAAGCTTTCGACAGAGAGAAAAACAGGTGCGAGGGGACTTAGAGCGATACTTGAAACTGCTATGACAGAGCCTATGTATGAACTTCCGTCGAGAGATGATGTAAATAAATGCATTATTACAAAAGAAACCATCAAGGGCACTGAAAAAGCCGTTTACAAGATGAATAACGAAAGAATCGCAGATCAAAGCGCATAATTTTGGGAGTTGATATTTTGAATAATGAAATAATGTACACTATTCCGGTTCTTCCGCTTAGAGACATCGTAGTGTTGCCCGGGATGCTCGTTCATCTCGACATAAACCGTGAGATATCTAAGCTTGCCGTCAGAAATGCAATGGCCGGCGACGGAACTGTATTTATAACAGCTCAGAAGGATCCTTCGGTGGATGCACCTTCTTTTGATGACCTTTTTGAGGTTGGTGTCATCGGAAAAATACGCCAGGAAGTGCGTATGAAGGACAGAGTTATCAGAGTTATGATCTCGACTACGGAAAGAGCCAGGCTTATGGCTCTCAGACAGACAAAGCCTTTTTTGGAGTGTGAGGCGGCGTCGGTTTCCGATCCTGAAACGGATCTCAAAAGCAATGAGATCCAGGCGATGATGAGAAATCTGAGAGAGATCTACCACGAATATCTAAATGAAAACCCGAGAGCCAGCAGATCTGCTCTCGAAAAAATAGACTCCACGGATTCATTGTCAAATCTCATGGATATGATCGCAATGCAGGTAAATATAGGATTTGACAAAAGACAGCAGATCCTCGAGTGCCTCGATATCGGACAGAGATATGAGCTTTTGAACGAATTTCTCCTTGAGGAAGTGAACATTTTTAAGATAAGGGAGGAATACAGGAGCAAAGTCCGTGAGGAGGTAGACAAAAATCAAAAAGAATACTTCCTTCGTGAGCAGATGCGTGTGATCAGAAGTGAGCTGGGGGATTCGGATGATGAGGATCTGATAGAACAATACGAAAAACAGCTTGCCGAGCTTATCTGCTCGGATGAGATCAGGGAAGCTATCGCAAAGGAAATAAACCATTTAAAGCATATTCATTCAAGCTCGGCGGAGCACATAGTGGCTCAGGATTACATAGAGACGCTGCTTGCGCTGCCCTGGGACAAAAAGCTCGAAGAGCATACTGACCTTGATAAGGCTGAAAAGATACTAAACGACGATCATTACGGGCTTGAAAAGGTCAAAGAGAGGATACTTGAGTTTTTGGCAGTCAGAGTCCTTACGGACAAAGCGGATTCGCCGATCGTTTGTCTTGTGGGGCCGCCGGGTACCGGAAAAACGTCTATCGCGATGTCGGTAGCCAAGTCTCTTGAAAAACCGTACCAGAGGGTGTGCCTCGGAGGAGTCAGAGACGAGGCTGAGATCAGAGGACATAGAAGGACCTATGTAGGAGCACTGCCGGGAAGGCTTATAGAGGCACTGAAGGCTGCAAAGGTCAAAAACCCTCTCATACTACTTGATGAGATAGACAAAGTCGGAAACGATTACAGGGGAGATACATCCTCCGCGCTATTGGAGGTTTTGGACCCCGAGCAGAACAAAAATTTCCGCGACCACTATGTAGATATGCCTGCGGATCTGTCGGATGTGCTGTTTATCTGTACGGCAAATACTACGGATACGATAGCAAAGCCTCTGCTTGACCGAATGGAGGTCATACGGATCGCGGGTTACACGGAAAATGAAAAATTCCACATTGCAAAAGATCACCTTGTGGCTAAGCAATTAAAGAAAAACGGTCTTCTCAAAAAACAGTTAGTGATATCCGACGCTGCGATCAGAGCGATCATAACAGGATATACCAAGGAGGCCGGCGTCAGAGGACTCGAAAGAAACATCGGAAAAATATGCCGCAAAGCTGCAAGACAGCTGTTGGCTGCTCAAAATGACGACAAATTCAAGCTTCCGATAAGGGTGACAGGGAAAAACCTTGCTGATTTTCTCGGCAAAAGAAAGTACCATGAGAACCCTGCAAACAAAAAAGATGATATCGGTATAGTCAGAGGACTTGCCTGGACTGAGGTCGGTGGAGATACGCTTGAGATCGAGGTAAACACTATGCCAGGTGAAGGAGCTTTGAAGCTCACCGGACAGCTTGGCGATGTGATGAAAGAGTCGGCTGAGATAGCGCTTTCTCTCGTCAGATCAATGCTTCCCAAGCAGGATGAATTCTTCAAAAAGAATGATTTTCACCTGCATGTACCTGAGGGAGCGGTTCCGAAGGACGGTCCGTCAGCGGGAGTGACTATGGCAACTGCACTCTACTCTGCTGTGACCGGAAAAGCCGTTGATTCAAAAACTGCCATGACCGGTGAGATCACACTCAGGGGCAGAGTTCTTCCTATAGGCGGGCTCAAAGAAAAGCTTCTGGCGGCGAGACTCTCAGGAATGGAAACTGTTTTCGTACCTGTGAAAAATAAACCGGACATCGAGGAGCTTGAAAGCGAGATAACAGACGGTATAGACATCCGGTACGCTGACAGGGTCGAACAGATATTGTCTCAGGTCTTGAATTGATCTATAGGTAACTGATGATATTTATAGAGGAAATGTATACGATACAATAGAATTTTGATATTTGCAGTATTATGAAGATAAAAAAACTCGAACTCGAGACTGTTTGCGGTATAAAAAGTGAGCTTCCTGACAACGATTCCACTGAGGTGGCTTTTTGGGGGAGGTCAAATGCCGGCAAGTCGTCATTATTGAATACGCTGTGGGAGAGAAAGTCTCTTGCGAGGACTTCCTCGCAGCCGGGGAAGACAAGAACACTGAATTATTATAGGGTGGAGTTTTCCGGCGAAGCGGACGAAAGCGCAGATGAAACTATGTCTCTGTATATGGTTGACCTGCCCGGCTATGGCTATGCGAAGACATCCAGGCAGACCAGCGAAGCGTGGGAAAAGATGACATACAATTATCTCAGCAGATCAAAAATGCTCAAAGGGGTATTTTTGCTGGTGGACTCGAGGCTTGAGCCGCAGGGGACCGATATAGAACGGTTTACAAAGCTGTTCAAGATAGGATTTGATCCCATCATAGTGGCGACAAAAGCAGACAAACTAAAGAAGAATCAAAGGCAGAAAAATTTGTCAGTCATCTCAAAAAAATTCACCGAGATAGCTGCGATAATCTGCAAAGAAACGGGAGATGAATTGTCAGATGATTTCAAAATCCCAGTGATCGCTTTTTCGAGCGTGACCGGAGAAGGGCGCGATATGATATGGGAGTGCCTTGAAAACTTTGGGAGGGCTAAGTGAAAAAAACCGAACTTGCGATAGGGCTCATCGAAAGACTTGAGGGAGCGTACCCGATCGCTATATGCTCGCTTGATTATGACAGTGCCTGGCAGCTTTTGGTAAGTGTGCGGCTTTCGGCACAGTGTACCGACGCCAGAGTAAACATAGTTACAAAAGAGCTTTTTGAGAAGTATCCCAGTGCAAAAGCGCTTAGTGAGGCTTCTGTGGAGGAGATAACCGATATAGTCCGTCCATGTGGGCTTGGACCTAGCAAGGCGAGAGATATACACGCCTGTATGAATGTGATCGTCAGCGAGTACAATGGAAAAGTTCCCGATACTATGGAAGCGCTTTTGAAGCTCCCCGGTGTAGGAAGAAAAAGCGCAAACCTGATCCTTGGAGATATCTATGGGAAGCCTGCGGTGGTTGCGGATACGCATTGTATCAGGATAACCGGGCGGATGGGACTTACCGACGGGACGAAAGATCCCGTGAAGGTTGAGATGCAGCTGAGAAAAGTCCTGCCGGAGGACAGATCAAATGACTTTTGTCACAGACTGGTGCTCCATGGCAGAGAGATATGTACGGCCAGAAAAGCCAAGTGTGATATATGTCCGTGCGCGGATATATGCAGGAAGAAGATCTGATACAATATCATATGAGGATAAATTCGGAAGATAGATACATATTTTTCAAAAATCAAATATATAAATATCCTACAAAAAGAAGCCTGTGATTAATCCAGGTGGCTGAAGCTTGTCTGAAGCATATTGATGTAGTAAATATAATAGAGATATATAACAAAGGAGATTTGGAAAAATGAAAATCATGAAGGATGAGTACAAAAGGTACCGCTACTGGGGAGTGACTATTTTTCTGGCTCTCGCGGCAGTAGTGTTGTTGAACATTGTTCTCGGAAGTGCCGGGTTCATACTCAAAGTGCTTTCGACGATTGTTTCCGCTCTTTCGTCCGTATGGATCGGTATGATCATAGCTTACCTTTTGTCTCCTGTAGTGAGGCTTATGGAGGAAAAGCTTTTTATCCCATTGTTTTGCAAGATGACGAAAAAGGATAAAAAAGGTGTTGCAGGATTGGCGCGAGGTATTTCCGTGACATTGTCGATCCTCCTCACTCTTGCGTTGATAGTTGGATTGCTGGTTCTCGTAATACCACAGGTTGTAAACAGCGTAGTAAACCTTGCTAAACAGGCCCCGGGATATGGAGAGACGATCAAAGGCTGGTTTGATAAGCTTTTGGCGGACAATCCTTCGTTATCGGGAATGCAGGGATTTTTAAATGAAGCTTTGGACAAATTGAAGCATTGGCTGCAAAACGATCTGCTTCAGTCGGCAAACCTTCTTGGTACCGTGACAAGCGGTCTTATGAGCGCTGTGGGAATCGTTGTTGATTTCTTCATCGGACTCATCATTTCAATATATCTTCTTGCAAGCAAGGAAAAATTCCTGCTCCAGGCAAAGAAAATCCTTGCTGCGATATTCAGTAAGAAAAACTACAAAAGGATAATGGCAGCAGCAAAGGAAACACATCACGTATTTGGTGAGTTTATAAGCGGAAAGCTTATTGATTCGCTGGTTGTCGGAATCGCGATGTTTATCCTGATGTGGATTATCGGGATACCTTACGCAGTGCTTATCAGCGTGGTGCTCGCGGTTGCAAACCTTATACCGTTTTTCGGTCAGTTTATCGGTATCATACCGACTGCACTCCTTGTATTTGTGGAAGATCCTGTCAAAGGACTTATATATGTAGTAGTGGTTGTTGTGTATATGCAGTTTGACGCAAATGTAGTAAGCCCGAAAATCCTCGGAGATTCGATTGGACTTGGAAGCTTCTGGATACTGTTTTCGATCATTCTTTTCGGCGGACTTTTCGGAGTATGGGGAATGCTTATAGCAGTGCCTGTATTTGCAATGATCTACCGCTGGTGCACACGATTCACAAACAGGCATCTGAAGAAAAAAGGATTGCCTGTAGAGGCATTTGCATACAATTCTCCCGGAGAGGATGTGACGGTGCCGGAAGAAGTTGTAGATGCCGGAAAGGATGAGAAAAATGGCGGGGAACAATAATAGGCGCAACAAACGCGTCTACAGAAAAAATGACCTGTACAGATCGGATATGCGAAAAAATCGCTCAGGCTGGAACAAAACCAGGATCATAGCGGCCTGCGCATGCTTTGTTGCGGCTATAGGACTGATAGTAGTCATCGTCAAGGTGTTTCCATCGGCGAACGAGGCGCCGGACAACACGGCGACAAGGCTTGCTGAGCTGATCACGCCGACTCCCGCAGCGACTTCGGGTGCAGCAGTACAACCTGAGGGACCGACGCCCGAGCCGACTCCCGAGCACAGAAAAAAAGCTGTTGCACTTACCTTTGATGATGGTCCGAAATCAGAAGAGAAGGACAAAGGGATCAAAGGAACAAACGCACTTTTGGATACGCTAAAACAATATGACGCGCACGCGACATTTTTCGTAGTGGGAAACAGATGTGAGATCGACAAGGATATCCTAAAACGAGAGCTCGACGAGGGACACGAGATCGGAAACCACTCCTGGAATCACCCACAGCTTGGAAAACTTCCTATGAGCAAGGTCAACAAACAGTTAAACGACACAACGAATACCGTAAAAGAGTTGACAGGCTACAAAATCCGTCTGGTCCGTCCGCCGTATGGAAGTGTCAGCGACCAGATGCGCAAAAAACTCAAATACCCGATGATCATATGGGATGTTGATTCACTTGATTGGAAAGTAAATACCGAGGATATATCTGAGGAAGCCAAGGAAAAGAAAATCCTCAAAAACATAAAAGAATCTGTGAAAGACGGAAGCATAATTCTTATGCACGACATACACGAGACATCGTGTAATTCCGTAAAGATCATACTTCCGTGGCTTATCGAGCACGACTATGATGTCCTTACGGTCTCGGAGCTTATGGAAAGAAAAGGCATCGGAATGAAAAACGGCAAAGTGTACGCAAGTGCTTCACTTGACTGATGCTATGTAAAAATGGATAGTGGATCGGATTTATCCTGAATAATTTCTTAAGCCGCCTTTTCAGGCGGCTTATTTTTTTGTTTTTGTAACCTTTTTGTAACGCTAACTGTGCTATGATGGGCTTGTAAATTTCAAAAAATTGAGTTTTTTTGGTGGTAACGGCAATATGATCGTTTTAAGGAGGGCTGGCGATGAAACGAATTACAAAACGGATAACATCATTAACGCTTGTGTTTGCTGTGACAGCGGCATCCGTATGCGGTGGTGTTCGTATCAAAGGAGTGATGCCGCAGGGGAGTGTGGCAAAGGCTGCAACAGAGAATAAAGCGTTTATCAGGGATGTTGCCATAAGCTATGCATCGAGTAGGGAGCAGGCACAGAAAGAATTCGGAGATGAGTATACCATACTTGAGAAAAAGGTCGGAGAGTCCTGGGTTGGATATACCACAACTGATGATCCGGATATGGCCATCCGTGATATCAAGGTTCAGTCGATGTCCGGAAAATACTCTGTTTCGGACTATAAAGAGCTTTTGAAAAACCACAAAGAAGAGATAAAAAGCCAGGTGGACATTTTTGTACCGGCACTTATCGAGTTTACCAAAAACTATGATTCCGGTTTAGGTGCTGCTGCGATCATCTGCAAAAATCTGAATTGCTTCTATGAAGATGATTCCGATATGGGACTCGGGGATTATCTGTTAGAGCAGGGACACCGATTGATCAGCAATTCAAATGATGCATCCGCAAGAGAAAAACTTGAAAAAATATACATAGAGGCAAACACTGATCTTGTCCAGGAAATGGAAAATATCATTGCTCAGGGTGCAGATGCCAAAGTAGCGAAAAAAGGAACCTGGTTGAGCAGGATGAGCGAACTGGGACCTCATGGCTTGATCGATCAGTATAAAAAGGCAGATAAGACTCTAAAGTCGGATGGAGCGGTAAATAACAAACTGGAAAAAGAATTGGGCGATGATGCGGCTGCGATACTGAAAGAGCTTCCGACAGTACAGAGTTATATTCGTGAAAAAGAAGGAGTGGATGTGGTAAAAGCTATTGAAGAGGGAGATGCCTCCAAGGTGGATGAGCTGTCAAAACAGGTTGCCGACAAGGAGGATGCTCCTGAGCCGACTGATGAATCGACGATTGAACAGGTCAGAGAATCGTTGGGACAATCACTGGATAGTATGCCCGATACCTTGGGTTTTAATGAGGATGTAAATGTTGGGGCACTGGTACTTGTTCTGAAAGGAACCCGGTATGGAGATCAGACGATGTATGACTTTTTGATGAATGAAAAGATTAAAAAATCTGATCTTTATACAATGGCGTATGTCCTTTCAGAGGGACAAAAGTCCATCATAGGAGACGTCGGTTTGTTCTCGATCCTGCAGGGGGCAGCGACCGGATATGCTGACGAAACCGAAGATACTGACAATCTGGTTGAAACTGTCGGTGAGAAGGCGTTCTCAATCTACGATGGAGTTGACAGAGATGTATTTAAAGGAGACACGGCACTTACAGAGGATGCGATCAAAAGAATGCAGACGGATAATGATAACAACGCACTCACTACATCCTCCTGTGTTTCGGGATTCTTGGCAGGATTTGCCGCATGTGTCGGTGTTTTCTGTACTTATAAGATGCTTAAATCAACAGTTTCTTTTACCAAAGAGCTCAACTTAAAACTCACATTACCTATACAGGAATCGGAGGCATTTATAAAAGCTGACTTGTCTGTGCAGAAGCTTCAGCAGGAATTGGATATAATGGCTAAAAACGATCATGCGTTAAAGATTAAAATGTACCAGAAATCCGGAATCTTGGACAACTTTAAGTTCAGTATAATTAATAAATCGTCCGCAGAACTTGAAGCGGCATATAATGAGGCAATCGAACAGATAACAAAGGCCGGTCGAAAAACTGAGTTGGTTTTCTTCTATAAGGAAGCAGAGAAGACATTCATTGAAGAAAGAACATTCAAATTACAGCAAAAAATAGCGCTTCGTGAACAGGTGCTCGCAAAGGGAGAGTTTGTTAAATACAGTAAAGTCACAGAAACTACTACCAAATCGGTTTCGAAGGGTGCCAGAATTGTATATGGTCTGGGTGCGGTTGCAGCCTTTGCATTTGCAGGATATGAGATTTACCAATTGGTGAAAAAAGATCCAAAAGTAAACTATACGGAAATTCCGGCAAAAATGGTATCCAGAACCTATGATGGTGATGAAATCCAATATATGACATACAGTGTTGCCAGGACAAAGGACGGCAAAAAAGCAGATCTCAGGAACTGGAAAGGAAAAGAATGGGTAGCACTCTACACTACAACAGATGATTTGGCTGGAGATCCGATACTTGCATCAACACTGGTGTCGAGTGATAAAAACACAGTGCCTGCTGCTGATTGCAATCCTGTCAGTGAGTTTTGCAAGTCTGATGTGTACAATGTATCGGAAAACGGCGCTGCTTACCTGTTCTTCAAAACCGGAACAAAAGGTACTGCGGTTTCAGACGATACTAACTCCGATGGAGGAGCAACAGGAACAGAAGGTGCTGTATTTGGCGGATCGGGTATGATCTGGATCATCCTTCTGATTGTAGTAGTTGTTGTTGGTGTGGGTGCAGGAACAGCGATCTTCATCAGAAAACGCAAAAAGACAGAGTGACAATCGAGTAGGGGGAATTTAATCCCCCTACTCGATTCCTGAAATGGAGGATGATAAGCGGCCATAATGTGAAAGGACGAAGTATGAGAAACAGAATGATTGTATTATTTTTTGTGATGATGTGTGTTGGAGGAGTGTTTGTTTACACACCAATGGCGAGTTGCAAGAAGAAAAAGGTTAATTATAAAACAGCTAATCCCACGTTAAAAATAACTAAGGCAATAAAGAGCTATGAAGGTTGGTATCCAAGAAGGTATGATGCACACAAACCGAACGAGGATGTGAGTAAACTTGGATGGGAGCATTTTTTTGATGAAGGGAGAGATTGGACAATAGGTTATGGTCATAAACTCACAAAAAATGATTATAAGTATTATTGGGATAAGTACATCTATGAAACACCTGATGGTGTGTACTTGCTTAAAGCAGATTTGATTATTGCGAAAGACGAATCATTGACGAAGTTAATGAAGGATAAAAAGATTAAGCTGTATCAGAATCAGTTTGATGCACTTGTGTCATTTACAATGAATCATAATGAGCATTTTTGGATTGAATACAAAAGCAGTGCTATGAAAGATATTAGGAATTATGTTATAAATAAGAAGTATTCAAAGAAAAAAACAAAGAGAATCTTTTGTCAATACTGTTATTCTGATGGACGATACTCATCAGGATTAAAGAAAAGAAGAAAAAGAGAAGCAACAATTTTTAATGGTGGTAAATACAGAGGAATCGATAATGAAGTGATAAAGTAGGAGAAGTATATTTGATGTCAATCGCGGAGGTGACAAACTATGAGTAAACGTAATATTAGTTTATTGTTATTGAGTGCGTTACTTATGACAGCATGTAGTACTATTAATAATCCGAGTAGCGATGTATCATCTGTTAATCAGGTTTATTCTGTGTCAGGAGTTGAGAGATATTCCGACGAATTATTTGATGGTCGTATCGGTTTTTCAACAATTGTCGATGAAAATGGAGAACCTTTGTTTTCAAAATACACTGATAATGGAAAAGGGACGATGTTTTCGCTGGTTGATAAGAATAAAAAAACAAGATTTGTGTTTAACGTAAACAACCCAATAGATCAGAATGAAGTCGAGCTGAGATACAAATCATTTCAAAAGGATTATTTTTTCTATTCTATGTCCAACACTGAAGGAACAAAATCAGTGTTGTGTTCGTACGATATCAAGGCAAAAACCACAACAAATATACCTGTTAAAAACTATGTTTTTATTGGAAATTCGGGAAAAGCGTATGTATTAAATGGAACAGGTGTTTCGGTTTATGATGGAAAACTATCTGAAGTATCAAAAATAACGGGACTTACTATAAATGATAAAACTGAATTATTTGCCGTAAAAAAGAATGATATCTTTTACTCAACTGATAATTCGATGTATGTGTATTTGGCACAAGAAAAAAAAGAGAAAAAAATATGTGATTGTGGAGATTTGATTTTACAGGTAATGAACATACAAATCACAAAGGACAATATATATTTTATTGCAATGGGCGGTGAGAACGGCAATGAAGCAAGTTTGTATAGAGTTAATGAGAAAACAAACAAACCTGAAAAAGTAATTGCAGCATTAAATAATATTCTTTCATTTGCGGCAAATGATACAGGCGTGTACTATACAGTTTGGGATAATTCAAGTGGACTTTTTGAAGTAAGTAAAAGTGAGGGAAAATGTATTTGTAAGAATTTTGGTAAAAGAGTTCTCTCCCCTGCGAAAGGCTGTATAATAAATCAAGAAAAAGGTGTTAATGACGGAAGTGTATTTTCGTTTGATATAAAAAAGAAGAAAAATGCAAAGGTGTTCCCTTGATCAATAGAGGTTTTTGTCGTGATAATAATAGGAATATGTGGTGGCCTCGGGAGCGGTAAGTCAACTGTTGTTGATTTGCTTCATGATAGATATGGGGCACGGGTAATAAAAGCTGATGAGGTCGGGCATCTGGCGTTTGAGCCGGGTAGCGAGACTTACCGACAGATAACAGATCATTTTGGCGGCGGCATCCTGGATGAGGACGGAAACATCAATCATAGGAAGTTGGCTGACAGGGTGTTTGCTGATAAAAATGAAAAAGCGTTTATCGATTCCGTAATTCATCCGTTTGCGCTGGGATTTATCAGAGAAAAGATATCAGAGTGGAAAAAACAGGAGAAGAGCTTCTGGTTATAGAAACTGCGCTGATGTTTGAGACAGGGTGCGACAGCCTCTGTGACGAGGTTTGGTTAGTCACTGCGGATGAGGAAGTTCGCATCGAACGCCTGAAACAAAACAGAGGTTACTCTGAAGAAAAATCAAAAAGCATCATTGCCGCGCAGGTTTCTGATGATGAAATCATAGACCGATGCGCGAGAGTTATAAAAAATAACGGAAAGCCTGAAGAATTGAATGACGTTGTAATTGTATAAAAATGCCCTCGGTGCAAGCCCAATGTCATTTAGTTAAGATGACAGGAAAAGGAGTTCTGTACCAGAAATTCCCCGTTGCTCCTGTTTTCCCTTGCTGGCCCCTCTCCAATGCCAAACTAAATGACATTGCCTGATCAGGCGGCTTATTGTTATGTGTTTATCAAAAAAGATCAGTTGTTTCTGTAGATGATCTCGTGTCTTCCCGGTCCGTTAGATACCATTGTGATAGGCACGCCGATCTCTTTTTCTATGAATTCTATGTACTTGCGACAATTCTCGGGGAGTTTGTCGTACTCAGTGATCCCGCGTATGTCTGTTTTCCAGCCCGGAAGCGTTTCGTACACCGGCTTTGCTTTTTTGAGCAGGTTTGTTGTCGGGAAGTCTTTTGTGACTTTGCCGTCTATCTCGTAGCCAACGCATACAGGCAGCTCGTCGAGGTATCCGAGTACATCAAGTACGGTCAGAGCAACATCTGTTGCACCCTGCATACGGCATCCGTAGCGGCTTGCAACTGCATCAAACCATCCCATTCGTCTTGGGCGTCCTGTGGTAGCTCCGTACTCGCCACCGTCACCGCCACGCTTTCTGAGCTCTTCGGCCTCGGCTTCATCTGTGATCTCGCTTACAAACTCTCCTGCGCCCACGGCTGAAGAGTAAGCTTTCACGACGGTCACGATCTTTTTGATCTCATACGGTGGAACTCCGGCTCCTATTGCTCCGTAGCCTGCAAGAGTCGATGAAGATGTAACCATCGGGTAGATACCGTGATCAGGGTCTTTTAAGGATCCGAGCTGACCCTCGAGAAGTATCCTTTTTCCGTTTTTGATCGCATCGTGGAGGTATGCGCTCACATCGCATACGAACGGCTCGATCTCTTTTTTGTATCCGCGAAGTGTTTCCATCAGTTCATCCATATCTATCGCGGGTTTATGATAGAGGTGCTCAAGCAGGACATTTTTCTGGACAACTGCTCTGGAGAGTTTCTCACGAAGTGCTTCCTCGTCGAAAAGCTCTGAAACCTGAACACCGATTTTTGCGTATTTATCTGAGTAGAACGGCGCAATTCCTGATTTTGTTGAACCAAATGATTTGCCACCGAGTCGCTCCTCCTCGTACTGGTCGAACAGGATGTGATACGGCATCACGATCTGTGCGCGGTCTGAAACCTTGATTGCAGGCATCGGAACGCCTTTGTCGGTGACGGACTTGATCTCTTTGATCAGATCGGGGATGTTTAGTGCTACACCGTTTCCGATGATACTTGTTGTGTGGTTATAGAAAACACCTGACGGAAGGATGTGAAGCGCGAATTTACCATAATCGTTTACGATGGTATGTCCGGCGTTGCTTCCGCCCTGAAAACGAACGATGATATCGGACTGCTCGCCCAACATATCGGTGATCTTGCCTTTGCCCTCGTCACCCCAGTTTGCTCCAACAACTGCTGTAATCATATTTGACCCTCGATTCCGGAGGTTAATCTCCATTTCCTTAAAAACGGCTTATGCCGTTATGGTTTACACAAGCCTATACATTATATATGAAAGTGCCACGGTATGTCAAGTCAAATCACACTCAGTTTACATTGACATAAAAAGTCACCGATTTTGTGACAGCAGAGTGTGTTTTATTTCCCGCAGCTTTTACAGCTGCCGTGACGGTATAGAAACTTCTTTTTATGCCTTTTTTTACAGTGATTTTCCCGGTTTTTTTATTGATTGTGATATTTTTGTTTCCGGATTTCTTTTTGTAGGTCAAAGAGCCTTTCGCTTTACTGATTTTCATAGCTTTGGAAACCGCGAGTGAGACGGATTTATTTCTGGTCTCGGAGTATTTCACATTCGCAGTTTTTCCTTTTATGGCAAGAGGATTCTTTTTTCGTGGAGTGACTTTGATTGATAGTACCTTGCTTCCGGTGATAGTAAATATAGTTGTTGGATGTCCGTCTTCATATATAGTATCTTCGTTGACATGCGCGGCTCGCAGGTAAACATAATATGTTTTTCCGAGTTTTAGTCCATTGAATGTTTCTTTCATATTCTTTGGATCGTTGTAATTATTCCATTCATAACCGAAATCAGGAGAGGACAGTTTTTTATCGCTACATATGACCTGATATATATTCCAATTGTCAACAGCATCCCACGCAACTGTAACAGAAGACTCCGTGCAGGAAGTGAGTTTGAGATTCTTGGGCGTGGGTGGTGTTGTTTCTGCGCAAACTGCAACAGGAGATGTTGCAAATGAAAAAACCATAATGGCTGAAATGATAATGTTTGTTGCTTTTTTTATTCTATTCATAGTTACCTCCTGATTCCCGCATAGTAGCTTGTTGTTTTTTTCTGTTTATGTTCGATTGTACCACAAAAAGACCGTGGTGGCAATGCTTTTTCGTGTCGACAGACCAGGAAAAATCTATGATAACAGATTTGCAGGCCCTAATCGCAATCTGCTCTTTACATTTTTAAAAATCTGTGGTATCATAACAATATCTATGTGATTTTACTCAGATGAAACACTTTATGTGGTGATGTTTATTTCGGAGGAGAGCATGCGCGATAAGATTTACGCCCTTGCAAAAGGGAACTTCACATACGAAGCGCCGAAGCTTGTGATAGAGCCTGAGAAGCTGACGGGAGAGATTGTCAGCGGACAGAAGGAAACTATTTCTTTTTCCGTATCCAATGCGAGACATACCAATCTCAAGGGCTTTGGTTTCGTTGGCGCGACCGAGATCACATTTTTGCCGGTATTTGAGGGTGAGGACAATATCCTTGAGTGTGAGGTGGACGCAACAAGCCTTATTCCCTCCGATGAATTAAAAGGGTCTCTTATGCTCGTGACCGATTGTGGTCAGATCAAGGTTCCATATGATTTCAAGATCGTTGCTCCTGTTTTGACAGAGGAGGACGGTTCTGAGGTTCGTGATTATTTCACATTGCAAAAAATAACTGAAAATGAGCCTGCCGACGGGTTGGCTCTGTTTCGTGATCCTTTGTTCAAGGAAACATTTTTGTACAGAGACCCCGAAGGTAAGCTTATATATGACAGACTCCTCAAGGCTAACACCGGTCTTTCCGGCATGGAGGAGTTTTTGGTCGCCTATGACAAAAAGCAGGCAGTGAGATTTGAGGTCTACCACGGCTCGGAAAAAGTGGCAGACGAACTCGCCTATGAGCTTGACGGCAGCGATATAGACGAGGTTTTCAACATAAAAATGAACACATGGGGCTCTATAGCGATCAAGGTGATCGTTGAGGGAGACTTCATTGAGTGTGACAGAAAAATTCTCTGGACGGACGAATTCATCGATGATGTAGGACGATTTGAATTCAGGATAATGTCCGGCAAGGTCAGACAGGGCAGGCATTTTGGAAAGATCACATTTATAAGTCCGTATGAGGAGAGGACGGTTGGTATCAGTGTCCACTCGCCTGTCGGCACAAAAGAAAGAAAGATAAACCGTGCAAAGCAGACTGTCCAGGCTATGCTCATCAGAAGCTATCTCGCGTTTGAGGAAGGACGCGTTGAGATGGACGAGTTCGGAGCATTTTTGCAGAAAAACCGCCAAGTGATAGAACGACTTGATATCCCGGGGATACTTCCGCTGAAAGGCTATATAGCGTGGATACTTGGTGATGAAGCCGGAAAGCTTGATTTTTACAGAGAGACAGAAAAATACACCCAGCCCGCAGTGGGGCGCGCTCAATCAACGGTCGAGGAATACGTGATGACGCTGTATGTGAAATACATGTATTCGAGACGAGAGGATGAGCTTAACGACCTTCGCGCGCTGGTAGATATGTACCTGGATAACGGATATATGAGCGCTACGATGCTTTTGGTGAGGCTTCGTTGCGGCGTTCCCTACGATACAAACGGAGCCAAAGCTGTGGAGAGTCTCAGAGAGCAGATGGCACACGGAAGCGGTTCGCCGTTACTCTACTCTGAGCTTATGAGGCTCTATGTGGCACATCCGGAGCTTCTTCACGAGCTTGATGCCGTGAACCTGAGGACTCTTTTGTATGGGTTGAAAAATGACCTCTTCACGGAGGAGCTGGCAGAAACAGTCAATGTCCTCGCTGAGGGAAGAGGGCTTCCTATCATAGAAAACATCTCCGGCTACGGTATGATCAGATCCGATGATTCCCTGAATGTCGGCACCGGAGCGTTGCTTATGCAGGCACTTTTTGCGGTTTACAAAAGGTATGAGATGGAGGATACACTCAAGTGCATCTGTACACTCCTTATCCGCCACGAAAAGCGCGATAGAAGGTATCATACCTGGTATGAAAAAGGAGTCGAGGGCAGAGAGAGGCTTACAGACCTTTTTGAATACTATATATACTCGATCGATCCGAAGGACAGATCACCGCTTCCGCCGGTTGTTCTGTCGTACTTCCAATACGAAAATCACTTAAATGACACGAGAAAAGCATATCTGTACGCAAACATTCTTTCAAACAGAGAGGAAAACCCGGAGGCTTATGAGGCTTATGAACCACAGATAAGGGAGTTTGTAACGGATCAGATCAAAAAAGAACGAATTACCGCTGATCTTGGATATTTATATGAAAATATCCTTGATGTCGGTACCGCTATGGAATTAAAAGAGCACCTTCCGCATGTGATGTTCAGGCATATCCTGACCTGCGACGTGAAAGGCATAGAGAGTGTGACGGTTGTCCCGATCCATACGATGACCGAAAAAACATATCCTCTTGACCATGGAAGGGCTTTACTTGAGATATACTCGCCCGAGTACAGGCTGTTTTTCACGGACAGGGACGGCAATCAATACACCGGAAGTGTTGATTATACGCTTGAGAGGTTTTTTGACGGCGACGCGTATGCGCTAATCTGCTATCCGGAGCCTGTGATCCCTGAGGAGGACGAAGGCGAGTCGGCTGAAAATGAGGCTGAAGCGGTCGGGGTAAAACCTGCACTGAAAAATGAAGAGATCCCCGAAAACCTGATTTTTGCAGTGGCTGTGGAGGCTGAGAAAAAAGCCAAGCTTGATATCAGGGAGATGGATGCGCTCAAAAAAGCGCTTGAGACAGGGAAGCTCAGGGAGCATTTTTTGGGAAAGGTCCTCATCAGGCTGTACGACCATATCATGGAGAGGGTGCCGGAGGACAGAAGGGAAAAAGAGCTTTTAGAGCTTGCAGGATATATAAAGCCTGAGTGCATCAAGAGAAACAGGGCGGGCGAGGTGGCGTCCGAGTGCATCAATGCAGGAGCGTTTGATACTGCTTTTGCACTGCTGTCAAGGTATGGAAGAAATGGCTGCGCTGAGGATGAGCTTGCCAAACTTGTTAAATATAAAATTAATAATTCTCCGGATGAGTATATGGATATGGTCGTGAAGTGGGCGCTTTGGCTTTTCCGAAAAGGCAACAGAGATCACGCTATCCTGAACTATATCCTTAAGTATTATCTTGGAGATACCGATGTGCTTGTTTCTGTTTTCAGGGAATCCCTGAAAAGGAAGAGCAAAGGCAGCGGTCTTGATCAGCTAAATGAAAACAAGGATTATATCAAAGCTGACCCGAAATTCTATGAGAGTGTCAGGGAGAGGCTTTTGGGGCAGGTGCTTTTTGCGTGCGAGGATCCTACCGCCACAGAGGACATTTTTGAAGAATACTTCGAAAACGGCGAAAACAGAGTGCTTGTTAAGGCTTATCTCGGTCAGATTGCGTATGAATATCTCGTGGGAAGAGTGAAAATAAGCGAGTTCTCGTTCGAAAAGATATATCATCAGGCAAGGTACGAGTCAGAGCCTGTGATGGTTCTCGCAGCACTGAAAAAATTAGCCGAAAAGGATACATACGATGATGCAGAGACCGACTTCATTGAGAGAAGCCTTGAGGAATACGCCCTTGAGGGACGCGTTCTCCCGTTTATGAAGGAGTTTACGGGAGACATGATCGTACCGTATGAGGTCAGGACGCCTGTTATCGTTCAGTATTACAGCGGTACGGACAGAGGTGTGCATCTGTTTGTCGGAAAAGGCGATTCGTATGAGCAGATTCCTATGACAAAGGTGTTTAATGGCATCTATGCCGCTACTCTGCTGATTTTTGCGGGCGAGGAAACGACGGGTTACATATACGAAGAGGAAACCGGCAAAAGGTCAAAAGAGTTTGAACTCAGGAAAAAAGACACCTCAGCAGGCAACGAAAGCCTGTTTGAGCAGGTAAATGCTATGATAGAAGCCAAGCAAAAAGGTGATGACGAGGGCTATGCCAATATCAGGAAAAAATACCTGACATTCAGACACGCGGCAGACAGCCTGTTTAAGCTTTTATAATTGATGGATGCCGGTGCTGCGGATGCCGATCGGTGGAAAGCAGCAGCGACAGTGCTCGTAATGGAGGATAGTGTAAAAAAATGGAAGAAAGAACACTTCTTTTGGGAATGGATCTCGGAGACGAGATATCCCAGCTTGCGGTATATGATCCCGAGCTTATGGAGCCTGTTTTGATGGGGCAGTCCGAGGACAATCCGGATGCGCTTATCGAAACAGCTGTTGAGTTTTCGGGACATGAACCCATAAAAGGCTTTCTTGATGCTGTCAAAAAAGGCGAGACCATCGACAACTCCGGCAAGGAGGTCGACTCTGTTCGTGTACTGGCTTATTATTTCAAAAAAGTTCTGGCTCTCACCAGGAAGCGTTACCCCGGAGAAAAGATAAAGCTTCTCGTGGTGACTGTCACTGATATGAGCAAGGAGTTTACTGACAGGATATATGAAGCACTGGCGCTTATCGGACTTGAGGGCGACAGGGTAAAGGTCACCGATCACAAAAGAAGCTATATGTACTATGTCCTGTATCAGAAAAAAGAGCTTTGGGCTCAGGATGTAGGACTTTTTGACTACAACGGCGAAAAACTGATATTTGAGCAGCTCCAGATAGACAGGCAGCACGAGCCTGCGCTTGTGGGAGTAAAAGAGGTTGACTACACGGATGCGCTCAAAGACGGCGGAGATATCACTCCGATAGGTGATATTTTTGAGAATGTTTTTGCGAGCGCCCTCAGAAACAGGTTTATATCATCGGTCTTTATGACAGGAGAGGGCTTTGAGGAAGAATGGGCCGACGAGCTGTTCCCGAAGCTTGCAGTAGGCAGAAGACTGTTTAAAGGCAGAAATCTCTATGTGAGTGGCGCTGCCTACACAGCAAAAGAAATGGTGCAGGAGCGGTTTTCGGACTATGTCGTGGTGGCTCCGGATATGGTGACCTCAAGGATATCGATGGAGCTCTATGAGGACGGCGGAGTCAAAAAAGTACAGCTGACCGGAGCGGGACTTCCATGGTTTGAGGTTGACGAATCACTTGATCTGATGCCGGACGGAGATACAGAGCTTGTGCTTGTCGCGGAGCACATTTTTGAGGGAACAAAAAAAGAATTTATCATAGATATGACTCCTGTTGCCGGAAGGACGGACAGGATGTGCAGGATAGGACTAAGACTGCGATTTGAGGATGTTTCAACGGCCATAATCACGCTCAGGGACAAAGGCTTCGGAGAGATAGCCCCCGGAAGTGACAGGGTTTGGGAGGAGAGAATAAGTTGTTTATAAGATGCTATGGCAAGGTGGCCAAAAAACCTTATATCATGCCCTATACAAAGGCGAAGATCTATTCGCTTGAGGAGCTGTGCTGCTACATCGGAAGAAACCTCTACACTATCACGGAGGATTTTTTCAGAGAATCACTGGTGGAGTGGCTTGACAAGGAAGCGGGACAAAAAGAGCTTGCAAAAAAAGTGAACACCATGATCACCAACCGTGAGACTCTCAAAAACCTTGTGGTGACGATTCTTTGCGGATGTGATTATTACAAGGAAAAAGAGATCAGGGAGTTTATCAGGATACTTGACGAGATAGTGAGCCTGCCGCTTCATGAAAAGAAAAAAATCCGTGCCGACAACTATATGAGAGCGGGATTGTACGCAAAAAGCCTTGTGGCGTATCAGCAGCTTTTGTCAGGAAGCTATGCGGGTAATTTTTCCACGGAGAGCTACGGAAATATCCTTCACAACAGAGGAATTGCGCATTTCTACACGGCTTCTTTCGGGGAGGCGGAGAGAGATTTCAAGGACGCTTACACCAGAAATCATCGCGTGGAGTCGTTGCATCATTTCCTGTACATGCTGCTTATGCAGGGCAGGGAGGCTGATTTCCAAAGGTCCTGTGTAAGCTGTGGTATGAATATGGCACAGATGGAGGAACTCAGGAAAAAATACGAGGCTACGATCGAAGAAACAGATATACCGGAGCCACATGATGATGATATCGATTTATTCAAAGAAGAATTAAGAAAGGCAACCAATGGCGCTATTTGATTTTTTGTTTAAAAGAAGACGTAAAAAACGGAATCCCGACTTTGAAGAAGGTCGGGATGATGTTTTGATGTCCGAAGAAAGAAAAGAAGAAAGTGCTGAAGTTGATAAGATCATAAATGAAAAGGTCAAGTTCGAAAAAGAAAATGTAGATTTAAAAAACAATGCAGAAAGACTTGCCTATCTCGGACGACTCAGGGATACTATCCTCGAGGGACGAAAGCAGTGTGACAATGTAAAATTTGAGTATGGCAGGGTGACATCTTATCTGAAGGACATCCAACTGATAGATAATTGTGATGAGGAGTACAGACAGACCATTACTGAGGCTGCGGCACATATAGTCGAGCTTACCGAGCAAAGAAATGAGATCAAGCGCAAGAAGTTCAGGATCAGTGAGGGGCAGAGGGTCGCTCTTGACAGATTTGAGGATGAGGCGCCAAAGGATATAGAAACACTCCTTGAGGCTGAGGACTACCAGGTCAAGATCAGAAATGACTTAAGGAGACTCAGCGGAGAGAAACATCTGCTTGAGGATGAAAAAACAGACATCAACCGCAGACAGAAAACCTTGAGAAGCATTACCAAGGCTCTATTGGTCATTGTTGTCATTATTGGGGTGGCGCTTGGCGTGGTGATGGCAGTTTATGATGTGGATATCACGGTACCGTTTATCGCGACGGCGGCGTTTGCATTTTTGGTTGCGGCGATTATTCTTGCAGAAGCCCGCAGAAACCGCATGGATATGGTCGTTACTGAGATAAAGCAAAACAAAGCCATAGCGCTTACAAATCAGGTAAAGATCCGATATGTCAATAATGTCAGGACGATGGATTATCTGTGCGCGAAGTACAGAGTCAGAGGTGCGACAGAGCTTGATTTTGTCTTCAGTCAGTACAAGGAAGCAAAAAGAGAGTGGGCAAGGCAGAGAGAAGGCACGATCCAGATCGAGGAAAATCACGAGATACTGATAAATGCCCTTGCAAAGATCGCGGTCAGGGACAGAGAAATATGGTTTTCTCAGGCAAAAGCGCTTATCGATCCCTCTGAGATGGTAGAGGTCAGACACGAGCTCAATGTCAGACGACAGAAGCTTCGCGAGCAGCTTGATTACAATACATCCGTGATGACGGAGTGCCTGAATGAAATGGAAAAAATACAGTCAAAAAAGCCTGAGTACGCCAGAGATGTCGAGAGGATACTTTCCGAGACCAAGGAATTTAAAGTTAAGTAGCCTTTTGTTCTTGTATTTTGATGAAAAATTTGGTAGAATGGATAATATGTTTTTATTATAAGAAACGGGGGAAGCAAAAATGAAACGGACAAATAGCTCAAAAGCCCTGATTTTTCGAAGGGTTATGGCTATGATGATCGCTTTTGCCTGTGCGATTTCGATAGCGCCGTCAAGCGCTTTTGCAAAACAGGCTTCGAAAAAATCAGATGAAACAACGGTTACGGAAGTGTCGGGATACAGAGATGTCATCATCTCAAATGGTTTCAGTGGTACCGAGAAAGCATATGATGGGAATTATTTTGCTATCGGAGATCACGGACTTTTGACATTTTCCAAAATCTGTGCAGAACCGGAATGTCCGCCGGAGCTCACACAAACCCAGGCAGAAGACGAATTCAAGGACGCAGAGATCAAATACACGGTCGTTGAAGGCGAGCAGGTTGTGGATATAGATGAAAAGACCCACAATTACACGCTCCTTGCCGGAGGAAAAGCGGTTGTCAATCTTGAGGCAACGGTTACGGTTGACACTGACGGAACTGATATAGACGGAAATCAGGCTGAGCCGGAGACAGTATCCTACACAGCGACATATACATTTTGCGTGATGAGTGATCTGTCAGGTGTGAAACTTGAAAAGGATGCTATCTCGTTGTGCACGGTTCCGAAATACGGTCAGAGCACTGCTTCAACAACGGTTGTACTTATGGATTGTCCAAATATCGAATACAACACATTTACATACAAGCTTTCAAACAAAAAGGTTAAGGCGAAAATTTATGTCAATGCCAGAAAAAAGATTCTTGACATCACGGTCTCGGGCAAAGGCACTGCGACGGCAACACTTACGATAAACGGCACAGAGTTTAAGCTCAAGATCACAGCCAAACAAGTATCCATAAACAAAGACACCTGCTTTATCGACAAAGGAAAGAGCGTGAAACTCAAGCTGACAGGCTATGGCGACAAGGTCGCTTGGAAATCTTCAAAAAAGTCTGTTGCAACGGTAAGCTCAGCCGGCACGGTAAAAGGAAAAAAGATCGGAACGACCATCGTGTACGCAGATGTGGAAAATGTCCGTATCGGGTGTGCGGTATCGGTCGTGAAAAAAGGCATGACAAAGGTTGTCAAAAGAGCCATAAAGATAGGCGCAACCTGCAAATACTCGCAGCCTCGCAGGATGCAGAAGAAGTACTATGACTGCAGCTCGCTGGTTTGGAGATCATACAAGCTTATCGGTAAGTACTTTGGACTCAGAAACTGGGCGCCGACCGCTGCTGACGAGGCGAGATGGTGCAGCAATCACAAAAAGCTTATCGGTAAGTTCAAGTGGAAAAAATTCAAAAAGTTCTACTACAGACCGGGAGATGTGCTATTTCGCGTAGGCGCCAAAAACGGCAGATACAGAGGAATCTATCACATAGAGATGTTTGCCGGCTACAGAGTGGTGGGCTTTGACGATGAAGGAAAGCCATACATCAACATGGTTTGGGCAAACAGACCGGATAATTACTACGATGACTGCTATGGGGACATTTTTGGCAGACCTTGATACATTTTATATTGGGAGGATACAGACAGACTATGTTTTCAGAAAAAATGCACGCACTCGGGACATCTCCCTCGGTTATCAGGGACCTTTTCGAGTACGGAAACAAAAGAAAAGCGGAGATAGGCGCAGACAAGGTTTTTGATTTCAGCATTGGAAATCCAAGTGTCGAGCCGCCGGAGATAGTAAAAGAGACCATAGAGAAGCTTTTGAACGAATCAGACGGAGTTTCTCTCCACGGATACACATCCGGCCCCGGAGATATGAGCGTGAGGATGGCTGTATCAGACTATATCGAGAAAACGCACGGAGCAAAGGCTTCCCCAAATCACATCTATATGACCTGCGGAGCGGCTGCTTCGCTTACTGTCACGCTTGGAGCACTTTGTGAGGATGGGGACGAATTCATCACATTTGCACCGTATTTTCCGGAATACAGGGTGTTTGTAGAGAGTGCAGGGGCTGTATTTAAGGCGGCAAAGTCTGACAAAAATGACCTTCAGCCGGATCTCGCATCTCTTGAGGATCTGATCATGCCGCATACGAAAGGTATCATCCTGAATTCTCCCAATAACCCGTCGGGAGTTGTTGTGAGCGAGGAAAATATCATTAAGCTTTGCGAGCTTTTGAAGAAAAAATCAGCCGAGATCGGTCATCCGATCGTTCTCATCTCTGACGAGCCATACAGAGAGCTTGTTTACGGAGATGTCAAAGTTCCCTATCTGATGAATTATTACGATGATACGATAGTTTGCTATTCTTACAGTAAATCTCTGTCGTTACCGGGAGAACGAATCGGATACATCGCGGTTTCTGACAAAATGACAGGTGCGGACGATGTATTTTTCGCTATCTGCGGAAGTGGCAGAAGTATGGGATATGTATGCGCACCGAGCCTTTTCCAGAGAGTGATAAAAGAGTGTCAGGGAATGACATCAGATATATCCGTGTATGAGAAGAACAGAACAATACTCCTCAATGCGCTGACATCGTATGGTTACAGATGCTTAAGCCCCGACGGAGCGTTTTATCTTTTTGTCGAGGCGCTTGAAAAAGACGCCAAAGCATTTTCCGAAAAAGCCAAGGAATACGAGCTTTTGCTGGTGCCGTCCGACAGCTTCGGAGTCGAGGGATTTGTGAGGATTTCGTACTGCGTATCCACTGAGCAGATCGAGAACTCATTGCCTGCATTTGAGGCGCTTGCGAAAGCATATAAGTGAAACAAAAGGCCGTCATAGGGTCGGCTTATAGCATAAAAAATCAAATCATAATATAAAAAATACGGAGGTAGTGAAAAATGTTCGGACAATTGATCGAGATCCTGAAAAAAGATCCAAAAAAGATCGTATTTACTGAAGGCAAGGATCCTCGTATCCTCGAGGCGTCATCAAGACTTCTTGCTTCAACCTTCCTTGAGCCGATACTCATCGGGGATGAGAAAGAGATATTTGACGCGGCAGCGGATGTCGGCTTCAACATCAGAGGCGCAAAAATAATCAACCCTGAAAAATACGAAAAAATGGATGAGATGGTCGATCTCCTCTATGAACTCAGAAAAGCAAAAGGCCTTACAAAGGAAAAGGCTGAGGAGCTTTGCAGGCAGGGCAATTATTTTGGAACAATGCTTGTAAAAATGGGCGAGGCAGATGCACTTCTCGGTGGAGCGACATACTCAACAGCCGATACAGTCAGACCTGCACTCCAGATAATCAAAACAAAGCCGGATAAGCATATGGTCGCTTCATGCTTTATCCTTGTACGCGAGAGCGCAACAGGTGGAAATACCGTACTTGCTATGGGCGACTGCGCTATCAACATCAATCCTTCCGAGGATGACCTCGTGGAGATCGCTCTTGACTGTGCAGAATGTGCAAAGGTATTCGGTATCGATCCGAAGCTCGCATTCCTCAGCTACTCGACATACGGTTCGGGAAGCGGAGATGTGGTTGACAAGATGAGAAATGCAGCAGAAAAAACCAGAAAAGCAGCTCCGGACCTTCCGATATCGGGAGATACGCTGCAGTTTGACGCAGCGGTAAGCCCTCGTGTGGCTCGTACAAAGTGTCCTGAGGACGAGGTTGCCGGACAGGCAAATACATTTATATTCCCGGACATCGCAGCCGGAAATATCGGATACAAGATAGCGCAGCATCTCGGGAAATTCGATGCCTACGGACCTATCCTTTTGGGACTCAACGCACCGATCAACGACCTTTCACGCGGATGCAACGCATCTGAAGTATATTCAATGGCTATAGTTACCGCCGCTTTAGCATGATCATGACAAAGACGGAAAAGAAAAATGTCCCGGACGAGGCGTTTGAAACAACGCATATCGGCGTCCTTGACGGGATCAGGGTGTTGGCTGTCGGTATAGTAGTGTGGTTTCATTTTTGGCAGCAGACCTGGCTTATGCCGATCGCGGGAGATGTAAACCTTGATTATCTGCCGAGATACGGATATCTGATGGTAGATATGATGATCCTGATCTCAGGGTTTTTGCTCGCACTGCCATACGCAAAGGCAAAGATATACGGAGAAAAGGCTCCGTCGGTCAGGGAATTTTTCACAAAAAGGTTCGCGAGGATCGCACCATCGTACTATTTCATCATTTTTGCGATACTGTTTGTGGTAGCGATTCCTGAGGATATGTATGCTACGGGAACAGATGTGTTGAAAGATCTGGTCCCGCATATGTTTTTCATACACAACCTTTTTGATGTATCATATATAGGGACGCACCTTGATGGTGCGCTTTGGACAGTAGCTGTGCTGGTACAGCTATACGCGATATTTCCATTTGTCATAAAAGGATTTAACAAAAAACCAATACTCACATACATTATCATGACTGCAGTAAGTGTGGTAAGTACCGTGATCATCACGCGTGATCCCGCTATGACGGGGGATTTTTCAAAAATAACCATGCTGTGCAACAATACACTTTCATTTGTGTGTGTTTATGCAAACGGGATATTGGCGGCTTATTTTTACATAGGCTTTACAAAAGGCAGAGAGAGAACAAAGTACGGTCAGTACCTGGCGACAGTGATAGCGGTGGGCTGCGTGATGCTGTACAAAGTCCTTTGTGATGACCTTGCAAGGAGCGTTTCAGAGGGAAAAGGCGGTGTATGGCAGCTTGAGAACAGGTACTTGCTCTCGATAGTGTTTATCATATTTGTGATTGCGGTGATATGCTCCGTGAAGTGGTTTAGGAAGATTTTTGACAATAGGGTGATGCGCCTTTTTGCGGGGATATCGTTTAACCTCTATATGGTGCACCAATATGTGGCTGAGAGGTTGACGCAGGAGGACATCCCGCACATGAGCGGTGACAATCCCGCAGCGTCAGGAGCCGCATACCAATGGAGTAAGCTCGCACTATGCTTAGGTATATCGTTTGCACTTGCCTTTGCGATAACATATATCATCGAAAAGCCCTGTGCGAAAAGCATTAAGAATCGATTTTTGAAAGGTACGGAAAAAAGAAAGAAATGATAAAAGAGCATTTTCACAGAAAAAGACCAACATTATCAATAGAGGTGTTTCCGCCGAAGCCGGACTCTGATATATCAATGATATATGATACCTTGGATGAGGTGTCGAGATTACAACCTGATTTTATCAGCGTCACATACGGAGCAGGCGGATCAACATCACAGAACACATTTGCGATAGCAAATTATATCCAGAATCAATGTCATATCGAAGCGCTCTGCCATTTGACTTGCATCTCTATGAAAAATGAGTTGTATCTGAGAAACTTCCTTACGAGTCTGTACAGGGGAGGTGTCAGGAATATATTGGCGCTCAGAGGAGATAGACCTGTTGATATGACAGAGGAGGAATTCAATTCGAGATTTTATCGACATGCATCCGATCTCGTGACTGATATCAAAAAAAATTATGATTTTTGCATAGGAGGGGCTTGCTATCCTGAGGTGCATCCTGAGGCGGCAGACAGAAAAGAGGATATAAGATATCTGAAGCAAAAGGTTGATAGAGGACTTGATTTTGTGACAACACAGCTTTTCTATGATAATGAAGTCTTTTTCAGATTCCTGGACGAGGTCAGAAAGGCGGGGATAGAGGTTCCGGTGCTTGCAGGACTGATGCCTGTCACATCGTATAAGCAGATTGACAGGATCGTGTCATTGTCCGGGACGCAGCTTGAAAAAGGATTTGCAGCGGAAATAGAAAAATTCAAAGACTCTGACGAGGATATCAAAAAGTTAAGTATAGAGTATACAAAAAAACAGATGGACGATCTGCTGGCACACGGCGTGAACGGCATACATCTCTACTCTATGAACAAAGCTGAGATTGCAAAAGCAATTTTTGACTGAGTCGATCTACACGGACGAAAAAGACAATCGGCGGATTGCAAAAGTATTATAGAAAAGTAAATTTAAATTTATATAAACACAAGAGATTTGGAGGATGAAATGGCTGTTAAGTATGTATTTGTGACCGGAGGAGTTGTATCAGGACTTGGAAAGGGGATCACAGCGGCATCGCTTGGAAGACTTCTCAAAATGAGAGGCTACCAGGTGACTATGCAGAAGTTCGATCCGTATATCAATATCGATCCGGGTACCATGAACCCTATCCAGCATGGAGAGGTTTTTGTGACGGATGACGGTGCTGAGACTGACCTCGATTTGGGACATTATGAAAGGTTCATAGACGAGAGCCTCACCAAACAGAGTAATGTCACCACCGGAAAGGTTTATTGGTCGGTACTTTCCAAAGAGAGAAGGGGGGATTATGGCGGAGGAACCGTGCAGGTTATCCCGCATATCACCAATGAGCTCAAAAGCCGTTTTTATCGTAATGACGGCTGCAAGGATACACAGATCGCCATCATAGAGGTCGGAGGAACGGTCGGAGACATCGAGAGTCAGCCATTTTTGGAGGCTATTCGTCAATTCCAGCTCGACATAGGACATGAGAACGCAATCATTATACATGTCACGCTTGTTCCGTATCTCAGGACATCCGAGGAGCTTAAATCAAAACCCACTCAGCAGAGCGTCAAAGAATTGCAGGGAATGGGAATCCAGCCGGATATCGTTGTATGTCGTACCGAGATACCGCTTGATAAGCCGATCCGCGACAAAATCTCACTGTTTTGCAATATCCCAACCACGCACGTTATCCAAAACCTCGATGTAGAGACACTCTACGAGGTTCCGCTTGCGATGGAGCAGGAGGGACTTGCTCAGATAGCCTGCAAATGTCTTCAGCTTGATTGCCCTGAGCCGGAGATCAAAGAGTGGCAGGAAATGGTTGAAAATATCAAAAATATCAAAAAAGATGTGCATGTGGCGTTGGTCGGCAAGTACACCGCGCTTCACGATGCTTATATCAGTGTGGTTGAGGCGTTGAAGCATGGCGGTTACGCACATGGAACAAATGTAGATATTCATTGGGTGGACTCTGAGGAGATTACGCCTGAAAATGTCGGAGAGCACTTAAAAGGAATGAGCGGAGTGATCGTGCCGGGAGGATTTGGAGAGAGAGGCACGGAGGGTATCATCACTTCCATACAGTATGCAAGAGAAAATGAAATCCCGTACCTCGGACTCTGCCTTGGCATGCAGCTTAGTATGGTAGAGTTTGCAAGGCATGTGATCGGTTGGAATGATGCTCACAGTGCTGAGCTTGACCCTGCAACTACACATCCGGTCATCCATCTGATGCCGGATCAGGACGGAGTTGAGGATATCGGCGGTACGCTCAGACTCGGTTCTTATCCGTGTGTTCTTGCAGAGGGAACCAAAGCAAGAGAGCTCTATGGAGCAGAAACAATCAACGAGAGACACAGACATAGATATGAGGTTAACAATTACTATAGAGAAGACTTTGAGAAAAACGGCATGGTCCTTTCGGGACTCTCGCCTGACAACAGGATAGTCGAGATGATGGAGATTCCGGATCATCCGTGGTATGTAGCTACTCAGGCACATCCGGAGTTTAAGTCAAGACCAAACCACCCGCATCCGCTTTTCAAAGGATTTATCGGAGCAGCGGTTAAAAAAGCAGAATCTTGATAGCTTTTTTTGAGAGATAGATAGCGGGCACGATTCCGTTTGAGGGATTATGGACCACATCGCCCATCAGGTGTCCGCTCACATCGACAACCCAGTTGTATGGGATGTGCAGATTGCCGTAGGGAGATCTCAACCAGTAGGGCAGAGTTTTGTTCGGGATATTGGCACGCCAATCGCAAAACTCGCTTTTGGAAAGCAAAAAAAGCTTGTCCAGGGAGCGCTCGGTCTGATAGTCGAGCAATTCTTCCTCGGGAACATTTTTCAAAGAAAGAGCAGTCTTGATCGGCGTAAGCCAGACATCATACAGATATGATCTGCAGTACGCGTCCTTCCATCTGTTGGTGGAACCAAAGGCCATACGAAACAAGGCATCATGGGAAAGCGCGATATATCCGTAACCGGACTTGGCGACCACGTCCCACTGCCTGTATTTTTCTTCGATCATCAGAACGAAAGATTTTTTCAAATAAGGGTCTTCAAATGAAGAATCATCATTCGTAGGGCTGTTCATAGCTTCCTCCAGATATGGTGATTTTCACATGGGCATAAAAAATGTATTGCAGATACAGTATAACATCATTTTTTCAAAATATCTATAAAAATTTTCAAAAAATAAGGAGGAATAAGGATGAGAAATTCAAGGAAACTAAAGGCGATCATTTCAATGGCCCTGGCGATAGTCATGGTTTTGACATCGACAGCTGTGCTCTCACCGAAAAAAGCGGAAGCGAAGACGGTGCTCATGGATAAGACTATTTCGCTCAAGTACAACAAGCACGCTGATTCCAGATACAACTGGAATGCGCAGCAAAGTATTTGGGGATTGGTAGCAAATCCAAAGAAAAATGCCACCTACTCCGTAAAGATCAAAAACAAAAAAGTGGCAAAGGTTGCTACAAATAAATTCGAAGAAAAGAACCATAAAAAAATCATAGCTGCAACCGGCATAGGAAACACTACCGCAACCGTATACGAAACGAAAAACGGCAAAAAAACCAAGGTTGGCTCCATCAAGATCAAAGTCGGAAAAATGAAGATGTGTGATGCGATAGAGTCAAACTGCAGGTTGACAGAAGAACTCTATCCGCGCGATCAGCTGTTTAGTCCGTATATGGACATAGATAGGATTGACTTTGCAAATGTCATCCAAAACGAAATGCTAAACAATGACTATGTGGGTGTTCATTTCAAAAAAAGTGAATACAGTGTGAAATACAGTATGGAGTTTGACAAATACGATCCGGATGATCCGGAAGCTGAGCTGCCGCCTGTAACGGATGATGAGAAATGTGCTTCGATCGACTCAAAAGGTATAGTCACAATGCTCAACGAAGATGTACCTGGAACTGTGTCTGCAATGATCAAGTTCACAATCACATTCAGCGATAAATCCAAGTTTGAACACAACACAACTGTTGAGGTCAGAAAAGATTCATCTATCAAAAAAGAAGGAAAGTACACTCTGGATAATATCAGGGATTATGTGATAGGTATAGATACTCCGGTTCCACATAATTATACCAATCCTGAAAAAGAAATGTCAGCGATTCCGGAACCGCACAATGATTACGGCCCTGCTGCGCCACTTATCTGCTTTGATAATGCGTCAACAACTCCTGAGTTGACACCGGTAAAAGAAGAAATAGAAAAAGAAAAGCTGATCTACGGTTCGATAGGTAGAGGGTATTCGTATAAATCAAATCATTGTACCGAGGTTTACAACAAGACCAGAGAAAAGGTCCTGGATTTCCTAAAGGCAGATTCATCAAAATACACCTGCTTTTATGTAAACTCGACGACCGACGGACTCAATAAGCTTGCATCGGCACTTATCACGAGCAAAAATGATATCGTCCTCACAACGAGGATCGAGCATCACGCCAACGACCTCTCTTGGAGAAACAGATGTAAGTGCATGTACGCCGAGGTTGACAAAGAAGGTCGTGTGATCTACGAGGATATTGAAAAGATATTAAAAGCGCAAAAAGGCAAGGTTAAGCTTGTCTCAGTGACAGCAGCATCAAATGTCACAGGATATGTAACTGATGTCCGCAGGGTCGCAAAGCTTGCGCACAAGTACGGTGCTATGCTTGTTGTTGACGGAGCGCAGATCGTAGCCCACAGAGAGTTCAGTATGATCAATGATCCGGATGATACAACGGATGATGTTGATTTCATATCATTTTCAGCTCACAAGATGTACTCTCCCGAGGGTGGCGGAGCAGTAGTCGGACTTACAAAAGAGCTCAACAGACACCTCCCTACATTCTATGGAGGAGGAACCGTAAATATCGTCGGAGATGACGAAGTAAGCTACAAGGACGCACCAGCAACATACGAGGCGGGATCACCTGATTATCTGGCTGTTGTTGGACTTGGAAAAGCCATAGATATACTTTGTGATGTCGGATTTGACAAGATCAAAGAGCACGAATACAAACTCAACAGAAAAGTTATAGATGCTCTAAATGACAAGGAAAAATACCCGACCGGAATTGTTTACGGAGACACCGAAAAAATCGATGACAAGGTCGGAGTTGTGACATTTAACTTCAACGATGTAAACTCAGAGCTTCTTGCCACATGCTTAAGTGAGGGTGCAGGGATCGCAACCAGACGAGGCTTGTTCTGCGCACATCCTTATGTATTCAGACTTATGGGAATCGACCTTGACGGTGTGGTAGGATCATTTGAGAATTGCGGAAGCTTAAAAACACCCGGTATGATAAGGCTTAGCTTTGGTATCTACAATACCGAAGAAGAGGTTGACAAATTCCTCGAGGTGCTTCCGATGGTAAAGGAAGATGCAAAGGTGTTAAATGCACTTCCTATGTATGCGGAAGCGATTGAGGAGTATTGATAATTGGAGCACAGCGACATTCACTGATTCCCGGGCCCAGGAGATCGAAAATGTCTTTCTCGCAAAGCTCGAAAGTCGGGGAAAATAAACACAGGTGTTTATTTTCCCCGCGGGTTAATGGTAGATTTTGTTGGGCCCAGGAGATCGAAAATGTCTTTCTCGTTGAACTCGAAAGACATTGAAAATAAACACAGGTGTTTATTATCCCCGGTGCCTATTGTTCGATTCATCTGCCCAGGAGATCGAAAATGTCTTTCTCGCTGCGCTCGAAAGCCATGAAAATAAACATAAATGTTTATTTTCCCCGCGTGTTCGAAACAGTGACCATATAAAAATAATATCCCATAGCTTTGCTATGGGATATTATTTTTACAGGGGGCCCAGGAATCGAACCCGGCTCAAAAGTTTTGGAGACTCCTATTCTACCGATGAACTAGCCCCCTAGAACAACATCGCCTATTTTACTATACTTCCGGAGGTTTGTCAAGTACCTATTTTTGGATTGAAAAGTATACGTCTGTTTTTTGTGCGGAAAGGTCGTGGGTTTTCGGGTATTTTCATTGGAAACATAGATTTGACAAATGAGTTGTCCCCTTTTTGTCCCTTTTCATATGTTACAATACCCTCAAATAAAAAAATTCCGGTGATTTATATATCCCGTAAATGCTTAATGTTATTGTTTGTAATATACAAAGAAAGGAAGGTAAGGGAC
>CAMVCQ010000011.1 GCA_947166015.1 uncultured Lachnospiraceae bacterium
TGGGGGTTTTGACTTATCCATTAGAGGAAATTTTTCATAAAATGTTTATAAATAGAGGCCAAAGTTACTCTTGGGTTTACGAAGCATATCAAGGTATGCCTACGCTTCGCGTATTATTTTTTGCAATATCCAGTATTCTGGCTGTAGTTTCAGCGATCCAATACTACCGTATGAAGCTAAAGGCAAACAATACAAAACAGCTTCCGATACCCGATATCCTTGTGGATTACGATGTGGAAGGCAAAGCGGGTAGAAATGTTGTTTACCACGCTGTGAAGTGGAATCTGAGTCGTGAAGCCGGAAGAGATGACAGAGCAGATCTAAACGGAGATGCCGGAAGAGAGTGGCTGGCTCTTTATACAACTACTGATGCAGGTATGGGTGAGCCTATCCTTGCAGGCAGCATCGTAGCAAAGACCGGAGATGCAGGTGGAAACAATGCTCCGGGCAACGACTATGAACCGCTCAAACTCTTTGGAAGAGAAGCGATCCAGAACCTTGTTGACGAGACTTATTCCTTCAATGACAAGGTCGGAGGCATCTGGATGTGGTACCAAAGAGATACAGCATCGACTGATGTGGAGGATGATACAAAAAATAATTCTGAGTCGGAATCCGAACCTGTAGCAAGTACAACGGGCTCAAACATCGGAGGCGGAACAATGGTGTTTGGCATCACAGGAGGAGCCGTAGGAGGATTTATAATCGGAATTTTGGTTATGATGTTCTATAGGAGAAAACGCGAAGAAAAATCAAAATAATGCATTAAAAATACGAAACGGGCAGTCCGGGTGGCTGCTCGTTTTTTTGAAAATATCTGAAACGATAACTACAATATAGTTCTTTACAATCATACTTCTATTTGATATAATGATGACATAGATGGATTTTATTTTGAGAAATGGAGGTATGCAAATGATTATAAAAAATAAAGCAAAAACAATCATCGTAGCAGGTATGCTGTCACTCGCATTGACAGTACCTGTACTCACACCGGCGGCAAGCATCATTCCGGGTGCGCCGTCGATCACGAATGTAGCACAGGCAAAGTCGCTCACCGTCAAAGAAGCAAAGAGCAAGATCAAAAAAAAGCTCAAAGCAAATGGCAAATGGAAAAAAGGCTATAGGATTGATTATATCAAATCAGAAGACGGCTATCGGGCATTTTTCATAGTTAAGTGCTCGTCGTGTTGTGGATGTACGCCGGTAGGATATGCAGATGTGAAAAAAAGCACCGGAAAAGTATACTATAAGTTTTACGCTTGATCACGATATTTGGGAGCCTCGCGGAAGCGGGGCTCATTTTTTGAAAAAAAATTTATTTTTTTTGTAACGAAATCAAATCTTCTCCGTCTAACCTATGAAAAAACAAAAAGGAAAGGTGCGATACATTGAATACGGAAACCGCGGAAAAACTGTATGAAGTGTGTTACATGAAGGTGTTTTCCTATGTAATGACACTTGTCGGGAACCCGGACGAAGCCATGGAGATAACGCAGGAAGCATTTTTTCGAGCGATATCAACGGACAAAAAGTTTCGGGGCGAGAGTGAAAGCTATACCTGGTTATGCGCGATTGCAAAAAATGTTTTCATAGATGAAAAAAGAAGGCACGTCAGGTTTGCGGACGAAGCAGTCCCTGAGAAGCCGGATCCCGGAAAAGACATTGAGACAAGACTTGTTGAAAAAGAAAGCTCGATCAAGATCCACCGGATACTTCATACACTGGATGAGCCGTACAAGGAGGTTTTCCAGCTGAGGACTTTCGGTGAGCTGTCCTTCAAACAGATCGGATCGATCTTCGGAAAGACAGAAACCTGGGCCAGAGTTACATATCATCGCGCAAGACTGAAGATTGTGGAAAGGATGGAAGAAGATGAAGTATGAATGTGATATGATCGCGGATCTGCTGCCACTCTACAAAGACGGAGCGTGCAGTGAGGCCAGCGAACGGATAGTAAAAGAACATCTGTCAGAGTGTGAAAAATGCTCCGACATTCTGAAAAAAATGGACAAAAGTGAGATCGACGATGAAATCATCCGTGAAAAAGAGGATGTGATCAGTTCGCAGGCAAAATTTTTCAAAAGAAAAAGTGAGATAGCCGGAGGCATAGTGGCAGCGGTGTTTATGATACCGATATTGGTTTGCCTGATAGTAAATCTTGCAACAGGAGCGGGACTGACTTGGTTTTTTGTAGTGCTTGCAGCTATGCTTATACCAACATCGCTTATCGTAGTTCCGTTGATGGTTCCCAAAAACAAATTTTTGATCTCTGCAGGGGCGTTTACAGCAAGCCTTATGGTGCTGCTTGCCGTGGTTGGTATATACACCCGGGGTAATTGGTTTTTCGTTGCGGCGTCATCGACGCTGTTTGGATTGGTTGTCTTGGGAGGACCGTTTGTTGTGGCAACAGAGCCTGTGAAAAGCGCATTGAAAAACTACAAAGGCTTGACGCTTATGGGCGCGTACACAGTTACGTTCGCCATTATGATGTTTTGCATAGGACTTATGAGCGGACCGGGGTTTTTCAGGATGGCATTTGCTATATCCTTCCCTCTTGTGGGGGTGGCTTGGATCGTATTTGCACTTATCAGATATGTGCCGCTAAATGGCTTTATCAAAACAGGAATTTGTGTTTGCGGTCTGTCGGTATTTAGTTTCTTTTCAACAGATATCATTTTTGCACTTATGAGTCCTGTGATAGACAACAATTCAGTCGTTGTGGTATCTGTGATATCGCCATTTATCTGGCTTTTGGCAGGAGTAGGGATCGGCGTGGTATTTTTGCTGATCGGCATAATAATCATGATCGCGGGAGGAAATAAAAAATGAAAAAGAAGAGTTTGTATTTGACTATGGTGGGTATGGCAGTGCTTCTGATGGGAGTGCTCACGGGATGCATGACACAATATACATACAACAATGCAGATAAGTATATGGTCGGTGACAGGGTGGTCACGGAAACAATTGACACAATAGACATAAACTATCTTTCCGGAAATGTTGATATTTCGACTTCCGCAAAAAACGAGATCAGTATCAGTGAGACTTCAAACAGAGAGCTTGGTGACGAGCTGAAGGTCCATACCTGGGTTGACGGAAGCACTCTTTATGTGAAATACTGTGCTTCGGGAAATGTCTTAAATTTTAAAGATATCGATAAAAAATTGAGTATAGTTATCCCTTCATCGCTTAAGCTTGCCAAATTCAAGTCTGAGCTTTCCTCTGCAGAATTCAGGACGACTTCCTTAAAAGCGGATGCAGTGGACATTGAGGCTTCCTCCGGTAGTATCGATATTGAGTGTGAGGCCAGGGATATAAACCTTGATGTATCATCCGGAAAAATCACTCTAAAACAGCGTGGAAACAGTGATTCTATAAATATGGATGCTTCATCAGGAAGCATAACTGCCGATATTGAAAAAGCATCTCAGATGAGTGTGGAAGTGAGCTCCGGAGACAGTTCGATAAAAGCGGATAGCATTGATGATATGCAGTACGGAGCATCAAGTGGTGACACGAGTATTTCTCTCGGCGTTGCCCCGAAAAACTCATCATTTGATGCATCATCCGGCAGGATTGAGATCCTTCTTCCGGAAAACTCAGATCTGAGTGTGAACGTTGATACTTCAAGCGGTGAATTTAATTATGAGCTGCCTTTTGAGAAAAATGGAGATACCTACATAGCCGGAAATGGTACGAACAAGATGAACATCGATACATCTTCCGGTAATGTGAGCATTCTTAAGCGATAGCATTGTCGGTCGGACGTAACGGTATTGTTGACAGATATAAGTAATAATGGTATTATAATCACAGCGATTTGTTGTGATTATAATACTTTTTTTTGGAGGAGAATCATGGAATACTCGTACAATACCAAAGGAACCTGTTCATCAAAAATTGATTTTGACATCAATGATAATGTCATCACCAATGTCAGATTTACAGGTGGATGCAATGGCAATCTTCAGGCAATTTCTAAGCTTGTTGAGGGCAAAACGGCAGATGAGATCGAGTCCCTGCTCAAAGGCATAAACTGCAACGGAAGAGGAACTTCCTGTGGCGACCAGCTTGCAAGAGCGGTCAGAGAGGCAGCAGTATGAAAAAAAGATTATTTGGAAAAAAATTGATTGCAGCTGCAACGGCGTTGGTTCTCGTCGGGGGCGTTTTTGCGCCGGTCGGTCAGGGCAAGACTTCGCAGGCAAAGGCTGCGACTGAGTCAAAAAAGCTTGCAAAAATATTCAGAACAACAGAGCTTGAGGATGCTTCCATCGACGCATTGCAAAAAGCCATGAAAAGCGGCAGGCTTACATCAAAGCAGCTTACTCAGATGTATATAGACCGAATAAAAGCGTATGACGAAAAGCTAAAGCTAAACTCTGTGATAGCGATAAATCCCAACGCTCTCAAGGAGGCCAAGGCCTTCGATAAGGAGCGCAAAAAAGGCAAAGTAAGGGGTGCACTTCACGGTATACCCATTATTGTAAAAGACAATATCGATGTGAAAAATATGCCGACAACAGCCGGCAGTCTTGCGCTGTACTACAACATCCCGAATAAGGACAGCTATATCATCAAAAAGCTCAGAAAAGCAGGCGCCGTGATCATCGGAAAAGCAAACCTTTCTGAGTTTGCAGACAGCGCGGTTGATTCAAGCTCAGTGCTTGGTGGTACTGTTCACAATCCGTATGATTTTTCAAGAGAACCCGGTGGTTCATCGGGCGGAACAGGCGTTGCTGTTACCTGTAATTTCTGTGCTGCAGGACTTGGGACTGACACAGGCGGGTCTATCCGTATGCCTTCTATCTGCAACAATCTCTACGGCATCAGACCGTCAAAAGGTCTGACATCCATTGGCAGGGTTATCCCTCTTGATGCAGAAAGAGACACGACAGGACCTATCGCCAGAAATGCGAAAGACCTTTCATACGTTCTTGAAAACATGTCCGGTACAGATGCAGAGGATGATTATACAAAAGAAGTATCAGCTGATAAATTGCTTGGTAAAGGATACTCAAAGTATCTGAAAAAAGATTATTTAAAAGGCAAAAGAATAGGATATTTTGACATTTCATTTAATGATATAGAAGAGGTTTATGATGAAGATGGCGAAGGTGATGATTATGATATCGATGTCACGCCACCTGATAATAAAGTCCGGGAAATGCTGTTAAAAACAAGGTCGAATTTGAGAAAAGCAGGTGCAGAATTAGTCGATATATCAGACGATCTGAACAGGGACATCATTCAGGAAGAGATATATGAGGTTGAAGCCAATAGCGGTGGTTATACGTTTGAATACGATATGAACAGCTATTTCCATACACTTGGTGACAGAGCTTCATACAAAACATTGAAAGAACTTGTAAACTCAGGCAATGGTGTAAACTTCACCAATCTGTTCGAAGATGATGACAGTCTTGCAGACTCGTATGAGACAACAGAAAATCCGTATACGGAAACGGCAAGTGGATATGCACGAACAACTGAATGGGAGTATATGCTTAAGTTCAGACAAAAAATAAATGAAGTGATAAGCAACAATAACCTCGATGCGATCATTTATATGCCCACGATGAATGTTCCGTCTGTCCTTGAGCAGGCAGGACATCAGCTCTCCGGGTCGAGATTACTCTGGGTTTTCGGACCGGTTGCGGGTCTTCCGGAGGTTGTGATACCGATGGGATTTGCAGATACGGATGAAACCGCAAACATTGAGCTTCCGTCGGGGATTGCGCTTGTGGGGGCATTTGGAAAAGAGAAGACCCTTATGCAGGTTGCGTACGCATATCAGCTACAGGCCGGAAGTGTGATCCGCCGTGCACCGGCTTGCGTACCTGCACTCAAAGACAACAGGCTGAACTCATTCCTGAAAAAGCTGATCAAAAAAGTAAGCAAATGGAATACAAAAAAATTGTCAAAGAAAAAGCCTACGCTTGTTAAACTTCTTGAGAATGCTTGCATAAAAGCAGCGGAGGTTAACTGGTCAAAGCCCAAAGAGGTTTACAAAAGGGCCAAGGCACTGGCAACCTGTTTTGATAACGCAAAAGCCGCTTCATAACTATAAGCAACAAAAAAAAGTATCGCAGAGTTTTCCGCGATACTTTTTTTGACAATGATCATTCGTAGGTTGTCATGTGAGACATTTTTTCTTGTTTAGTCTTTAAATATTTGTAGTCCTCCGGCTTTGCTTTCATCTGAAGCGGGACGCGTTCATTGATCGTTATTCCGTAGCCTGAGAGGCCGGCAATTTTAGTTGGATTATTGGTGAGCAGTCGCAGGCTTTTGACGCCGAGGTCATACAGGATCTGAGCGCCTATACCGTACTCGCGAAGGTCTGGAGCAAACCCGAGCTTGATATTGGCCTCGACCGTGTCGTAACCGTCCTCCTGAAGCTCGTAGGCTTTTAGTTTGTTTATAAGTCCGATTCCGCGGCCTTCCTGTCGCATATACAAAAGAATGCCGCGACCTTCCTCGGCTATCATACGCATCGCAGTATCAAGCTGCTCGCCGCAGTCGCACCTTTTTGAGCCGAAAACATCTCCGGTCAGGCACTCGGAGTGAACTCTGCACAGGATGTTTTCTCCGTCTGAGATATCACCCATAACAAGTGCTACATGGTGTTCATCATTAGTTTTATTTTTGTAGCCGCAGATAGAAAATTCGCCGTATTTGGTCGGCAGCTTTGCAACTGCTTCTTTGGAGACAAGAGTTTCTGTTTCAAGTCTTGTCCTTATCAGTTCCTCTATCGTTATGACTTTGATCCCGAGCTCTTTTGCAAAATCATACAGCTCGGGAGTTCTCATCATAGTTCCGTCATCACGCATTATCTCGCAGCACAGTCCGCATTCTTTGAGACCTGCAAGTCTCATAAGGTCCACGGTAGCCTCTGTGTGCCCGGCTCTTTTGAGTACTCCACCCGGTCTTGCTTCGAGAGGAAACATATGTCCCGGTCTTCTGAAATCCTCGGGCCTTGCTCCATCCTCGACACATTTCATCGCAGTTAATGATCTTTCTACTGCGGATATTCCCGTGGTTGTATCGACGTGATCTATGGATACAGTAAACGCGGTGGCGTGATTGTCTGTATTGTTTTCAACCATCTGATCAAGCCCGAGTTTTTTTGTGAGCTCACCGCTCATCGGCATACAGATAAGTCCCTTTGCGCGGCTTGCCATCAGGTTTACATTTTCTGTTGTTGCAAACTCGGCAGCACAGATCAGATCGCCCTCGTTTTCCCTGTCGGGATCGTCTATGACAAGTATTACCTTTCCGGCACGAAGGTCGTCAAGTGCCTCATTTATAGTTGAAAGATTTGATGAATATTCGCTCATTTTTCTCCCCGTTCTTTTGTATAAATAATTCTTATAATTTGTATTGAAATAATTATATATTGTACAAGTTTTTTTGATGATATTCTATATCAAATAAAGCCGTTCTCAGCAAGAAATTCTGTCGCACTTTCATAACTGTCAAGCTTTGAAGGCTTCTTTTTTGAGTTCATTTTTTCTATATATTTTCCGTAAATATCAGTTTCGATATTTATGATGTCGCCGACTTTTTTTGAGGATAATGTAGTGTGTGATCCGGTGTGCGGTATGATAGAAACCGTGAAGCTTTTGTCATCCGAGGCTGCAACCGTGAGGCTTATCCCGTCGAGTGCAACGGAGCCTTTTGTAACTATGTAGCGCATCATCGCTTCGTCAGTTTTTATGCGATACACTACAGCCATTTCTTCTCGGGTTATATCGGATATGATCCCTGTTCCGTCTATGTGGCCGGACACCATATGACCGCCAAACCTTCCGTTTGCGGGCATCGCTCTTTCTAAGTTTACTTCGCTTCCGGCAGATAGCTTTCCAAGTGAGCTTCGTCTGATGGTTTCGTCCATTACGTCGGCGCAAAACCCGTTCTCGTCCAGTGAAGTCACCGTCAGGCAGACACCGTTTACACAGATGCTGTCGCCTGTTTTTGTTCCCTCCAAAACCTTGTCAGCAAGCACATAAAGAGAGGCTGACGATGCGCCTCTCTTTATGGATTTGATCTTACCTGTTTCTTCTATTATTCCAGTAAACAATTGTTTCACCTGTTTGTAAAAAAATGTTCCGAACAGATCAGTCTATAGACTTGATCAATGAAACCATCTCGATTGCTGAAAGAGCTGCGTCAGCACCTTTGTTTCCTGCCTTTGTTCCGGCACGCTCGATAGCCTGCTCGATGTTGTCGGTGGTCAGTATACCAAAAATTGTCGGGATGCCTGTTGAAAGCTCAACCTGTGCAACGCCCTTGCTGACCTCGGCACATACATAATCATAATGTGATGTAGAACCTTTGATAACAGCACCGAGACAGATGACAGCGTCATACTTTCCTGACTCGGCGAGCTTTTTTGCGATAACCGGGATCTCAAAGCTTCCCGGAACCATAGCGAGGTCGATATTATCAGTATCTACGCCGTGTCTTACGAGTGTATCCTCGGCACCGCTTATCAGGTGCTCTACGATAAAGTCATTGAATCTGGCAGCAACGATCCCTATTTTCATACCGGAACCGATCAGTTTGCCTTCTAATTTGTTCATAGTTGTAGGAGTCCTTTCTTTTATTATTCAACATCTGATGTGCAGTGTGGACATTTTGTCGCTTTGATGCTGATCTTCATCTGGCAGTACGGACATGTCTTTTCTGTTTCCTCCGGTTCGCCTTTCTTTCCGAGGCGTTTGATTGCATTTATTCCTTTTACAATGAGGAAAATCACAAATGCCATTATTACGAAATTGATGATCGCTGTTATGAAACTTCCGTAGCAGATATTTACTCGTCCGTCAAAAAGATTGAGAGAAAGTGAATTCAGGTTTCCGCGAAGGAAAAGTCCGAGGATCGGAGAAATGATGTCGTCAACGAGCGACTTCACGATAGCCTGAAAAGCAGCACCGATGATAACACCGACTGCCAGATCCATAACACTTCCGCGCAATGCAAATTCTTTGAATTCGGCCAAAAATCCTTTTTTTTCTTTCATGATACCGTCCTTTCTGTGACTCATATAAAATTATTTGGCGAATCAGGCTGACGATACCGCACCGTCACTCAAAAAACGCCACTCACAAGTGTAACAGTTTTTCGTCAATAAATCAAGTGAAAATCATTATTTTCTTGGCAATCCCTGTCTTTTTTTCCCTGGGGAGTTCGTTTTTGTTGCTAAATCTTTTGATTTATGTTAAAATCTCTATATCTGTGTCTTGCTCAGAGCAGGAAAGTATATGTGTATACAAGGACAGTGCATAACTTACAAAAGCGCTCTCCGAACGAAACATAGTATACATCAGTCCCGGAAAAAGAGGTAATAACGATGAACAACAAAAAAAGCAACTCGATTCGCTACCTAAACGAAATGTTTAGCATGCCGCTTCGTCTGATCTCCATCTTCACGGTGGTCATCTCCGCCTATGCGGTCGGCAGAGCGATATTATTGTTTGTGGAAACATCCAAAGTACAGGGGATGAGCATGCTTTTGGTACTGTTATTTACACTGCCTTCATTTTTGACATTTGCAGCTGTGTTTCTCCTGTCGTTTGCTGCAAAAAAGATCAGAGAAGGAGACGGCGGCGACAGATTTGTCACGATCGCATTTGGACTTATGATACTGTCGTCATTGTCATTTATGATGTCTCAGTTCGGAACTCTGAAGCTCCCCGAAGATATGAGTTCGATCATTTTGTGTGCTATTGTACTTATCTGCTATATCATTATTTTTCTGTATTTTCAGGGGATGGGAAACAGAGCGCTCGCGGTATTTGCCGGGATCATGGGTCTTGCCTGCGGCGTTTACTATGTGATATACGGCGCCGGACTTTTGACAAAAGATATAAACAATGTTTTGAGTTACGATTTTGTCTCGTGTGTGGACTCGTGCATGATCGCGCTTACAACACTTATGTTTGTGCTTACCATGGCACCCGACAATCTGCTTGAAGACATAACCGAAGAGAAAAAAAGCAACAAAGGAGAAGGCGAAGATAAAAATGTCTGAAAAGAAATCTATCTATATAGCTGCAGGACTTGGTGCGGTTGTCCTGGCATTGGTATTGCTCGTTATGAGACCTTTCTCGAGGTTTGAAAACCAATACCCTATGACTGTCGCAAGTGGCGGAGCTGCGGCGGTCTCGGAGCAGGCGGTTGAAACCGGAAATAATGCCCAAGCTTTGACAACCGATTCCGAGACGGAACAAAAGCCTATGAGTGTTACGGGGATACCACTTGTAAACCCTGAGGGAAAGAATCTGAAAAAAAGGATATCAACTCCCGAAGGATTCAAAAGAACAAAGGAAGAAAAAGGAAGCCTCGGAACATTTTTAAGGAAATACAAGTTGAAAAAAGACGGAGCGGATGTACTACTGTTTGATAAGTCAAAAAAGCAGAATCAGTCCGAGCATGTGGCTGTTTTCAAGCTGCCTATCGAGAAGGAAGATCTCCAGCAGTGTGCTGATTCTATCATGCGTGTTTATGCGGAGTATTTCAAAAAAACAGAGCAGTATGACAGGATAGCATTTTCGCTGAGTGACAGCTTCAAGGCGAGATATACGATGTGGCGACAGGGCTACAGGATACACGATGACGACGGTTCCTACAGCTGGTCGGACGATGCCGAGTACGATGATTCCGAAAAAGGATTCAAGGATTTCATGCGAATTGTTTTTGCTTATTCGGGAACATATCAATTGGAAACTGATTCAAAAAAGATCAAGAATAAAGACATAAAAATAGGGGATGTTTTTGTGAATTCAGGCAGCCCGGGACACGCGGAAATGGTTGTGGATACCTGTACGGATAAAAGCGGCAGGAAAGCATTTTTGCTGGCTCAGGGATTTATGCCTGCACAGGAATTCCACATATTGAAAAATCCTTTGCACGAGGATGATCCCTGGTACTATGTGGATGAACTGGATTATCCGCTGCAGACACCGTCATACAGCTTTGAAAAAGGGACACTCAGACGACCGAAGTATTGATGAAAAAATTGGGAGGGGTATATGAAAACAGACAAAAAAACAGATGAAAAGTATATGCGCAGATGCATAGAGCTTGCAAAAAGAGGAGAGGGGGTCGTAAACCCCAATCCTATGGTTGGTTGTGTTGTGGTAAAAGAAGGAGAGGTTATAGCAGAAGCCTGGCACAAAAAATTCGGAGAAGCACACGCGGAAAGGCAGGCGTTGACCGGACTTGATGACGCCGAGGGTGCCACGCTGTATGTAAACCTTGAGCCGTGCTGTCACACCGGCAAAACTCCGCCCTGTACGGATATTATTATTGAAAAAAAGATCAAAAGAGTAGTTGTGGGTTCCGATGACCCAAATCCTTTGGTTGCCGGAAAAGGAATTCAGATACTCCGCGATGCCGGGATAGAGGTAACTACGGGCGTGTTGAAAAAAGAATGCGATGTGCTAAATGAAGTATTTATGTGCTATATCTCATCGCATATACCTTTTATCGCCGTCAAATTCGCTATGACCATAGACGGAAAAATATCCTCTGCATCAGGTGAGTCCAAATGGATAACGAGTGAGGCTGCGAGGAATCATTCGCAAAGGCTCAGAAGAAGATATATGGCTATACTTGCGGGGATAGGCACGGTTGCTGCAGACAATCCCATGCTTAATTTCAGAGCGCCTGAAACAGATGATCCGTACATAGCAAAATCAGACAAGGACAAAAGGTGTCAGCCGGTGAGAGTTATTGTTGACTCGAAGCTCAGCATATCTCCGGATGCACAGGTTATAAAAACAGCCAGAGAGTACAAAACCATCATCGCCTGCACGAGCGCGGGCGCCGGTGATCCAAAAAAAGAGATCATAGAGAGAGCAGGTGCGAGCGTGATGGTCATACCTGCTGATGACAAAGGCAGGGTCGGCATCATAGCATTATTAAAAAAACTTGGCTCCATCGGTATCGACAGTGTTTTGGTCGAGGGTGGAGCGGGAGTGCACGGGTCATTTCTCGAAGAGTATTGTGCACACAGAGACAACCTGCAGGTTGATGGCCCGATCAGTCGTGTGTATGCTTATATTGCGCCGAAACTTATCGGTGGAAAAGATGCACTTGCGCCGGTGGGAGGCTACGGAGTTCACCTTGCGGATGCGATGAAAATGACGGATACAGAGGCCAAATTCTTAGGTGAAGATATACTGCTTAGCGGACGCGTCAGGTGATGTGACAGGATGGAAGCAGTCAGCATGAAAAATGCGGATCAATTGCGGAGCATTTTTAAGTACGGTTTTGCTTGCTTTTGATGTAACAGTCTGTTATAATGTATCTGTTTTTTGTTTAAAACAGTTATCCGATATGGGATAATCAATATGGAGGAAACTATGAAAAAACAGAGTGTCGCAAGAATAATTTTGGTTAATTTTTTGCGAACTATAGGCATAATGGTGCTGCTGGTGGGCGTCGGTGTTCTCAGCTATTACCTTACTATGCTGTATCTCAGACAGACAGACAGGGTAGAGCCGAGCACGAAGTACACGCATGTGATCCCGGTAAGCGCAGGTAGCGAATCATCAAACCTTATCTACAGTCACAACAAAGAAAGTGGCAAGGTTGAGGGTATGATCCTGGAGCTTTTTGCACAGGACACAAAAAATATGACCTATGTGACCATACCTGTTGACACGAAAATCACCATCAGTCAGGATACATATCAGAAGCTTATACAGGTAAATCAATCACTTCCGCAGACAGTCAAAATGGAAGATATTCCGAATTATTTTGCCGGGGATGTGGCGTTTGAGTATGGCATAATGATCCTGCAGGAAGTGCTTCCTGTAGATATAGGATATTTCACAGCGATAGCATCGGATAAGTTCAATGTTTACTATGAATATGGAAAAAAAATATCCGATTGTTTCACTCCGACAGATGCATATCTGAGTACTCTCAGAAAGTGCACGACCGAAGCTGATATGAAAGATCTGATAGAGGATATGTGGGATGATGCTGATTCAAACCATGAAAATTATCAGACATCAGACATCACTTTGAATCAAAAACTGAATTATGCGCAGGCACTGGCGGGCGTGAACTGGGATCTCGTCCACGCATACGCGGTAAAAGGAACAAAAGAGACTGATGGGTTTGTCATAGACGGAAAAAAATCCAAAAAATTGATAAACAAGATATGGGAATCAGAAGCCTATACGGAAGCCCAGTTTGAGACTTCTTCGGGAGACAGCTCTGCAGAAACAACTACACAAAACATAGAGATCCAGAATGCATCACAGATAACAGGACTTGCAGCAAGATATCAAAGCAAGATGCAGTCTGACGGTCTTTCTGTAGTGAATATAGGTAACTTCCAGGGAATGAAGCAGGACAAGACCACTATCTACGCAAAGGATAAAAAGTGGGCGAAAAAAACACTCAGATCATATTTCCCGAAACCGAAAAAAGTTTCCGTCAAATCGAACACGGAATTTCCTAAACAGGCAAATGCCAAGGATCCTTTCACAGAGGGGATCGATGTCGTGATCGTGCTCGGTGTAGACGCTGATTAATGTATATTTTACACAAATTGATGAAATTTTATACATTTTTCACAAATAGTTATTAAAATTATCGTGAAAACTGAATATAGCGTTTTTTCGTCAATTAGTGTATAGTATAGTACATAAAGCTTGTTCTTAAAAATTTTATTAGGAGGATTTATTCTTATGGCAAGTTTATCATTGAAAAACATCAACAAGAAGTACCCCAACGGTTTCGTTGCAGTTAGGGACTTCAACCTTGAGATCGAAGACAAGGAGTTCATCATCTTCGTAGGACCTTCAGGATGTGGTAAATCAACTACACTTCGTATGATTGCCGGACTTGAGGAGATTTCAAGCGGTGAGCTTTGGATCGGAGACAAACTCGTAAACGACGTAGAGCCGAAAGATCGTGATATCGCGATGGTTTTCCAGAACTACGCACTTTATCCGCATATGTCAGTTTATGACAATATGGCGTTCGGACTTAAGCTTCGCAAGACACCGAAAGATCAGATTGATCGTCTTGTTCACGAGGCAGCAAAAATTCTTGATATCGAGCATCTTCTTGAGCGTAAACCGAAGGCTCTTTCAGGTGGACAGAGACAGCGTGTCGCTATGGGACGTGCTATCGTGCGTGATCCTAAGGTATTCCTTATGGACGAGCCTCTTTCAAACCTGGATGCAAAACTTCGTGTACAGATGCGTATCGAGATTTCCAAGCTTCATCAGAGACTTGAGACAACGATCATTTACGTTACTCATGACCAGACAGAGGCTCTTACACTTGGAACTCGTATCGTCGTTATGAAGGACGGTGTTGTTCAGCAGGTAGACACGCCGCTTGATCTTTATATGAAACCTTGTAACCTCTTCGTTGCAGGATTTATCGGATCACCTCAGATGAACTTCATCGAGGCAAGAGTCGTAACATCCGGATCAGACGTACTTCTTATGTTTGGTTCAAACTCGATCAAGCTTCCTGATAACAAAGGAAAGAGACTTATCGAGGGTGGTTATGAGGACAAAAACATCGTATTCGGTATTCGTCCTGAGGATATCAAGGATGATGATGCATTTATCGCAAACTCACCTGATACAGTACTTGATGCAGATGTTAAGGTTTATGAGATGCTTGGTGCTGAAGTATTCCTTTACTTCACAGTTGATACATACGACATCACAGTTCGTGTTGATCCTCGTACAACTGCAAGACCGGGAGACAAAGTTAAGATCGCTCTTGACGCTACCAAGATTCATCTGTTCGACAAAGATACAGAGGAAGTTATCTCTAACTAATATTTTCGAACATCATTTAAGCCATCGTTTGTATCTGCAAACGATGGCTTATTTTTTCTTATGACTTGTATGGAGGAAAGAATGGACAGATTTATACTTCACAGTGACTACAAGCCCACGGGAGATCAGCCTGAGGCGATAGATAAGCTCGTAAAAGGTTTCGAGGAGGGCAATCAGTTTGAGACACTTCTCGGCGTGACGGGATCAGGAAAGACATTTACTATGGCAAACGTCATCGAGAGGCTAAACAAACCCACACTTGTGATAGCACACAACAAAACACTTGCTGCCCAGTTGTACGGTGAATTCAAAGAATTCTTCCCTGAGAATGCAGTCGAGTATTTTGTTTCGTACTATGATTATTACCAGCCGGAGGCGTATGTGCCTTCGACGGATACATATATAGAAAAAGACTCCGCCATAAATGATGAGATAGACAAGCTCAGGCACTCTGCGACAGCAGCGCTCACAGAGAGGAAGGATGTTGTTATCATATCGAGTGTGTCGTGCATATACGGACTCGGTAGCCCGATTGATTATCAGCATATGACGGTGTCGTTGCGTCCCGGTATGGAAAAAGACCGCGACGAGGTGATCAAACAGTTGGTAAATATCCAGTTTACCAGAAATGACATGGACTTTCACAGAGGTACGTTTCGTGTGAGAGGAGACGTACTTGAGATATTCCCTGCATCTGCTACGGACAGAGCCATCAGGGTTGAGTTTTTCGGCGATGAGGTGGACAGGATATCCGAAATCGATGTTTTGACGGGAGAGGTTTTGAATCTTTTGTCGCATATGGTTGTTTTTCCTGCGTCTCACTATGTTGTGGCACCTGACAAGATGGAAGCGGCGATAGCTAGGATAGAAAACGAATTAAACGAAAGAGAAGAATACTTCAAAAAAGAAGGAAAACTGCTTGAACTCCAGAGGATATCCGAAAGGACGAACTTTGATATAGAAATGCTCAGGGAAACAGGGTTCTGCTCAGGGATAGAGAATTATTCCATGCATCTTTCGGGGCTTACTCCGGATGATTCACCGCATACACTGCTTGATTATTTCCCGGATGATTTTTTGATCATCATCGACGAGTCACATATGACAGTGCCTCAGATCGGAGGTATGTATAACGGTGATCAGTCCAGAAAGTCTACACTGGTAGACTACGGATTTCGCTTGCCTTCCGCAAAAAACAACAGACCTCTGAATTTTGAAGAATTTGAGTCGCACATCAATCAGATGTTGTTTGTGTCTGCAACTCCGGCCAAGTATGAAGCCGAGCATGAGCTTTTGCGCGCAGAACAGATCATCAGGCCTACGGGACTGCTTGATCCCGAGGTTTTTGTAAGGCCTGTCGAGGGCCAGGTAGACGATCTGATAGCTGAGATCAAAAAGGTCACAGCTGAGAACGCATTGGAAGATGAAGCGCAAAACGAGGATTCTAATGATGTAGAAAACAAGCCGGTTCACGGAAAGGTGCTTGTGACTACACTTACAAAAAGGATGGCAGAGGATCTGACCAAGTATCTGAAAGAGGTTGGGATCAGAGTCGAGTATCTGCATTCTGATGTGGATACTCTTGAGAGGACAGAGATCATCAGAAACATGAGAATGGACAAATTCGATGTTCTTGTCGGGATAAACCTGCTCCGAGAGGGATTGGATATCCCGGAGGTCAAGCTTGTTGCGATATTAGACGCTGACAAAGAAGGCTTCCTAAGGTCTGAGACATCTCTTATCCAGACTATAGGAAGAGCGGCCAGAAATGTCGGCGGAAGGGTCGTGATGTACGCAGATAGCGAGACGGATTCGATGAAAAAGGCTTTGACGGAAACAGCCAGAAGGAGGAAGCTTCAGTCAGAGTACAACGAAAAACATGGCATCACACCAAAATCAATCCACAAAGCAGTCAGAGACCTGATAAGCATTTCGAAAAAAGCTGCGTCTGAGGATATTTCGACAGCGTCCAAGGATCCTGAGAGCATGAGCTACAAAGAGCTTGAAAAGGCTGTCAAGGATATCATGAAGCGTATGAACCACGCAGCAATGGAGCTCAATTTCGAGCTCGCAGCAAAACTCAGGGATGAGATGATGGAGTACAAAAAACATATGCGCGAGATCCGGGAGCAATAAAGAGAATAAAAATAAGCCGACGCCTCGATTTTTCTTGCTATTGCTATATATCTTTGATATAATGTATTCACGCGATAGTGTCGCCGCAGAAAAGAGGGAAATTATGGATGAAAAAAGAAGAGAAGAGTTCTATATACTGTTTGAAAAACTGGCTGATCTGACTATGACTCCCGGAGAGTACAACAGACAGGCTGTTGTTGATGCGGTTGTGGACATCTGCAAATTTTTTCACCTCAGCAAAGGCTTTACTCAGTTTTTCAGAAATCGCGCAAAGGAACTGGAAGGAGATGGCGAGACCATCTGCGATTATGATAACGGAAGAGCTGACAAGATCCTTGTTCAAAAGAGGATCGTAACGAAATTGAAAGCGGTTGTTATCGGAACCGCAATGGTTTGCTCAGAGGATGACTATGAGTATTCGCAGGAGGAAATCGAAAAAATAGATCTTTCGCTCAGGACAGTTATGAGCTTCGTCGGTCGAAACAGACTTCAAAGTGTTGCTGAGAAATTGGGGTTCTATGATGACGACGGATATCCCAATGTCAGATTCTATTCCAGACACCTGTATGAACTCTTGATAAGTGATGATCTCAAAAATCGCACAGCTGCCTGCTTTAACCTGAGACATTTTTCTGCTGTCAATGATGAGATAGGCAGGATCGAAGGCGATGTTGTGATGCGCAGATATATCGAAGTTATACGAAGTGTTCTTGATGAAAAAGGAGTTGTCTGCCGACTGGGCGGAGACAACTTTGTTGCTATTTTTTCTAATGATAAAACAGATCAGTTTTTGGAGATTATCCGAGGAATTCCCGTTTCATACGGTGAGGATGAGCAGCGAGTTCAGGTTGCATCTACGGCCGGTCTGTATAGAATTCCGGATGATATGGAGAATCAAGATCCGAATTATGTGTTGGGGCATATTTTCATGACAAGCAATGTTGCAAAACGCGTTGATACGGATGATATTGTGTTTTACAGTGAAAAAATGCACCTTATCAAAGAAAAAGCGATCGGTATTCGCAAGAGCTTCAAAAAAGCGATCAAAAACCATGAATTTAAGGTCTACTATCAGCCCAAGGTCGATGTGATGACCGGTGAGCTGGCGGGGGCAGAAGCACTGTGCAGATGGGTCCAAAACGGAAAAATAGTCCCGCCGCTTGAGTTTATCCCAATCCTTGAGCAGAACAATGATATATGTGAACTTGATTTTTATATGCTTGATTCGGTGTGCAAGGATATCAAAAGATGGATCGATGAAGGCAAAGGAGTTGTGAGAGTTTCCGTAAATCTTTCCAGAAAGCATCTTGTTGATGTGGACCTTCACAAACATATCATGGATATCATTGAGAGAAACGGTATCCCGCATATGTATATAGAGATAGAGCTTACAGAGACCACGACCGATGTCGAGTTTAGGGACTTGAAAAGAGTTGTTAATGAGCTTCAGTCAGAGGGAATATGTACAACGGTTGATGATTTTGGAATCGGATACTCATCTATGAATCTGATCAGGGAGATTCCTTGGAACGTTTTGAAGATAGACAAGTGCTTCCTTCCGGATGACAAGGAAAGTGCGGCGAGCATAACAAGTGTTATGTTTAAGCACGTTGTTGCAATGGCAACCGATATGGGACTTGAAACTGTGACAGAAGGAGTCGAAACGGAAAAACAGGTCAAAGTACTGCAGAAAAATCACTGCACTATAGCGCAGGGGTATTATTTTGACAAGCCGTTGCCGGTTGAGGAATTTGAAGATAGAATGATAAGGGGTAAATACGACATCTAAGGGACATTCTTTTGCGGTGTCCCTTTTGTTGTCGCTTTTTTGATAAAGAGGAGGAGCTATGGTTTTAGACTATATCGAGAGCGGTATACAGCTTGTAAGCATACTTATAGCACTTTTGATAGCACTTTTCCAATATATAAATACCAATAACCGCGGATGGTTGTATGCGGTTATATTCAATATTTCCGGCCTTTTGAGCAGTTATTTTTGGACATCAAACCTGTTCATAATGGGGGATGCCCCGAACACCTCCGATTTCCTTTCTTATTTCGGATGGAATGTCTCATATCTGATTGTTGTTTTTCTCGTGATACATATGAAATCAAAAGAGGAACGAAAGTATTTCCATGTATTGATGCTTGTTCCCATACCTCTAAATATCTGGCAGTTCACATTGTACCTGGAGTTTGGCGGGATAATTAATTCGGTATATCAGGTCCTGATATGTACTGTCATCGCCTGCCTTGCTCTGCAAAGCATCCTGTGGCGTTTCAAAAACAGAAAAAACAACAAATGCCCTGCTTATGTAGCCGTAAGTGCACTTGTGGTCGTCATCTGCGAATTTGGAATGTGGACTTCGAGCTGCTATGACGGGTGGGTAGCTTATCTTTATTATGTCTTTTCGATCTTGCTTAGTATCGGGTATTTTTTGATGCTTTTGATGATCCGCAAGGAGATCAAAAATCAACCGTCTCAAACACAGATACTTATAGACAAAAAAATCCGAAGAATAATGAAGATCGCATTTTTGATCATAATCAGCTTTGCCTCGGTCGGAGGTGTGATGCTTGGAAATTGGATTCGAAAAAAAGTCTCTGCGGGAGTTGCTGTCCAGTCTGAGGAGGAGCTTTTTGAGATCATCCCGATCATATTATTTTTGGTATCTATCATTATCGCCGCATTCGCGATAGCCATTATTTTGATCGTGTATTTTGAACAAAAGATCGCTGAGAACAACAAACTCCGTGAGGAGAAAAACATAGCAAACAGATCGAATGCTGCAAAGAGTGAATTTCTGGCAAATATGAGCCACGAGATCAGAACACCTATAAATGCTGTTCTCGGAATGAATGAAATGATATATAATGACAGCTTGAGACTGAGAGGTGATTTGCCGGATAACCGTGAAAAGATAAAAGAATCGTTCTCTCAGATCGTTGCTTATTCGGGAAACATCGACAGTGCCGGAAAAAATCTTTTGTATCTGATCAATGACATATTGGATTTTTCAAAGATCGAAGCAGGGAAACTCGAGCTTGTGGAGGGGGAGTACAGACTCAGTGATGTCCTAAACAATGTTTGCAGCATGGTTACATTCAAGCTGAGAGAAAAAAATCTCGCGTTTTATGCAGAAGTGGATGAGACGCTTCCGGATGTGCTGTACGGCGATGAGATCCGTGTCCGTCAGGTGCTTACAAATCTTTTGAATAATGCAGCAAAGTACACTGAAGAGGGCAGTGTGTCATTGAAGGTTGAAAAGAGCGGTGAGCATCCCGAAGACAGTGAAAAATGCATATTTACGATAAGCATCATAGATACCGGAATAGGCATAAAAAAAGAAGATATGGAAAAGCTTTTCGGTAAATTTGAACGAATGGACATGAAGAAAAACAGCAACATCGAAGGCACCGGATTGGGACTTGCCATCACGCGTAGGCTTATAGAAATGATGGGTGGAAGTGTAGAGGTTGAGAGTGAGTACGGCGAAGGCTCGACGTTTACGATCCATCTTCCGCAAAAAGTTGTATCAAACGAGCCGGTGGGGAATTTCCGGGAAAAATTCAAAAAATCGATGCAGGAAGCAACTGCTGCTGAAGCTACATTTGAAGCACCCAATGCAAAAGTGCTTGTGGTCGACGATACGCCTGTAAACCTCACTGTGGCAAAAGGACTGCTTAAGAGTACAGCTATTGTTCCTGATACAGCAGACAGCGGAAAAATAGCGCTTGATTTCACAAAAGAAAAACAATACGACATAATATTTATGGATCAGCGTATGCCTGAAATGGATGGTATAGAAACGCTGACATTCATCAGAAATCAAAAAGAAGGATTAAATGTTGAAACCCCGGTGATATGCCTGACCGCAGATGCAGTATCCGGAGCAAAGGAGCGCTATACCGAAGAGGGATTTGACGATTATCTCTCAAAGCCGATCGATAGCAGCTTGCTGAAGGATATGATCAGATCATACATCCCTGCGGACAAGATCATACTCAAGTGAAAATTGACCGGACAATAATGAGGAGGGCGCAAATGAAAAAAGTCGGACTTATAACATTTTTTATTAACAATTACGGTTCTCTGATGCAGGCGTATGCGACAAAAACTTTTTTGATCAAAAATGGATATACGCCCGTGTTGATCCAAAAAGAACCGTTTGGGATCACAGAGGAAGAGTATAAAAATAATCTAAAAAAACATCCCGAATTCGAAAAAGATTTCAAAAGCTTTATGGATTCTCTTGTGAAAAATGATTCCCTTGTACCGGAAGAGTCGGAAAAAGAAATGGATGCTTTCAGAGAAAAAGTATTACAGGTCAGTCGTTTTACAATGCCTGAAATTCGTGACATGGGACAATCCGATGAGTATATGGCTTTCATCGTGGGAAGCGATCAGGTTTGGAATACGACGATCGGTATAGTAGATGAGTACTTTTTCCTCGGATTTGCGCCGCAACACAAAAGGATCGCTCTTTGCCCGAGCTTTGGAGCAGGAAGTGTTCATGAGTACTTAAGAGATGAAATTTCGGATGCTCTAAACGGATTCGAAGCCCTATCGTCGAGAGAGGATGAGGGAGTACGGTTGATAAAAGAACTCACAGGCAGAGATGCTCTGAGGCTTTCAGATCCTACCATACTTCTGACTACTGAGGAGTGGAAGGAGTTTGCGGGAGTATCCGGGGCAGATGAAAAAGGCTACCTGATGCTTCATTTTTTGGACAAACCGTATGATATAGCCGTAAAAAATGTCAAAAAAATAATAAAAGAAACCGGTATGAAGGTCAAGTGCTTTGTTGCCCGGCATGAGGAGTTTTCGGATATCGATGGTATCGAGCTTGTGACAGGAGGTCCGAAAGAATACATAAAGACTATAGCAAACGCAGGGCTTGTGTGTACGGATTCGTTCCATACATCTATTTTTGCCATTAACCTTGACAGTGATTTCTATACATTTGACAGGCAGTATGTACACGGTGTAACTCAGATAAGTCGTATCACAACATTACTAAAAAGATATGGACTTACTGACAGGCTTATACTTGGTGATAATGATAAAATAGATACAAAAAATATGTCAATATCAACAGATACAAATGAGACCAAAAACAATGAAAGAAAAACACTCTCTGAGTATTTGTTGAAGGAGTTGGCAAAAAGAAAATAACAAAATCATCATGCATTAAGAAAGGAGAAATATATGAGCAAATTTAACTACATAGCATCAGTTATTACCCCGTTTCACAACACAAATTTCAACTACTTCGAGCCTGCGTTTGAGTCGGTTGTAAATCAAACTGTTGGAGTGGAAAATATTGAGTGGATAATAGTAGTCCACAACTCCGAGGATGGGTATTATCAAAAAGTAAAAGAGATGGCAAAGCCGTATGACAGTATAAAGGTCTATGAACTGAAAAACGATATCAGAACGGCGTCATCTCCGAGAAACTACGCTATGGATCGCGCTACCGGCAAGTACATTTTTTTCCTGGACTCAGATGATCGATTTACACTAAATTGCATAAAAGATGTAACGGAAAAAATGGACGAATATAATGCCGTATTTGCAAAGATACGTTCCACAAAAATAATGGAAGAAGAAGGCCTGGTCGGGTTCGTTGATCACAGGGCGAGATTCGATCAGACGGTAGATGCGATAGTGATGAAAAAAGGTGATCCGGATATGAAAAACATCATATCGTTTGGATATATGACACCGTGGAGCCAGGTTTTTTTGCGCGAGTTCCTGGATGAGCACAACCTCAGATATGATCTGAACAGAGCGATAGGCGAGGATATGGACTTCACATTTAAGGCTATGAAATACGCGGATTCCATATTGGTTCTTCCTCAGACTATAGGATATGTGTACTATGTAAACCACGAATCAACTCTTCAAACGATAGGGGAGCTGTCTCCTGAGGTTATATTCAAGATGGTGGACAATGGCGTAGAAATAATCAGCTCAGGTATTGACGTGGGCTTGGATGTCAGATACTTGTTTTGGATAATCATGGCAGATGTAGCAGGTATGATGATGGCTTGTCCCGGGATCACAGATGAGCACAAAAAAACAATTCATGAAAAACTCGGACCGTTTATAGAGAAGATCGAACCTCTTGACGGAGATGGAAAATTCTATACTGAAGAACAGGCACAAGACACTATGAATTTAGTAAAAAGCGTTATAGGTATCAAACAGGACGATACAGTCGGAGGTATAGAAGAGGTAAACCTTTTGTCGATCCTCCATGACAACGCAAAAACTGACATTGGTAAACGCTACGGATTCAACCTGATCCACAATGTAAAAGCATTTGAGTCCAAGGTTCCTATCTCAGACTATAGTTTTTATGAGCCTCTGGTCAACCTGACAACTCAGGTAGGTGAGGAAAAAATCTTTTGCGAAGCACCGGTGATGGGATATGCCGTATCATCCGGAACGAAAGGAAGGCTTAAAAAAACTCCTTTTACGGAAAAAGATATCAAATCATTTGTAATTGCGCTTGGGATGGTCAATGGAGGTCAAAAAGGCAGCACATTCCTTATGTTCCCCTGTCTTCCAAAGGATTTCAAGAACATGGACAATACATACAATAATCATATTTTTGGAGCGGCTCTGCAGGGTATCAAAACGGATATAAATGACAACTCACATGAGAAGAAAGATAATGACGGATACCTGACATCACCAAACGAGCTTTTGTTTCCTGATGAAACATTTAATCCGAGACATGCGAGGCTGCTATTTGCATTACTTGATAAAAATGTCGCAAGGATCGTTTCCCCGTTCACCTGGACACTTTTGGAAACATTTGAATACCTTGAAAAGAATTACAAAATAATCATTGAGGACATAAGGACGGGTAGGATACATACCGATGATGTCATATCAGAAGATATGAAAAAGAAGCTCGAGAGCAGACTCCACGCGTCACCGGAACGCGCGGATGAATTGGAGCGCATTTTCAGCGAAGGCTTTGATGAGCCGGTGATACCGAAAATCTGGCCCGATATGGAAAGGATCGTTTCGGTGGGAACTGGGGGATTTACTATTTACAGAGACAGACTTCGCAGATATGTGGGGGATGATATTGAATTCCATAATGGTTTATACGCTACATCAGAAGGGATCGTTGGGATCTCATATGGAGTAGGAGATGACAGATACAAGCTGTATAACGGCAATAATTATTTCGAATTTCTGCCGGAGGGAGAGGCTGCCGCAGACAGCATTTTGCAGCCAAAAGAGCTTGTACCCGGACAAAACTACGAGGTGGTACTGACAAATCATTCCGGTTTGTACAGGTATCGTTTGGGGGATATTATCCATGTTGAGAGCTTGGAGGAAGGTGTCCCCGTATTTACATATTTGAGACGGACAGATCAGGTGTGCGAGCTTGCCGGCGAACGGATTTATAATCAGGATATATACAATGCGGTGAAGTCTGCCGGAGAGCAGTCAGGCGTAGATATCGCTGATTATGCATATGGGTTAAATGAGTCAGGCAGCGGAGTATGTGTGTGGCTGGAACCGGCATCGACAAATGATCACTATGAAAAAGCGATCGCTTCAAAAAACGATCTTGCAGAAATGGTCGAAAAAGCTCTTGCGGAAGCTTCTCCGGCATACAAAAAAATAAGAATGGAAAAAAATGCAAACAAGGTCACTGTTTACATCCTTGAACCGGAAACTCAGATACTTAAAAGAGACCGTGATATGTACAAATTAAACATAATGCCGGATCAGATGAAACCCGTACGCGTGATAGATGATGAAAAAACAAGAGCGTTTTTTATGAAGTTTTCTTCGTAAAAAGGTAGTGTGAAAAATCACACTGATATGCTGATTTTTCACACGGCTATTTGTGCCGGAGCGTCACAAATAGCCACTGATGGCAGACGAGAACTGGATGTTCTCGTCGCCACTCCGTCGCTACGCTCCGGAATGGAGATTAATATGACAGGAATATCAGCGTGTTGGAAAATTGGAGCAAACTACATTTTTTCGATGAAGTATTGGAGATAAAAAATGCCAATTAAAATATTATTTATCTGCCACGGCAATATCTGCCGTTCTACTATGGCACAATTTGTTATGGAGTATATGGTCAAGAAAGAAGGCCTGTCAGATAGCTTTGTGATAGAGTCCGCGGCGACTTCAAGAGAGGAAATAGGCAACCCTCCGCATCATGGGACAGTCAGAAAAATGCACGAAATGGGCATACCAATGCGAGCACACCGCGCCGTGCAGATGCGTCGTGATGATTATGATAAATTTGATTATATTGTAGGAATGGACAAGTGGAACGAGAAGAACATATTTAGGATCATTGGATCAGATCCGCAAAACAAGGTGTCATCCCTGCTTGATTATACTCCGAGAAAAGGACAGGATATCGCAGACCCTTGGTATACGGGCAACTTCGAAGATACCTATAGAGATGTGGATGAAGGATGCAAAGCATTTCTTGCGTTCCTCATCGAAAAACATGGATTGAAAAAATAAGCCTGATAACAGGATCAGATGATACGGTCTTGAAGGCTGTAGAGTGATCAATCACAAAGCGTCGGCTATTTCATATATCAGCCTTTCGCTTTTTGCCCAACCAAGACAGGCGTCGGTGATCGATTTTCCGTATATACCCTCGCCTATCTTTTGGTTTCCGTCCTCTATGTAGCTCTCGACCATTACACCTTTTATCATTTTTCCGACATCGGGATTGTGCCTTTTTGCAAAAAGGACTTCTTTTACGATCCTTGGCTGCTCAAAAGGATTTTTGCCCGAGTTTGCGTGGTTTGCATCAATGATGACCGATGGATGGGTGTAATCACCGTTTTCGTATTCTTCATAAAGTCTTACGATATCCTCGTAATGATAGTTCGGATGGGTCTGTCCGAGCTTATCGGTATAGCCGCGAAGGATTGCGTGAGTATGCTGATTTCCGTCACTGTGAACCTCCCAGCCTCTGTAGATAAATGTATGCTTATGCTGTGCTGCAAGTATGGCATTCATCATGATAGAATAATCCCCTGAGGTTGGATTTTTCATTCCGACAGGCACATGGATACCGCTTGCTACGAGCCTGTGCTGCTGATCCTCGACACTTCTTGCACCGACTGCGACATAACCCAATACGTCTTCGAGGTATTGGTAATTCTCGGGATAGAGCATCTCATCAGCACACGAAAAACCGGTTTCTTCGACCGCTCTCAGGTGAAGGTGGCGGGTGGCTATGATGCCTTTGAACATATCAGGTTTTTCCTCGGGATCGGGCTGATGAAGCATACCTTTGTAGCCTTTTCCGGTGGTACGGGGCTTGTTGGTATATATTCTCGGTACGATCAAAATTTTGTCCTTGACCTTGTCCTGAACCTCGCGCAGACGGAGTGTATAATCGATCACACTGTCTTCGTTGTCGGCGCTGCATGGCCCGATGATAAGCAGCAGTCTGTCGTCCCTTCCCTCAAAAACGCTTTTGATCTGAGCGCTATGCTCTTCGACTGCTTCCTTTGATTTGCCGGTTAACGGTACCATTTCCTTGACCTCAGCCGGAACAGCGAGTTTTCTTTCAAATTCCATACCCATTTTTACGATTTCCCCCTATTGTTTCGTTTGGTAATTATATAAATATTAAACAAAAAATATATGAGATTATATCGTATTGGCATAAAAAAAGCAATAGTTTTGTGAACGCTTTTTTTTTCGAATGACGAACAGATCAACAAAAAAGTATAAAAAAATGTCAAAGTTCGTGACATTTTTCAAAAAATATGATAAAATGCTTTGAGTGTGATGAAAGATCGGTTAAATACCGGTTGTGAAAACTATATGAAAAAATATAACAGAGGCGGTATAGTGTGAAAAATCGCATTGATATGCCGATTTTTCACACGGTTATTTGCGACGAGCACAAATAACCTTTGATCCGACATGCGTGCTTCAAGCACGCATGCGGTGACTCGCACAAGTGCTCGTCATGGAGGATTAATATGAAATTATGGGGCGGAAGATTCACAAAAGAAACAGATGAGCTTGTCAACAGATTCAATGCATCGATAACGTTTGACAAAAGATTTTTCAAACAGGATATACTCGGAAGTATCGCACATGTGACGATGCTGGAAAAACAGGGGATACTTACCTGCGATGAAAAGGATGCTATCGTAACAGGGTTAAAAGGGATCCTTGACGATATCGAAAACGGAAGCCTTGTGATAGATGAGACAGCCGAGGATATACACAGCTTTGTTGAGGGAACGCTTATCGAGAGGATAGGAGAGCCCGGCAAAAAGCTTCATACCGGACGCAGCCGCAATGACCAGGTTGCGCTTGATATGCGACTTTATATCAGGGATGAGATCATAGAGGTAAACGACCTGGTGAAAGATCTGATGAAGGTCATCCACCGCATAATGAAAGAGAATATCACTACATATATGCCCGGGTTTACACATCTTCAAAAAGCTCAGCCGGTGACTTTTGCACATCATATGGGAGCTTACTTTGAGATGTTTCGTCGAGACAGAGGAAGGCTTCGCGACATCTATGACAGGATGAATTATTGTCCCTTGGGCGCGGGCGCTTTGGCGGGAACAACATATCCGCTCGACAGAAACGACACAGCGACGCTTCTTAAATTCGACGGACCGACATTCAACAGCATGGATTCCGTGTCCGATAGAGACTACCTGATAGAGCTTCTCTCCGCGTTTTCGACGATAATGATGCATATGAGCAGGCTCTGCGAGGAAGTGATCATGTGGAACAGCGATGAGTATCATTTTGTCGAGATGGACGACACTTATTCTACGGGGTCATCTATCATGCCTCAGAAAAAGAATCCCGACATCGCTGAGCTTATCCGCGGAAAAACAGGCCGTGTTTATGGAGCGCTTACAGCTATCCTTACCACTATGAAGGGGATTCCACTGGCTTACAACAAGGATATGCAGGAGGACAAGGAGCTTACATTTGATGCCGTAGATACGGTCAAAGGATGCCTGGCATTGTGTGAGGGTATGCTTGATACAATGAAGATAAATCCCGAAAAAATGGAAGCAAGTGCGAAGCAGGGATTTACAAATGCGACGGACGCGGCTGACTATCTGGTAAACCATGGCGTGGCATTTCGCGATGCGCATGGTATCATAGGACAGCTTGTACTCACCTGCATTGAAAAAGGCATATCACTTGATGAGTTGCCTCTTGAGGAGTACAAAAAAATATCCCCTGTATTTGAAGAGGATATCTATGATGCCATTTCTATGGAGACTTGTGTAGAACGCCGAAATACAATAGGCGCGCCGGGACCTACAGCGATGAAAGCAGTGATCGCAATGAACGAAGAGTATCTCGAAGAAACATAAAAATCACTTGATTTATTCTACCAAAAATAGTATGATATATACATAGAATGTATCATTTTTGTTTGACAATACATTTATTAAGGAGCGATACACAATATGTCAGCTATGGTTGTGACTGATGTGACATCAGCGGTCAATCATGACGGGACTTATCCCACCATCGGTCGAAAGGACGAGGAAACCGGTACGACGATCACCCCGTTCAAGACTGTTTTGAAAAACACCGCTGAAAAAAATATTGAAAACGATAATTCTTCAAAAGTTAAAAAAACGGCTTCAGACAAGGTCAAAAAGAGTTCAGATTTTGAGATTCCCGACACCATAACAAAGCTTGATGATATTTTTAAGCTTGCATCAAAGAAATACGATATCTCATACGATTTTTTGGTTGCTGTGGCAAAGGCCGAATCTGATTTTGACTATGATTGCGTTTCGTCTGCAGGTGCCAGAGGTATCATGCAGCTGATGCCTGACGAGATCAAGGATATGAAGGTTTCAGATCCTTTCAATCCTTATGAAAACATAATGGCGTCCGCAAGACTTCTGAAGGCCCATCTGAAGAAGTTTAAAGGTGACTACACTCTTGCGGCTGCGGCTTACAATGCAGGCAGCGGTGCGGTCCGAAAATACGGTGGTGTGCCACCGTACAGCGAGACACAGAATTATGTCAAAAAGATCAAGAAATTCATGAAAGAGGGCGTCAAAGTCCCCGATAAGGATGTAAAACCGACAAAGGTTTCCGAAAAAGACAAGACGAAATCAACCTCGTCAACCGAAAAAGTAAATGACGATACCAAGTCTGATTCAACTACAGCTCCTGCATTTGATGAGGGTGTTCAGGCTTCTGACAAAGATATGGACGAAGTGAGGATCACTGTCGGCAGCGGGGCTGACGCAGTAACGATGACCTATGGTGCATACCAAAAATACAAAGAACTTGGAACATTGGGGGTTGGTTGAATAATCAAAAAAGTGGGTAATGCCTATGGATAGATCATACAAAGACGATAATGAACTGGATGAACTGCTCATCAAAGGCACGCGGTATTCTATTTGCCCGGAGTGCGGAGGACACCTCACGTACAGAGGCGGTGGCAGGTATATTTGCGAAAAGTGCGAGTTTGTCGTGCTTGATGATTTTGGCAAAGTCAAAAAATACCTCGAGGATAACGGCCCGTCCAACATTATTCAGATATCCCATGCTACGGGACTCAGCAGATTTGCTGTCACAAAACTTCTGAAAGAGGGAAGACTTGAGGTTTCCAGAACCTCTGAGGTCATGCCTTGTTGTGAGCGTTGTGGTGTGGCTATCCGATTCGGTACATTGTGTAACAAGTGTGAGGAAGAGGTCAGACAGGAAAGAGCGGCCCAAAAAGGCGTTGGAGTATACAATGCTCTTGCGGCTGAGCGCTCCGATGATGACAAGATGAGGTTTATTTTGAAAAATAAGAACAAAAAATAATGCTTAAGTCTCGCCGAGCAGCCTTCTGAGAGCCTCTCCATAAAGGGGTTCACTCTGAGATTTCCAGGCATCACAGACTTTTATTGCATCATTTTCACTATATACACTTATCGATATGGAAAAAATAATTGTTTCCCTGTCACGAATAGAGCAGGTAACAGTGTAGTTTCCGTTGGTATCAAGCTTGTAATCACTGATCAATACTGATTCATCAAGAGTTTCTATGTGATTGTCTTTCAGGTATTCATCGATTTCCCTTCGTATATCCGGAGAAAGCTGGTCGATAAAAAGTCCTATGGCTTTTTCGCCTGAATCACTCAGGGATACATAGGTGCGATGATATGTGTCAAGCTCTGTGACAAACTCTGACATCACAAGCTCGCCCAGCGCTGACTGGGCGTTGATATAATCCGTATATCCAAGGTTTACGATCACATCGATAACTATACTCTGCGCAAGGGAGACCCTGGATCTGTGCAGGATATAGAGTATGATCTGCTTGTACAGATTGATCGGTGGCATAGAGCTCCTCTTTTCCGAGCGTAACGCTTTTTTGAAAAAATGATCATTACGCATTGTCGGTATTATTTTGATCAGTTAAAATACTGTCGGGGGATTTTTATAACCGTTACTATACTATTGTAATCAAATTTGAAAAAATATCAAGAAAAAAATATTATTTATAAACCGGAGGTTAAAAATGGATAACGCAAACAAAGCACTACAGCTGCACGAGGAATGGAAAGGAAAAATCGATACCGCTTCAAAATGTGAGGTGAAAAGCAGTGAGGATCTGGCGCTGGCATACACGCCGGGCGTGGCTGAGCCCTGCAAGGTGATCGCCAAGGACAAGGAGGCTGCTTATACATACACGATCAAGCAGAACACGGTCGCGGTCGTATCAGACGGAAGCGCGGTTTTGGGTCTTGGAAATATAGGACCTGAGGCGGCAATGCCGGTAATGGAAGGAAAGGCTGTTTTGTTCAAGACATTTGGCGGAGTAAATGCTTTTCCAATCTGCCTTGATACTCAGGATACACAGGAGATCATTGAAACAGTAGTCCGTATAGCGCCGGGATTTGGTGGGATAAACCTTGAGGATATCTCGGCACCGAGATGCTTCGAGATAGAGACTGAGCTCAAAAAAAGGCTCAATATCCCCGTTTTTCACGATGATCAGCACGGAACCGCAATAGTTGTTCTTTCGGGAATAATCAACGCGCTCAGGCTTACGGGCAAGAAAAAAGAGGATTGCCGTATAGTTGTAAACGGCTCAGGAGCCGCAGGTATAGCGATCAGTAAGCTCCTTTTGAAATTCGGATTCAAGCACCTGATCCTCTGCGACAGCGCGGGAATAGTTTCAAGTAAATCAGCAAGATTAAATGATGTAAAAAGAGAAATGCTCAAGATAACAAATCTTGATGACATTTCAGGAACTCTGGCAGATGCGATGGTCGGAAGTGACATTTTTATCGGTGTTTCGGCTCCCGGCGTTGTGACGGAGGAAATGGTTCGCTCGATGAACGACGATCCGATCATTTTTGCAATGGCAAATCCGGTTCCGGAGATCATGCCGGATTTGGCAAAGGCAGCGGGAGCGAGGATTGTCGGTACGGGAAGGTCTGATTTCCCGAATCAGGTAAACAATGTCCTCGCTTTTCCGGGATTGTTCAAAGGGGCCCTCGAGGGAAGGGCGCCGCAGATAACTGAGGAGATGAAGCTTGCTTCGGCAAAAGCCATAGCATCTCTGATATCAGATGAGGAGCTTGATGAGGATCATATCATACCTGAGGCATTTGATCCGAGGGTGGCAGATGTAGTCAGTGAAGCAGTGAAACAAAACATATAATTTAGGGATATTTTTAAATGGAGTGGAGGCATGATATGGAATTTGAAAAAATGACACTGCAGCAGCTTAGGGGAATTGCAAAAGAAAAAGGCATTGAAAAGGTGACAACGCTCAGAAAGGCCGAGCTTATAGCTGAGCTTACAAAGGTTACCGGCGAGAAGGCGAAGGCAGAGGAGCCAAAACGCGAGGCAAAGGTTGAAAGACCGAGACAGCAGGCTTCGAGCGAATCGCAAAAACATGCAAAGCCCGAGCAGACCAGAAATGATCATTCCAGAAACGAGCAGAGCAGGAATGATCAGAATAGACAAAGACAGGATGGAGCAGGCAGGGAAAACAAGGAAAACAGAAGACCTCAGGAGCAACAATACGAGTACCACCGCGGGATACAAAAAGCGAGATACCACGACGGGTCAGATGGACTTATTTCCATCATGAAAGAGAGACAGATAGCTGATGTGCCTCCTACGGAGTTAAAAGATCTCGACAGTGGCGTAACGAAAAACGGTATCCTTGAGGTTATGCCGGAAGGATACGGGTTTATCAGATGTGATAACTATCTGCCGGGTGAGGACGATGTCTATGTGGCGCCGCAGTTTATCAGAAGATTTGGGTTGAGGACAGGCGATATCATCGAGGGAAATCTGCGCTTGCGTACCCAAAATGAAAAATTCTCCGCTCTTTTGTATATGAAAAAGGTTAATGGCAGAAGGCCGGGATATCTGTATGAAAGAGAAAAATTCGAGAACCTCACACCTATTTTCCCGAACAGCAGGATTCACCTGGAAACGGCAAATTCAACAGTATCGATGAGGATGCTCGATCTGATCGCACCCATAGGAAAAGGGCAGAGGGGAATGATCGTATCCCAGCCAAAAACCGGAAAGACAACCCTTTTGAAGCAGGTTGCAAAGGCGGTGACAAAGAATTATCCTCAGATGAAGCTTATCATCCTTTTGATCGATGAGCGTCCGGAGGAGGTAACAGATATAAAAGAATCCATCGAAGGCGCACAGGTTGAGGTTATATACTCAACATTTGATGAGCTTCCGGAGAATCATAAACGAGTTTCGGAAATGGTCATAGAGAGGGCAAAAAGGCTTGTTGAGAGCGGTGAGGATGTAATGATCCTACTTGACAGTATCACGAGGCTTGCAAGGGCGTATAACCTCACGGTAACGCCGAGTGGAAGGACACTTTCAGGAGGTCTTGATCCGGCGGCACTGCATATGCCGAAAAGATTTTTCGGAGCAGCCAGAAATATGAGAGAGGGCGGAAGTCTCACGATCCTTGCAACTGCGCTTGTTGATACGGGAAGTCGTATGGATGATGTAGTTTTCGAGGAGTTCAAAGGAACCGGCAACATGGAGCTTGTGCTTGACAGGTCGCTGTCCGAAAAAAGGATATTCCCTGCCATAGATATTTCCAAATCCAGTACCAGACGAGAGGATCTGCTGTTAAACGACGATGAGCAGGAATGCGTCATCAAGATAAGGAAGGCTCTCGGAGGAATGAAGTCCGATCAGGCGATGGAGGAGGTTCTCCAGATGTTTAAAAGGACAAGGGATAACCGTGAATTCATCGAAACAGTGAGAAAAATGAGACTGTAAAAAAGTTTTTTGCACATTTTTTGAAAAAATTGCTTGCATTGTATACGATTATGTGCTACAATAAGCAGGCGTTTTTGGAAAAAATAGGCTTTTATGCATATATTCGTGACAGGAGGTGTATCATGAGAGAAGGAATTCATCCTGAATACTATCAGGCCAAGGTTGTTTGCAACTGTGGCAATGAATTCGTGACGGGCTCGACAAAAGAGGATATCCACGTCGAGGTTTGTTCAAAGTGCCATCCTTTCTACACAGGACAGCAGAAAACAGCTGCTGCTCGTGGCGCTATAGAGAAGTTCAACCGTCGTTATGGATTGAAATAGCACAAATAAGACTTTTCGAAAGAGACCATGGCTTGCATTTCGTATGCGGTCAGGTCTTTTTCTGCGTTAAAGGAGCAAATGTGAGGAGCGTCGCTTACGCTCCGGATTGGAGGAAATGTGAAAAATTGCATTGATATGCCAATTTTTCACATAGCTATTTGAGACGAGCACAAATAGCTTTTGATCCGACATGCGTGCAGGAAGCACGCATGCGGTGACTCGCACAAGTGCTCGTCATGGAGGATTAATATGGCGTATTCAGGTATAGGTGGACAGGCTGTCATAGAAGGCGTTATGATGAAAAACAAGGACCGTTATTCGGTTGCGGTCAGAAAGCCTGACGGGGAGATAGAGATACTTCGCAAACCGTCGACAAGCCTTCGTGATAAATACAGATTTTTTGACATTCCGATCATAAGAGGTGTGGTTACATTTATCGAATCGTTTGCAGTAGGTATGCAGACATTAAATTATTCCGCATCATTTTTTGAAGAGGAAGAAACAGAAAAGAATAAAGAAAAAGGTTCTTCATCAGGAAAAGGTGAAGGAATAATAATGGGAATAATAACAGTACTTTCTGTTATTATTGCTATAGGACTTTTTGTACTGGCTCCTTTTTTTGCTATGGAAGCCTGCAAAAAGATTATCCCATCGGCGATGCTCAGAGGTTTTCTTGAGGGAGTTATAAGGGTATTATTATTTATAATATATGTTAAGCTTATTTCCCTGATAAAAGATATAAAAAGACTTTTTATGTATCATGGAGCAGAGCATAAATCGATCAACTGTATTGAAAACGGCTATGAGCTCAATGTCGAAAATGTCAGAAAGCAGTCGACAGAACACCGCAGATGCGGAACAAGCTTTTTGCTTTTTGTAATGGTTGTTTCGATATTGTTTTTTATGTTTATTGTTATCGGACAGGTATGGCTTCGTATGCTTCTGAGGATACTTTTGATCCCGGTTATCGCGGGACTCTCGTATGAGCTTATCAGATTTTTGGGAAGCCACGAGGGAAAGGTTGTCTATATCATCAGTCGTCCCGGTATGTGGTTGCAGAGACTTACGACAAGAGAGCCGGATGATGAGATGATAGAGGTGGCTATCGCTTCGGTTAATGCTGTTTTCGACTGGAGAGAGTTTTTGGACAATTCATCAAAAAATGATAAGGCTGGGTCAAAGGCTGAGGCGGAAACGACGACGCAGACTGATACAAAAGCAAAACAGGAAGCGACGACACAGACTGATACAGAAGCAAAACCGGAAGCGGATGTCGATCCGGAAATCGATGAAGCTGATGATGTAGAAATAGAAGAGCTTGACTTGGGCGAAGACGAATCTGAAACAAAGGCAGAAGCAGATGAAACTAAGTGAGATCACCACGGTTAAGCAACTGCTTGACGATGCCTGCAGAGAACTAAAGGATAATAATGTCCCGGAGGCAGAATTAAACGCCTGGTATCTGCTGGTAAAGGCTTATGAAGACGCTGCTGACAAAGATATTGACAAAGCGTGGTTTTATACTCACTCTGATGAAAAGGTGCCTGAGGAAGTGAGTGCTCACCTGAAAAGCTTTGTGGCACACAGGACAAAAGGAACCCCGCTCGAGTATATAACTCATGAAACGGAGTTTATGGGGTTGAGCTTCTATGTGGATTTCAGAGTACTGATCCCGAGACAGGATACGGAGTGCCTTGTTGAGGAGGCAATGAAGCAATGCAAAGGAAAGACAGTACTCGATATGTGCACAGGCTCGGGATGCATCGCGATCAGTCTTGAAAAGCTTGCAGAATGTGCATCGGTAACGGCATCGGATATATCGAGCGAAGCACTTGCGGTTGCAAAAATAAACGCAAAAAATAACAACTCAAATATTGAATTTATACAGAGTGATCTTTGGAAAAATATCACAAAAAAATATGATATCATAACCTGCAATCCGCCCTATATAAAAAGAGATGTGATACCGACTCTTATGCGTGAAGTAAAAGATTTTGAGCCTGTACTTGCACTTGACGGAGGAGGAAGCGGACTCGATAAATATGAGTTGATATTATCGGAAATAAAGGAGCATTTAAATGCAGGCGCTATGGCGTTTTTTGAGATAGGATATGACCAGGGAGCGACTGTTGGTGATCTGTTTAAAAAAGCAGGGTTTACGGATGTCAAAGTAACAAAGGATCTTGCGGGAAATGACAGAGTTGTCAGCGGGACATTTTTATAAAAACGAATGGAGACGGAAATGTTTGATCATATAGAAGATATCGTGCTCAGATATGAAGAGGTTTTGCGGGATATAGTAGAGCCTGAGATCATAGCCGACAATGCGCGATATCAAAAGCTTATGAAGGAACAGGCAGAGCTTGAGCCGATAGTCAAAAAATACAAAGAGTACAAAAACATCACGACGGGCATCGAAGACTCACTTGCTATCCTCGAGGAGGAGAGCGATGAGGAGATAAAAGAACTTGCAAAGGAAGAATTATCCGAGCTTCGCTCCAAGGTCGACGGTGTTGAAAAGGAATTAAAAGTACTTCTTTTGCCAAAAGACCCAAATGATGACAAAAATGTCATCGTCGAGATCAGGGCAGGAGCCGGAGGAGACGAAGCGGCGCTTTTTGCTGCAGATCTTTTTAGGATGTATTCTAAGTATACTGAAAAATCAGGATTCAAGGTCGATACGATGAACTCAAACGAAAACGGCCTTGGAGGCTTCAAAGAGATCGTGTTTATGATAGAGGGCTTCGGAGCATACTCAAAGCTCAAATACG